>CAVHUZ010000016.1:0-40817 GCA_963639545.1 Bacteroidaceae bacterium
TATATAAGATTTGATTGGGCGATGAAACGCCTGCTCCGCAACAAGACCAACCATGTTGTGCTAGAAGGCCTGTTGTACTCGTTGATAGGCAAGAAGATTACTATCAAACACTTTCTTGAGAGCGAAGGCAATCAAGAGGAGATGTTTGACAAGTATAATCGTGTGGATATGCTGGCTGAGGACGAGGATGGCGAACTGATCATCATCGAGATACAGAATAGTCATGAGATCACTTACTTCCATCGTATGCTTTATGGCGTGTCCAAAGCTATCACCGAATATATAGACAAAGGCGACTCTTACGACAAGGTGCGGAAGGTATATTCCATCAATATCGTCTACTTTGAACTTGGTCAAGGCAAAGATTATGTCTACCATGGTAAGACCGAATTTACGGGCTTGCATGCCCCACATGACCGGTTGAAGTTGTCCTCTCGGCAGAGCGAGAAGTTCTTGGGTATCAAGGAGGAAGATGTAGAGAAGCGAAAGGAAGCTGGCGACTTGTTCCCCGAATATTATATCTTGCGTGTGAACGACTTTGATAAGGTGGCTACCACCCCGCTTGACGAGTGGATAGAGTTTCTTAAGACGGGAAAGATAGATGACAATACTCAAGCTGCAGGTCTTGCAGAGGCTCGCGAGCAACTTCGCATCGACTCGCTTCCCGATAAAGATCGTCGTGCTTACGACCGCTACATGGAGTCAGTAAGGCACATGCGTAGCCTCTTTGATACCAGTCATGACGATGGTTATTGCGAAGGTCGTGCTGAAGGTCGCGCTGAAGGTCGCGCTGAAGGGTTAGCTGAGGGCCGCGCTGCAGGGCTAGCTGAGGGTCGCACAGAAGGCCTTGCTGAAGGATTAGCAGAAGGTCGCGCAGCACGTTCTTTGGAAATTGCCAAACAAATGAAAGGTATGGGCTTGACCGACGCACAGATAGCCGAAGCCACAGGCTTATCTTTGTCAGACGTTTCCAATATATGATAGGTTCGGTTTTCCTAAATAAGAGAACGGAAAAGTTTCGAATGGTGACGCATTGATGAAGACTAAAACCAATGGTTGCTCAAGCGGAAACAAATGCTTTTACGAGAGTGAATAAGCCGTTCTTGAAGGAGAAATAAATTGTTTTTCGGTGGAAAATAATTTATTTCTTCTAGAAAAATAAATTGATTTTCTCTCTGAAAGAAGCCTCGCAGGTATATGAATCCGATGGCTTGATGCTGCCAAAAATGCCATTTCTGCAGATGGCGATGCTCTGAAGATTTGTTGATAAAGACCTTTGATGCATTTGTCGGGAGCATAAGAAGATCTGCAGGGAGCATAAAGAGATTGCCCTTTACCCACGTCGGTACGCCGATAGGGTAAAGGGCAATCTCTTATATGTGGCGTGTTGGGCTCACTGCGCCACTGTCATTTTTCTTTGCTTATTATATCGGAATGTTGCAGTTGGCATTGCCACAACTATTAAACAACCCCTAGCGTCTAAAGCTGCCAACGTTTCTAACGTTTCTAACGTCGGAATCAATAAGAGTGCTACTACAACGCTGAGGTGCCTTTGATTTCTAACAGGGAAATGTAGAAAATATAACTAAAAACCACTCGAAGCAAAAAAATGCGGCTTAGGAGTAAAATGGAAAGGAATGGAAACGTGAAATTCTGGGGGGGGTAGTACCTTTGTAACCTAGGGCCTAATGGTAGAATAGTATAAAAGCAATCTATAGAAATAATAAATCAAAAACAGAATAGTATGAAGAGAAAGAATGTATCAAGAGACAGCAGACTAATAGCTGTCGCTGCATCTCCTTGGCGAACAATGCTTATACTGATGTTTGTGTTGATGTCTTCATCACAAATGATGGCTGAGAATCCTACGCCAGTTACCCATATCGAAGTGGGAAAATGGTATAGGATATCTAATACTTATTATGATTCGGTTGTAGACGCTCTTTTCTGTAACGGAATCGAACAATGGTTGGATATCGACTATGCGAAGAAACCATGTTGTGAGGATTGGACGTTCGAACCGACAGATGATGGCTTCTATTATATTCATAATTCTTTGGGTGCGTATATCGCCGACTATACAAAGCTACAAGATTATGGAACAACTGATATTCTGAGTGGGACCAAGTCAGAGGCGGTAAAGATTAAAGTGACATGTGAAGATAATAGAATGCTATTACAGAATATGTCAGACTCCACATATTTGTCTATTACTAGTCACTTCTCTTTTAAAAGCGTTTGCTGGTCCCAAACCAAGAGCTCTGTGCTTGTTACAGAGGTGACCTCGTCGTCATCTACCTGTAGTGCGCTATATGACACTTGCCAGTTGCAAGTTGGCGAGAGTATGCTTATAGACAATCTTGAGCATGAACTGCTGCAACATCAATGGACTAGCAACGATGAATCTATTGCCACTGTGAACCAGTATGGTGAAGTGACAGGTTTGAAAGAAGGTGATGTCATTGTGTGGTATAGCGATAGCGTTAATGGTTGCTCAGGGTTCACGAAAGTAACGGTAAAGAACAATCCTTGCGAACATGAGTACGATCCTGAACGCGATATAATGGCTAAGTATGTAGGTAGCGGTTTAGGATTGTTGATGTCAAAAGGGTATGCCCAGTTTTATTATAATAATGATTATGGGAGTTTCGATATATATATAGATGGCGTAAAATTCGATAACAAAGCTCCTGTGAATACGACATATGGTGGAGTCTATGTGGAAGAAATGCCTCCAACCTTTGACCTTGATTATGCCGGAGTGCACACAATGATTATTACTCCTACATCCCTTTCATTTGAAAGGATCCCCGAGGAGATGTTCTATAATGTTTATGACGTTGAAAGCCTTGGAAATATTTACTTTGGTCCAGACCTCGTAGAACTTCGTTTGCCTGCAACATTAACCTATATAGGCGACTATAACGGATACGGCTGTGCATACTTAAAAGATATTTATTATTATGGTACTTATATGTCATACTTCTCCGACCCTAGTTCTTTAAAAATATTTTGTGATGGTACTCATGGTAACTACTATTATGAATCCATTTGCGGTAGATCAGCCTTGGGTACAAAACAATTTCATATAAAGTCGAACGCAGTCGTAGGGGTGCTTGAACAGTTAGCCTACGATTGCAACTTCCGTGTGAAGTGCATAGACCAACCTGAACAAACAATTTGGGTCAATATTGATGGATCCCATGCTAATGATAGTTACAAAATACATGTTGGCGAATCGATCAGCGTCAATTGTTTCCCTGCATATTTTATAACAAAACATAGTGTTAGCAATCCAGATGTCCTTGAGAGAACTGATTATGGATATACCGGGAAAAAGCCAGGTAAGACAACAATAACGATTTGGAATGGTGATAGTACCCAGGTGGTGAAAACAATATCCGTAGAAGTGGATGAGGTCGAGTTGGTAAAAGTGCAGACCGTTACCATCACGCCATCTGAGCTTACCTTGTATACTAACGAAACTGCCACTTTGTCCGTTGCTTATGCTCCTGAAGATGCATCTGAGAAGAGAGTGACATGGAAGAGCAGCGACAACTCTGTGGCAATGGTAAGCAACGGAGTGGTGGCTGGGCTGAAAGAAGGCACATGCATCATCACGGCAACGGCTACCGATGGCAGTGGCGCTTATGACGAGTGCAAAGTGACGGTCTTGGTACCGGATGGTATAGACAATGTGAACAACGATGCCACCACCAATGAATTGTGGTATACCCTGCAAGGTGTAAGGCTTTCAGGCAGACCGACTGAAAGCGGAGTCTACATCTGTAACGGCAAGAAAGTGGTAGTGAAATAGCATCATAGCTTAGAATTAAGTTGGACATATCTGCCATTGAAGCAGATATGTCCAACGATGAAAACGAAAATATAAACATATCAATATGAAAACGAGAATGCTTTTAAACAAGTGGGTCATAGCAATCATTCTTGCAATGACCTCTATCACAAACGTCTTGGCTGATACTAAGGTTACAAGTCTCGATCAGCTTAAGGCAGGTACCATCATTCGCATTTACCCTTATGGGCAAAGCGATCTTCCCTCTATGGCATTGACTTGTAATGTAAATGACTACTCTTTGACATCTTTATCTAATGCTATGTATGGAGAAGATTGGACCTTAATAGATGCGGGAGATGGTTACTTCTATCTGAAGAATGAATTGGGTTGTTACTGGGCATACCAAGATAATAGCACATCACATTCTCTAACTTGTACCATTGATATAAGTTCCGCAGTAGCAGTCAGCATAACTTGGGACAATAAACACAATGGTGTATGCTTTTGGAACAAGACAGATGGAAAGGGATTAAACAATCTTAATGGTAGCAATAACACATACAACTGGTACTCTTCGCCTTCTTCGTATGATTTTGACACCAATACCACCTTTGAAGTAAATGTTAGTGATGAAGAACCTAGTGAATACAGGTTGGCAGAGATCGGTGGTCTTAAATTGTTGCTGAACCTAACAAAGAAAACAGCTGACGTTCTACCCAATGACTATAAAGGAGACGTCGTTGTGCCTCAATCCGTGAATTATGAAGGCACTACCTATGCTATAACGGTTTTGGACTTGAATTACTTTAAGAATTGTGCATCTATTGACGCAAGGTATTGTGAGGTAGGCGATATTGGAGACATGGCTTTTAGGTATAATTCTAATTTAACTTCTTTATCTATAGGTCATGTTGGTAGCATTGGAGAACGGGCCTTTGCGTCCTGTTCAAACTTAACCTCTGTATCTATAGACTCTGTTGGCAGCATTGGAGGGCGGGCCTTTGAGTCTTGTTCAAACTTAACCTCTGTATCTATAGACTCTGTTGGCAGCATTGGAGGGCAGGCCTTTGAGTCTTGTTCAAACTTAACCTCTGTATCTATAGATTCTGTTGGTAGCATTGGAGGAAGTGCGTTTAGTTCTTGTTCAAACTTAACCTCTGTGTATATAGATTCTGTTGGTAGCATTGGAGGACGGGCCTTTGATTCTTGTTCAAACTTAACCACTATATCTATAGGTTATGTTGGCATTATTGGAGATAGAGCCTTTCAGTATTGTTCAAACTTACCCTCTGTGTCTATAGATTCTGTTGGTAGCATTGGAGGATGGGCCTTTAATTCTTGTTCAAACTTATCCTCTGTGTCTATAGGTCATGTTGGTAGCATTGGAGGATGGGCCTTTAATTCTTGTTCAAACTTATCCTCTGTGTCTATAGGTCATGTTGGTAGCATTGGAGGATGGGCCTTTAATTCTTGTTCAAACTTATCCTCTGTGTCTATAGGTCATGTTGGTAGCATTGGAGAAAGGGCGTTTAGTTATTGTTCAAACTTAAACTCTGTATTTATAGATTCTGTTGACAGCATTGGAGGATGGGCCTTTGGCTCTTATACTGAAACATTGATAACCATTAAACAAATTAGGCATATTGGATATTATTGGTCTGGGGTAAATCGTAATAATATACTAAAATGCTATGTAGAAAACCCTGAGGATATTGATGCTGCTGACGATGCTTATGAAGGACTCAAACGTCTCTTTGTACCGAAATCTTCAGTAGAGGACTACAAGAACACGAAGCCTTGGAGCAATATGGCAGATAGGATCTATCCAATTGCTGATATTCCAGTTACACAAATCATGCTACCGGAAACTGCTCGCATCAAGAAAAAGGGGGAAGAGGGCAAGATACAACTTGTGCCAACCTTCTATCCTGAGAATGTAGACATCAAGACTGTGGAATGGAAGAGTAGTGATGAGAACATTGTCAAGGTGGATAAGAATGGTTATGTCACTGGCGTGAATATGGGTGAAGCTAACATCATCGTTACATCGCTAGATGGTTCGGAAAAAACCGACACGTGTAAAGTAACCGTAGGAGCTATTGATCCAGAGACCATATCGTTCGTCGGTATGCCCACAGAGGTGTATGTCGGCTCATATATAGAGAATGTGACCAAGAAGGTAAAGGTTACTCCCGAAGATGCCGACTACACATCATTGATCATCACCACTTCCGATAAAGACATCCTCAGATACTATAACACGGATAAGATTCTTGCTAAGAGCATAGGAACAGCCCAAGTCATCGCCACCCTTACGCTTACGGATGGTTCTGAGCTTTCCACTTCGTGTGACATCAACGTGATAGCCGACCCCGCGGGAGTCAACACCATCACCGCAGATGATGTGAAGGCTGTGGTTAGTGGAAATCTTCTTACCGTGGAAGGCCTCGCTGCAGATGATATCATCATGGTGGCTAACACAAGCGGCCAAACCATTTATCGTGGCACACGTCATGAGATTGTCCTTCCAACGAGAGGCGTATATATAATAAAGGTGAAAGGACAAGCAACGAAGGTAAGCGTGAGATGATGTCCTCTTCTTTGCTTCCGATGTTACACAAGTCGGCCACTATGTGGCGAAAGCAAGCGGTGATAGGGTTGTGCTCAGCCCGAATGTACCACTAACGAACTTAAAAAGAGATTGCCCTTTAACCACGTCGGTACGCCGATAGGGTAAAGGGCAATCTCTTATATATAGATAAGGTGGGCGAGGATTACAACATCTGCTCTAGCTCACGAATGTTTTGGAACAACAGGTTGCAGCCTTCCTTGCTGAGCGCCTCGTCAGGCAATGGTCCCGAATTGATGGCGATGGTGAAGCACTGAGCCGCTACGCCAGCCCTTACGCCTAAGGGTGCGTTCTCCACCACGATGCCTTCCCAAGGCTGAAGGTCGCCAGCCTTGCGCAGACCTTGCAAGTAGGGGTCGGGAGCAGGCTTCCCGTGCTTGACGTCATAAGCTGTGGTGATGTGCGACTCGTCTAAGAAGTCACCAAAGTCGTCTAGCAAGCGCTGGATCAAAGGGCGCTGTCCGCTACCCGTCACCACGTTGATAGACAACCCACGTTGCTGAAGTTTGCGCATCAGATCTGTCACACCATCAAAGATCTGCGTCTCGGGTAGGTCGTGAAAATAACGTGTCTTGACATCATAGATGCGCTGTGCCTCTTCCTCGTCAATGTCTTTGCCTGTCTGTTGCTTTACATATCTGCGGATGGTGTCTACACCACGAGCGCCCTCGGTGGCATATGAGTCGGCTTCGGTAAACTGGAGCCCAAACTCGTGCATGCACCTTACCCACGCCTTGGCATGGTTGGGCATACTGTCGTAGAGCACACCATCCATATCAAACAGCACGGCCTTCGGACTGAATGTCGTGAAGCCATGCTGCTTGAGATATTGTTTGATTTCGTTGTCAAACATCTTGTTCGTTCTTATTTCTGCTATGGAAGCAAGGCTAGATTAAGCCTCTTCCTCTAGACGCTGCTTGATAGCCTCGCTTTCAGCTTCGTAGCCAGGCTTGTTAAGGAGCGCAAACATATTCTTCTTGTAAGCCTCTACACCAGGCTGATTGAATGGGTTAACGCCCAAAACGTTGCCTGAGATGCCGCAAGCCTTTTCGAAGAAGTAGATCAACTGACCTACATAGTACTCGTTGAGCTTAGGTACGGTGACGCGAATCTGAGGTACACCGCCATCAACGTGAGCCAAACGGGTACCGAGCTCAGCCATCTTGTTGACGTCATCCACACGTTTGCCCTCAAGGAAGTTGAGGCCATCGAGGTTCTCCTCATCGTGTGGGAAGAGCACCTTATGGTTAGGCTCATCCACGCTAATCACAGTTTCCCAGATTGAACGTTCGCCTTCCTGAATCCATTGGCCCATAGAGTGAAGGTCAGTGGTGAAGTCGCAACTTGCAGGGAAGATACCCTTGTATTCCTTACCTTCGCTTTCGCCGTATAGCTGCTTCCACCATTCAGAGAAGTAGTGGAGCTTAGGCTGGAAGTTGACCATGATCTCGATCTTCTTTCCGGCTTGTGTATAAAGGGCGTTGCGTACTGCAGCGTATTGAGCAGCGATGTTGTCGCTATAAGCTACGTCAGCGCCAGTGAGCTTCTCCATATCCTGTGCACCCTCAACGAGCGCCTTAACATCATATCCAGCCACTGCGATAGGAAGCAATCCTACGGGAGTGAGCACAGAGAAACGGCCACCTACGTTGTCAGGGATAACGAAGGTCTTGTAGCCTTCCTTGGTTGCTGCTGCGCGAGCTGCACCCTTGTGTGCGTCGGTGATGGCTACGATGACATCCTTAGCCTCCTCTTTGCCACGCTGAACCTCGCATTGCTTCTTGAGCAGACGGAAGGCAAGCGCTGTCTCGGTGGTGGTACCACTCTTAGAGATATTGATTACACCAAACTTCTTGTCCTTCAGATAGTCGGTCAACTCGGCGAGATAATCCTCTCCGATGTTGTTTCCTGCGAAGAGGATTGTAGGATTCTTCTTGTCCTGAACAAGCCAAGCAAAGCTATTGCCTAGTGCTTCGATCACGGCGCGAGCACCGAGGTATGAGCCACCGATACCTGCAACCACTACACACTCGCACTTGCTGCGCAGCGTGTCAGCCACTGCCTGTACCTCATCGAGGAATGCGGGAGTGATGCTTGTGGGCAGATGAAGCCATCCTAGGAAGTCGTTTCCTGGGCATGTGCCGTTCTCAAGTGTAGCTTGTGCATTGTTTACCTTTGAAGCTAGAGCCTCAAGCGTTCCTTTGTTCAGGAAAGGAAGCGCTTTTGAAATGTCTAATTTAATACTTTCCATATTAATTATGTTATCTTAAAAAGCTTATATCTATTGTTCTGAAAGGGTGTTATCTGAATGAGTCGGCAAGCAAATCGATCTCCACCGTGGGGTTGATGCGCTCATAGAGGATGTGATAAACGGCATCCAAGATGGGCATATACACGTGCAGCTTATTGTTGATCTGCTTGATACATTTGGTTCCGAAGTAGCCTTCGGCAATCATCTCCATCTCCATCTGGGCGCTCTTGACGCTATAACCACGCCCTATCATCAGTCCGAAGGTATGGTTGCGTGAGAGGCGCGAGTAGCCCGTGACGAGCTGATCGCCTAGATATACGCTGTCAATGACCGATCGGTCGATGGGGTTGATGGTGTTTAGGAAGCGATTCATCTCTTGCATGGCATTGGAGAGGAGCACGGCTTGGAAGTTGTCCCCGTAATTCAGTCCTTCACAGATGCCCGAACAGATGGCATAGACGTTCTTCAACACAGCGGCATACTCGATACCTATCACGTCGCGGGAGGTCTTCGTCTTCATATACTTGGAACGAATCACTTGCGTGAAGAGCTCGGCGCGGTCTAGGTCAGTACATCCGATGGTAAGATAGGTGAGCCGGTGCTGTGCCACTTCCTCGGCATGGGAGGGGCCTCCGATGCATGCTAGATGGTCTTGGGGTACGCCAAACTCGCGGCGGATATACTCCGTGCATACCATATCTTCATCGGGAACGATGCCTTTAATCGCTGTGACGATGAATTTGTCGTAAAGAGGTTGTTTGATTTTATTTAGAATATCTTTGATAAAAGGGGAGGGGGTTACAAAGATAAGGGTGTCATAATGTGCCACCAAGTCGTTGATGTCACAAGAGAAATCGATTTCAGAGGTGTCAAATCTCAAGTTTCGCAGATAGCCGGGGTTATGCCCGGTTATCTTGAAACTCTCGATCTTATCTTGCTTACGAAAATACCAACCGATGCGGTGGGTGTGTTCTACCACCACCTTAGCAATAGCTGTGGCCCAGCTACCGCTTCCGATGATTGCGATATTTCCGAGTTTGTTCATGTCAGTCTTACCCGTTGTGGTATCTTGGCTAAGCCTTCACGTGGTCAATCCATTGCTGAATCTCGTCAACGGATGGCTTCTCGTAACCCAACTTGTACTTCTTGTTAATCTCGCCAAGCTTCTGCTGCAGTCCTTGCGCTTTCTCTTCGGCAATGTCCGTGAGCAGATTGAATCCAGCTTTGCGCAACACATACACCCAGTTTTCAGGCACACCCACTTCTGCCCATTCTTTGATGGTGCTCTGAGGTATCTTCTTCTCGGGCTTCATCTGTGGGAAAAGCATAATCTCCTGAATGTTTTCCTTGCCTATCATCAGCATACATAGACGGTCGATACCGATGCCGATACCGCTTGTAGGAGGCATACCATACTGCAAGGCGCGTAGGAAGTCTTGGTCAATGATCATTGCTTCGTCATCGCCCTTGTCAGCTAAGCGCATCTGTTCTTTGAAGCGTTCCTCTTGATCGATAGGGTCGTTGAGCTCCGAGTAAGCGTTGGCTAGCTCCTTACCGTTGACCATCAGCTCGAAGCGCTCGGTCAGTCCGGGCTTAGAACGGTGCATCTTGGTCAGTGGTGACATCTCTACGGGGTAGTCGATGATGAAGGTTGGCTGGATGAACGTGCCCTCGCAGAACTCGCCGAAGATCTCGTCAATCAGTTTGCCCTTACCATAGGTCTCATCAATGCCTTCCATCTTGAGATCGTTGGTGGCGATTTGGCGAATCTCTTCTTCGCTCTTTCCATCGAGGTCGAAGCCTGTCTTCTCCTTGATAGCCTCGAGGATAGGAAGACGACGGAAAGGTGCTTTGAACGAGATGAGGTTGTTCCCGTTCTGAACCTCGGTCTTGCCGTTGTTCACTTCCTTACAGATAGTTTCCAGCAAGGTCTCGGTGAAGGACATCATCCAGTTGTAATCCTTATACTGAACGTATAGCTCCATACAGGTAAACTCAGGGTTGTGGTACTTGTCCATACCCTCGTTGCGGAAGTTCTTGCCGATTTCATATACGCCTTCGAATCCGCCGACAATCAGACGCTTCAGGTAAAGCTCAGTGGCGATACGCATATACATCTCGATATTGAGCGCATTGAAGTGGGTGATGAATGGGCGTGCACTGGCTCCGCCTGCTATCGACTGCAAGATAGGTGTCTCCACCTCGGTGTATCCGTGCTCGTCGAAGAACTTACGCATGGTGCGCAGCACGGTGGCACGTTTGAGGAACGTATCCTTCACGCCGTCATTGACCACTAGGTCAACATAGCGCTGGCGTGCACGTAGCTCGGGATCATCAAACTTATCGTAAGCTACGCCGTCCTTGTATTTCACGATTGGCAATGGCTTGAGGCTCTTTGACAATAGTTGCAAGCTCTGTGCGTGTACAGAGATCTCACCCATCTGGGTCTTGAACACAAATCCCTTGATACCGATAAAGTCACCGATGTCAAGCAATTTCTTGAACACTTTATTATATAAGTCCTTGTCTTCACCTGGGCAAAGGTCATCGCGGGTGATATATACCTGTATTCTGCCTTTGCTGTCTTGTAGCTCGATGAAGCTGGCTTTACCCATTACGCGACGCGACATCATGCGTCCTGCAATAACAACTTCGCGTTTCTCGCCTTCGTCAAACTGTTCCTTAATATCTGTAGAGAAGGCATTGGTTGGATACTCGGCTGCGGGATAGGCCTCGATGCCCATCTGCTGCAACTCTTGGAGACTTTGGCGGCGGCCAATCTCCTGCTCGCTTAGTTCTAAAACGTTCATGTTAGTTGATATTCGAATATGTTTCTGAAGTGCAAAGTTACGAAGATTATCCGACATAGCGTTGCTTTTTATCTATTTTATTATAAGGTAGACCCTAGCTCGGAATAATGCACTCCCTCTGAAAGGTGTCACTGCATTGCCAAACAAGGGCATAGTGCATTCCGGCATCCTTCGTTTAAGGTTGACGGATACACTAAGTTGTATTCCAAAAGGAGGTATATGAAGAGATAAAAGGGAAAGTATGACAGAGAAAAATAAATTGATTTCTGAAAGAAAATAAATTATTTCTCAGCAGAAATCAATTTATTTTTTGTTTAGCTTTGGACGCTTTCAGAGGGCGAGAATGGTGATATGAGCACTAGAAAGGATAAGTGCTGCAGACGTATAACGCTCTTGCTTGGAAGCTTCAAGGCATTCTTAGCCCGAACTGAGGTATAAGGTAGACCATGCGTAGCAGAAGAAATCGGTCCACGTTTCGGCAGAGCTAAAGTGGTATATCGGTAGGTACACTGCTTTCCTTCTGTTGTTATCCGAAGGGCAAATGTGTCTATGTGTGATGCAAAATCGACGGAAGAAACCGGCTCAATTCATAAAAAATGCGTACTTTTGCAGCCCGATGAATTTAAAAGCGATGAACGTAGAAAAGCAAGCACAATATCTTATAGAGCATGATGGGCTCTCTAATACCTTGGGAATGGAATTTCTCTCCACTCCCGAACCTGACACGCTAATGGCTCGTATGGCTGTGGACGATCGTACCAAGCAACCTTTCGGTTTTCTTTCGGGCGGCGCATCTCTTGCCTTGGCAGAGAATACCGCAGGTGTGGGGTCAATGGCGCTTTGCCCAGATCGTGTTCCATTGGGTGTCAATGTACAGGGAAATCATGTCCAAGCCATGCCTTACGGTGGCACAGTGATAGCCCATGCGCGCATCATGCACCAAGGCGGAACCTTGCATGTGTGGCAGGTGGACATCAAGAATGAAGCCGGCGAACTGATTTCTACGGTGCAGGTAACCAATTATCTCTTGACTCCTAAGAAGTGATATGGTGGCTTACGCACTCTATCGTTTGCCTTATCAAGACCACTGCATCCTCATAGCACAAGATCAAGGAGAGATTACAACCTTCTCGTCGTTAACGCAACTCAATGGGCAACGAGGTTTTGTGATTGCTCCGTTTGCCGTTACCACGGATTGCCCGATTGTGTTGCTCCGTCCCGATAGGCTGGAGCGGATGCCAATCAGTCCTGTAGATGAATCTCAGCAAGTGGAGGGTGATGCCGATTGCTCGGATTTCCGCGCGATACAAATGGCGCAGAGAGACTGCTATTCAGCCGATTTTGCCTACTTCCGCCCACTCCTACAAGATGGAACGTTGCGGAAAGTGGTACTTGCAAGATGTGATTCTGAGCAGCGACGAGATACGCTTTCGCCCGAACAACTATTTATGCGGGCTTGCCAACGCTACCCCCGTCAGTATGTATGCTTGGTTTCCACCCCTGTCACGGGCACTTGGCTCATGGCCACACCGGAGATTTTGGTGGACCAAACCGCTCATCAGTGGCGCACGATGGCGCTTGCAGGAACGATGAAAGCGCAGACTGCACCTTGTTGGAGTGACAAGAATCAACGCGAACAACAGCTTGTCGCCGATTACATTTTGCAGCAATTGCAACCCTTTGCCTCAGATATCAGAACGGAAGGACCACACACCACGCAAGCGGCTGACCTTATCCATCTGCGCACTATCTTCCATTTCGCCTTGAAACATCCCGATCGTCTAGGTGATCTGTTGGCTGCTTTACATCCCACTCCTGCCGTGTGTGGATTGCCCAAACAGCAGGCTTATGAAGCCATCTTGCAGCATGAGCACACTCAAAGAACCTATTATTCGGGATTCATGGGAATGGTTGATCCTCAAGCAGGTACACATCTGTATGTCTCGTTGCGCTGTATGCAGATCCTTGAACATGAATATCGCCTCTATGCGGGCGGTGGGTTGCTCAAGGAAAGCAATGAACAGGCTGAATGGGATGAGACGCAAGCCAAACTGCAGACCATGCTATCGTTGCTGAGAGATTGAGAGAAAAGTAGCAAAGAAGACTATAAGAGTAGTGTAGGAAGTTTACAACTTTAGAGTAAAGATGTTTTCAGATATAGAGCAAGTCAACCAACTCACATCGTTGCTGATGGCTTATGGTGTGCGTCATGCGGTGGTATGTCCTGGCAGTAGGAATGCCCCAATCGTGCACAACCTTGCCGAATGTGGCGCCATCACGTGTCATTCCGTGACCGATGAGCGTTCGGCAGGATTCTATGCCATCGGTATCAGTGAGCAGACCAGCCAGCCTGTGGTGGTGTGCGTCACCTCGGGGTCGGCGCTTCTCAATGTGGCGCCCGCGGTGGCAGAGGCTTATTATCGTCATATACCTTTGATTGTGGTGTCAGCTGACCGCCCTATGCAGTGGATAGATCAGAACGATGGGCAGACGATGCGGCAGTCGTCGGCACTCGCTGCGGTGGTTCGCCGACATGTCAACCTCCCTATGCCTACCGATGACGAGACCCGCTGGTATTGCAACCGGCTGATTTGTGAAGCGTTGATTGACTGCATGCGTCATGACGGAGCCCCTGTGCATATCAACGTGCCTATCAACGAACCGCTATTCGGTTTCTCTATGCCTAGCTTGCCACGCTGTCGTGTCATTCAACATCATACGTCTGACGCCGCGGATCCTTCTTGGAGCGTTTTTGCCGAGCGTTTTCGTCGTGCCCGATGTCCGATGATTGTGGTGGGACAATTGCCCTATGCCGTCGCTTCTGACCCAAGATTTCGTGATGCGATAAGGCAGTTGCGCCGATGTGCGGTGGTGATTCAAGAACGATTGGCGGATGTAGAAGGAAGCGACTCCGCTTTTGCCGATGCCATTATTGACCGAGTGGCAGCTCATAAAGAACTTGCCCCCGATTGGCTTTTGTATCTCGGTGGTACGCTTGTAGGCAAGAAGCTGCGCCATTACCTCCGTTCTTGCCAGCCCGAAACATCTATTCGGGTGAGTGCATCGGGAACTGTATGTGACACGTTTATGCATCTTTCCGATGTGATAGAGTCTTCACCGGTGACCTTCCTTCAGTCCTTGGCTGCTTTGCTGACACCTTGCTCGGCTACGGAAAGCGTCGCCGTGTGGCATCGTTTGCTTGCGCAAGCCGCTTCGTCCATAGCCTCTATCCGTCTGCGCTACTCCCAATCAGCTGCGGTTCAGTGCCTTCATGCTTGGTGCGAGGGACAGAAACGCAATGCCACTTACTTCTATGCCAATAGTATGTCAGTGCGTTTAGGCAACTATTTCTCATCCCAGTACCTTCATGTCAATCGTGGCGTGAATGGCATTGAAGGCTCTCTGTCTACGGCTGCGGGCTATTCGCTGACCGCCACTGATAAACTGGTGGTCTGTGTCATTGGCGATTTGAGTTTCTTCTATGACCAAAATGCACTATGGAACCAATCTCTTAGCAGCAACCTGCGCATTCTCTTGCTCAACAATGGCGGTGGCGTCATCTTCCGACAGTTGCCTGGCTTGGAACAGAGTCCGGTGCGCAACTCGCTCGTCTCTGCCGCTCATGTCACCACGGCGGAAGGTATTTGTCGTCAGAATCATGTAGATTATCAAGTCGTTAGAGACGAGATACGTCTGGCTGAAGGCATAGAATGGTTGACCGCCGAAGCCCCATCACCTCGTCTGCTAGAGGTGCTGACAGATGCGGAGGTGGACCAAGAGCAGTGGAAACGTGTCTTGATAAATCTTAAATAATAAATAATTTCAGGCTTTTGCTTGTCAGAATGGATTAAAATGTCTATTTTTGCACATCTTTAAATAATACAAAAACACAAGTTATTGCGCAATGATCAATAGAAAGCTAATACGACTTAAGATAGTCCAGTTAACCTACGCATACTATCAAAACGGTAATCACAATCTAGAAAATGCCGAGAAAGAGCTGCTATGTAGCTTATCCAAAGCCTATGAACTCTACAATTACATGTTGGCACTCATTGTGTCTATTACCGAAGAAGAACGTCGCCGAGTGGAGGTAGCCACTAATCGCGCCCTTAGAGAAGGTACCGAGCTTCCATCACAGCGGTTCGTTAATAACCAGTTTGCCTTGCAATTAGAGAATAATATCCAGCTCAATCTCTACCTCGAAACTAACAATAAGCTATGGGATGACGATGCTGAGGCTGTACGTAAGCTTTGTGATCAGATAGAACAAAGCACCATCTACAAGGATTACATGGCTGAAACGGAGACCGGATATGAACAGGATCGTGAGGTTTGGCGTAAGCTTTACCGCACGTTGATACAAGAAAACGAAGACCTCGATGCGCTTTTGGAGGAGAAAAGCCTCTATTGGAATGATGACAAAGAGATTGTTGATACCTTCGTTCTTAAGACTATTAAGCGCTTTGAACCCCAAAATGGGGAGAATCAAGAGCTCCTTCCAGAGTATGCAGACGAAGAGGACAAGGAGTTTGCGGTTAAGCTCTTCCGTTCCACTATCCTCAATGCAGATACCTATCAACGCTATATGAGCGAGACCAGTCGCAACTGGGACTTCTCACGCTTGGCTTACATGGATGTGGTAATCATGCAGATAGCGCTCGCCGAGATGCTTACGTTCCCCAATATCCCCGTGAGCGTGACCATCAACGAGTACGTTGACCTAGGCAAACTTTACAGTACGCCTAAGAGCGGTGGCTATATCAATGGTATGCTTGATAGCATTGCACGTTATCTGACCAACACGGGCAAGATGCTCAAGGCTATGCCCGAACGCAAGTAATGCTGATCTTGATAACGATAAAAGCAGAAACGAATAATAAGTCTAACGAAAATAAACTGATAAAACAATGAATACAATGATGCTGTTGGCAGCTCAGAGCCAACAAGGCGGTAGCCCAATGCCCATGATTCTGATGATGGTAGCCATCTTCGTGATTATGTGGCTGTTTATGATTCGTCCACAACAGAAGAAGCAAAAAGAGATTCGTGCTTTCCAAAACTCCCTTAAAGAGGGCGACGAGGTAGTCACCGGTGGTGGCATCTACGGCAGAGTGAAGCACATCAACACCGAAGCCAACAAGATAGATGTTGAGATTGCACGTGGCGTGGTAATCACGGTGGACAAGAACTATGTGTTCCGTGGAGTGCAAGAGTCAATGAGCGCCGCACAGAAATAGAACGTATCTATGGACAGGCTTTTGCGTGTACTAAACCTATTCAGAAACTTCTTGTCAAAGATATTGAACAAGCAGTTTCTGATTTTTTTGTTTTTTCTCTTGCTCAGCAGCATCTTTTGGTTGCTCATGACGCTCAATGAGACTTACGAGAAAGACCTCACTATCGACGTGCGCCTAGCTGGTGTGCCACGCAATGTGGTCATCACAGAAGACCCCGACAGTAGTGTGACCTTTACTGTACGCGACAAAGGATACATCATAGCGCTCTATTTGTCTGAAGCTAACCTTCGTCCGGTCTTCTTCGATTTCAACTCAGTGAGTGACGGAAAAGGTCGAGGAACCATCCTTCCGGCTGATATCCAACGCCAAATCTATAACCAGCTCTTCAAAGGAACAAAGGTAACGCAGGTCAAGACCGATGGCATTCACTTTCAGTATAACCTCGGTTTGCGTAAGCGAGTGCCCGTTAAGCTATATGGAAACGTAGCTCCGGGAAAGAACTATTACATGTCTGGCGTGAAGTTCTCACCTGATAGCGTCACCATCTATTCTACAAAGAAGATGCTAGATAGCATCCAGTGTGTCTACACGGAGCAGGCCAAGATAGGTTCTTTTACCGATACCAAGGAAGCCACGTTGCCCCTTCGCCAAATCAAAGGTGTGAAGTGCATACCCAGTCAAGTCAAGGCCCAGTTCTTTGCCGACATCTTAACCGAGGAGACGGTGATGGTTCCCATACAGTGTATCAACCTTCCGAGCGACAAGGTGGTGCGTACGTTCCCCGCTTCGGTCGGCGTGCAGTTTGTCGTGGGAGCTAACAAACTCAAGCAAATGCCTAAGACACCCGATAAGAAGAGTTTCCTTCCCACTGGCTTCAAGGTGGTGGTCGACTATAACGAGATAGCCCAAGGCGTCAAGGATCGTTGTCACCCCAAGCTGGTAGCCTCACCCAATGGCGTGAGAGATGCCCATTTGGTAGTCAGTCAGGTAGATTATCTTATCGAGCAGAAGTAACTAGCGTGTATTAAAGAAGTAAACAGAATATATTAAAACGACATCATCTGATATGTATCTATACGGAGCAAGTGGTCACGGAAAGGTGATTAAGGAGATTATCGAAGCCAATGGCGGTAGCGTAGAAGCCTTTGTGGACGATGATCCTAATGCCGAACAACTGATGGGCGTGCCCGTCTTGCATGATGCGGCAGACCTCTCTCCGATGATTATCAGTATCGGTGATAACGCCATCCGTAAGCAGATAGTGTCTCGATTGCAGTGCCACTTCGGTACGGCGATTCATCCTTCAGCGGTAGTCTCGCCCTCTGCTACCATTGGTGAAGGCACCGTGGTGATGCCAGGAGCCGTTATCAATGCCAATGCCATGATAGGAAAGCATTGCATTATCAACACAGGTGCTTCGGTAGACCACGATTGTGTAGTGGCCGATTATTGTCACCTAGCTCCCCATAGCACCCTTTGTGGAGGCGTGCATGTGGGCGAAGGCACCTTGATAGGCGTCAGTGCATGTGCCATTCCGTGTATGAAGATAGGAAGCTGGTGCACCATTGGCGCTGGAAGTGTAATTATAAATCAAATCAACAATAACATGAAAGTAGTAGGAAACCCTGCGAAACCCATCCTTACAAGTCATAAGACGTCCTTTAGGGGGGGGTAAACGAGTTGTGAATCAGCGCTTTACATTAGAAAGGAGGTCTTATTATGCAGCATAATGAAACCTCTAATGTTCAACCACAACAACCAGTAAGCAATCCTAATGCGCCTCTATCACATGGCGACAACATCTTGTTTTGCAGCGTAGGAAGACGTGCAAAGCTATTGATGAACTTCCGCCAGTCTATGCAAGGATGCGGTAATATCGTCGCAACCGACCTCAGTCCAGTGGCACCCGCATTGTTCTTTGCTGACAAGACCTACCTTGTGCCACGCATAGATGCCCCCACTTACTTTGATGCTGTGCTCGATATTTGCGAGCAAAACCACATCAAAGCCATCACAACCGTTATCGATCCCGAGATCGAACTGCTGGCTAAGCATCGTGACCAGCTCCTTCAGCGAGGCATCTTGCCGCTTTGTCCTGCAGCATGGACGGCTCATCTGTGCTTTGACAAGTATGAGATGTTCAAGTATTTGCATAGCAAAGGCGTGCGCACCGTGCTTACCTACAACTCCCTAGAAGGACTGAAGGAAGGCTTGGAGCGTGGCGAGGTGAGCTTTCCCGTGTTTATGAAACCCATTTCGGGTAGCGGCAGCGTAGGCATCGGTAAGGTAAATACGTGGGAAGAAGCCGAAGCTAAGTTTAATGACGGTAAATTCCAATATATCATACAGGAACTCATGACTGGTGGCGACTGCGATGCCGATGTCTATGTCGATTGTATCAGCCATCAAGCCGTGGCAGCGTTCAGCAAGAAGAAGATAGAAAGCCGTATCGGTGGTGCTAGCAAAACCATCTCGTTCAAGGACGAAAAGCTCTTCGCCTTTATCCGTCAGGTGTGCTCCGTGCTAGAGTTGAATGGCCCATGCGATATGGATTTCTTTATCAAAGATGGCGAATACTATCTCTCCGAAATCAATCCACGCTTTGGCGGAGCCTATCTCCACGCCTATGGAGCCGGCGTCGACTTTGTCAAACTGATCTTGAACAATATCCACGGCATCGAGAATCCCGTGAACATAGGTCAGTATGATGAAGACATCATTATGATGATGTATGACGATGTGGTCATCACGCGCAAGCAAGACTTGCTCTCTGATCAGTTTCCCTTGCTCTAAGCATCGCCTCAAACCCTAACATATATCATGCAGAAAGCGACTTTCTTTCCCTAAGAAGGTCGCTTTCTGTGTGTTTATAGGTGTGTTCTATACATTCCATGTGCAATTATTTTCGTGCAATAACGTGGCTATTCAACGTTTTTTATATACCTTTGTCTGCAAATTTTGCACAAAGCCAGCCGATTGCTGACAATCAGGCACAAGGCGATACGTTCATACCAAGCAATGATTATAGCAATAACAGGAGGAATAGGCAGTGGAAAGTCGTATGTCTGCAAGCTCTTACAGTCCTATCAGATCTCTGTGTACGATTGTGATGCAGCCGCCAAGCATCTTATGCGAACCAGCGCTTCTCTGCAACGACAGCTCTCGCAGCTAGTCGGCGTCGACCTTTTCCCGGGCGGCATCTTGCAGAAAGCACCTTTAGCCCAGTACCTGTTAGCTTCACCCGGCAACGCATTGGCGGTGGATGAGATAATCCATCCGATGGTGGCACAGCATTTCTTGGCATCAGGACAAGAGTGGATAGAGAGTGCCATCCTCTTCGATAGCAAGTTTGATGAGCGTATCCATCCCGACAAGGTGGTGTGTGTCACAGCCCCACTGAACGTGCGCCTCCATCGCATCATGCACCGAGATGGTATCAGCGAAGCCAAGGCGCAAGCGTGGATTGACCGCCAATTGCCACAAGAAGAGGTGGTGAGGCGAAGCCACTATGAGATCGTGAACGATGGCAACATGCCCTTGCGCCCACAGATAGAGAACATATTAAATCAAATAAAATAAAGAAACAGAAGAATTATGCAACAAACTATTCTTTCAATTGCAGGACGCCCCGGACTGTATAAGTTAGTGAACAGAGGACGAAACAACCTCATCGTTGAGGCGCTAGACGAGACACATCGTCGTCAACCCGCTTTCGCTACTGACCGCGTGACCAGTCTTGCCGATATCGCAATGTACACCGACTCTGAAGATGTGCCTTTGGGAGATATCCTTGCAAAGGTGCGTGACAAGGAAGAAGGCAAGGTATGCTCACTCAACTGGCGCAAGGCATCTGCTCAAGAGCTACAAGACTACTTCGCAGAGGTGCTCCCCAACTTTGATCGTGACCGCGTACACAATAGCGATATCAAGAAGTTGCTGCAATGGTATGATATCCTTGTAAAGGCTGGTGTTACCGACTTTGAAACCGAAGAAGCTCCTGCTGAAGGCGAAACGGCTGACGCTAGCACCGAGGAAGCTGCCGCAGAAGAAAGCAAATAATCATCTCCCACATAATGCCATATACCACTAAGCGAAACCGCACAATGTGTTTCACAAAGGTATATGGCATTTTTTGTTTCTCCGCTGACACCCGATAACGTGTCAACACCTTTTTTAATAACAATCTCAGCTTATGAAATATTCTCTACCCATATCCCTATTAGGTCTAGCGATGTGTGCCGCCACCACCGTTACGGCGCAGACCACCACCGACCAATGCCTGTCCTTAGGTGATGGTATGGTGCGTGCCATCTCGCCTAACGGCCAGTATGCCGTGGGCAACGCATCCGCAATCGGAACCGAAGCCTTCCATAGCTATGTATGGAGCGCATCGTCCAAGAAGCAACAATGGGCCACATCGTATGACGAGTCCGACCTCAGCAAGAGCGGGCAGTTCCTGTCTATCAATGACGATAGCGTGATAGTAGGTGCCGTGAAAGACCCCAGTCTCACCAAGTACTTCCCCGGTGACGACTGGTCAGATCCTTACACATACACCTTTGTCAGCGCCGCCGTGTGGCGCAATGACGAGGTGACCCGGCTCGGACTAGGCAGTCATGATGTAGAAGAGCTCGCAGACGAGTTTGATGGCACCTATGCCAATGCCCTTTCAGCCGATGGCAACACCATTGCTGGATACCTCTATCGCGGCTATATGGCTTGTGTGCCCTGTGGATGGCGATATGATGCCAGCCAAGATACCTATAGCTATTATGAATATGCTTTGCCAGGAGCTGCTAGCATTGGCTCAGTCAGTGCCTTGTCAGCCGATGGAAAGGTAGCAGTGGGTACAGTGAGCTACAACGGTGTGAGTCGTCCTGCCGTATGGACCAGCCCCGATGAGTGTACCGAGGTGACTCTTGATGTAGATGTAAGCAACATCTGGAATGGTGCTGCCACAGCCATAAGCAGCAATGGCAGATACGTCTTGGTACATATCAACAGTGCTTCTCTTCCTCAGATAGGTGTCTATGACGTGGTGGATGAGACCACCATCGCCATCACCGTGCCCGATGCGTATGAAGCAAAAGGTCTCACCATAGACGATGAAGGTAACTTCTTCTGTCAGGTGACCGACAATAAGCAGTATCTCACCAAGACCTATTACTGGTCAATGGACCAATATGTGATGGTAGATATGGACTATTATCGCACCACCTTCGCCCCCAATGTGGATAGCGAGGTTATCAGCACATCCGCTATACCCGTCAGTGTGGCAGCCGATGGCAAAACGCTTGTGGGATATAACAACAATTATGGCAGTTTCACGTCTTGGTGGTTGCAGGTCGATCCTAGTGGTGAGATGGCACCAGGGGTAGAGGAAGTCAAGCTATATGCCAGTGCGCTGAATCAGATGACCGTCTCTTGGGAAGCCGCTCTAGAAACCGATGACCTCACCCTCAAGCAATATGACCTCTATGTGGATGGCTCGTTGCAGCAGACCATCCTCGCTTCTGACGTGGAAGGTCAGGACGTGGTGAAGGTGCAGCTCCCTGCTAAGGCAGGCTCACATGAGGCTTATGTCATCTGCCAGTACCTTAAAGGTGACGGCACAGTGGCTTCACCTCCATCCGAGAAGGTCAGCTTATCGCTCCCCTCATCTTACGCTCTGCCTATGACGGACGACTTCGAGAGTCAGAGTTTTGATGCCAATTACTGGACCAAGGAGCTAGTCAGTGGTGCACAAGGTGAGATCTTGATGTGGAACGTAGCAGGAGGCAACTTTGAGAACAATACCTATTTTGCTTCAGTAACCAACACCTCGGACGAACCTTACGAGGCTACGCTTACCAGCCGCTTCTTTGACGCCACACAGTTAACCGATCCTTACGTGGTGTTCTACGGCAATATGACCTACGTCAACGCCACCCGCCAAGACCTTTCATCGGATATCCTCTCGCTGGAATACTCGCTTGACGGCGAAAACTGGACATCAGTCTATGACCTCAACGCAGCTTCCGTGACTCCATACGCATGGAACTTCTATAAGGTAGACCTTCCACAGCTTGGCGGAAAGGCCTTCCAGATTCGATTCAATGCACATGGCGAGGGTAAGGGACAACTGCGTTGGGCGCTCGACTATGTCACCGTGGCCAATACCCTCACCGGTGAAGCACCACAAGGGGTGACCGCCACCACCTATAATAATAAGGTGAACCTCACTTGGCAGAACAGTATGCAGGCTTATGAAGCATCCTATCTGTGCAACTCCAACGTCCTAGCCGACTATAATATAGGTAATGAAGGCAAACCATTGATGGTGGCTATCGACCTACCCGCAGAGAAACTGTCACAACACGTGGGACGATACATCACCTCGGTGACCTCCTTTGTCTATGACGATCCGTCGCTCTATTCGGCCAAGACCACTAAGGCAGAAGCCATCATCTATGCCGATGGCGTGGAAGTGGCACGTCAAGCCTTTGCCGCCGATGCCTCTAGCAACGCCTATCCATGCACCGTGGTGTTAGACAAACCCGTTCAGATCCAAGACGCCGTTGACTATCGTGTGGCTGTGCGCATCCACGATTACGCCGCACAACAGAGTCCGCTCTATTACCAATCAAGCGTAGACGATTACGTCACAGGTGTCACCGACCTCTATTCGGAGGACGAAGGACAGACCTGGCAGACCATCTACGACTTTAATAAGGACAACACTGACGGCAACCGCGCCTACTGCATCTGGCCCATCCGTGCCAATATCACCGAGCAAGCCACCGCGCCCGCAGCCACATTGGATCATACGCTCTTGGCATACAACGTCTATCGCAACGGCGAGTGGCTCAATACCACAGCCGTATATGCCCCTTACCTCCAGTATGTGGACCATGAGCCGCTCACCATAGGTACGGCCCAGTATACGGTTCAGGCTTATTACACCGATGGCCGCGTGTCACCGCTGTCCACCCCATGCAGCGTGACGGCCATCAAGAGCACCTTTGCTGATAAGGCGCTGGCAGTGAACGTGGATGCGCAGGGACACACCTTGCAGATTCAAGGCAGCTTTGATCATGCCGCTCTCTTCGCTACGGATGGTAAGAAGGTGGCTACGCTTACTGCGCCAACGCTCTCCACCGCAACACTCAGAGCAGGGGTGTATATCCTTCAAGTGACACAGGGCGCTCAGAAAGCCACTTACAAAGTGGTGATCAGATAACTTAGAACCACATTAAAAAAGACTAAATTCTTTGTGATTTAGTCTTTTTTGTTTTACCTTTGTCAAGTGAAAATAAAATAATTAGAATCTTCTAGACACATCAAAACAAAACATTATGACAAGTACTAATATTCCGCAGGTAAAGCTTGGTATTATTGCCGTAAGCCGTGACTGCTTCCCAATCGCTCTGAGTACACAACGCCGTGAGAACATCGTGAAAGAGTATAAGGGCGAAATCTTCAACTGCCAGACTACCGTAGAGAACGAACAAGACATGCTGAAGGCTGTCAGCGAAGTGAAGGCAGCTGAGTGTAACGCCTTGGTGGTATTCCTTGGCAACTTTGGACCTGAGACTCCAGAGACGCTTATCGCAAAAGAGTTTGATGGTCCTTGTATGTTTGTAGCTGCAGCTGAGGGCGATGGCGACATGATCAATGGTCGTGGTGATGCTTATTGCGGTATGCTCAACTGCTCATACAACCTCGGTATGCGCCATCTGAAAGGCTATATCCCTTCTTACCCAGTGGGTACGGCAGAGGATATCGCCAAGATGATAGCCGACTTTGTACCCGTGGCTCGTGCCATCCTCGGTCTGAAAGGTCTGAAGATCATCACCTTCGGTCCTCGTCCACAGGATTTCTTCGCTTGCAACGCACCTATCAAGGGTCTTTACGAGCTGGGCGTAGAGGTTGAGGAAAACTCTGAGCTCGACCTGCTCGTGGCTTATCGTGAGCACGCTAACGACCCACGCATCGACAGCGTGTGCGAAGACATGGCTAAGGAGATGGGTGAAGGCCGCTATTATCCCGACTTGAGCCGTCGTATGGCACAGTTTGAGCTCACCTTGCTCGACTGGGCTGAGGCACATAAGGGATCACGCAAGTATGTAGCCTTTGCTGATAAGTGCTGGCCCGCCTTCCCTAAGGAGTTTGGCTTTGAGCCCTGCTACGTCAACAGCCGCCTCGTAAGCCGTGGCATCCCCGTATCATGTGAGGTGGATATCTATGGCGCACTGTCCGAATACATCGGTATGTGTATCTCTGGCGACACCGTGACACTGCTTGATATCAACAACTCTGTACCTCAGTATATCTACGATGAGGACATCAAGGGCAAGTACGACTATAAACTCACCGACACCTTCATGGGCTTCCACTGTGGTAACACACCTTCATGCAAGATGTGCGCCAACCGTGCCGTGAAGTATCAGCTCATCCAGAACCGTCTGTTGGAGAACGGTGGCAAACCCGACTTCACCCGTGGTACGCTCGAGGGCGATATCGCAGCTAGCCCAGTAACCTTCTATCGTCTGCAATGCGACAGCAATGGCGACCTCCGTTCATACATCGCTGAGGGTGAGGTGCTCGATGTACCTACACGTTCATTCGGTGGTATCGGTATCTTCGCTATCCCAGAGATGGGTCGCTTCTATCGTCACGTGTTGGTAGAGAAGCGCTATCCTCACCACGGTGCAGTGGCATTTGAGCACGTAGGCAAGTATCTCTTCGAACTGTTCAGATACTTAGGCATCAAGGATGTGGCTTACAATCAGCCTAAGTCATTGCCTTATCCAACGGAGAATCCATTCGAATAAGCTCTTGATTATTCGCTGAAGGTAGATGCATAGCTCTCTAGCTGAAGACGTATCACCTACGGAAAACATATAGCTCCCTTCCTCATCGTGGCTTCACGATGGCGAAGGGAGCTTTTCGTTTATGGACATTTCTAGCTCTATGACGATGCCGCGGCGGTGCTATCATGATGTGATGGCGCACGTGTAGGAATAGAAATCAAATTAATTTTCAGAGAAAAATAAATTGATTTCTGATGAAAAATAAATTATTTCTTCTGCTGGCGGAGGACGTTTGGCATCTCAACGGAGCCACTCTTGGCTCAGAAAAGGGCATGAAAAAGGTTGCAAACGATCAAGCTCTTGAGGGTTGTGTAAGGTGTGAGATGTTATAATCAAGATGCTTGACCAAGGGAGTTTGCAACCTTAGATATTTTATGGCGTGTCCTACAAATCAAAAACACCCAAATGGCTATCTGTCTAAAGACGAGAATAAAGGTGCGTGGAATGTATAGAACCCGCCCTGAAAACTAGTCGTTGTACTGGGCAGTGAGCTCGCAGATCTTGATGATCACCTGCATAGCCTTCTCCATTACCTGCACCGATACAAACTCGTATGGGCCGTGGAAGTTGACACCACCAGCGAAGATGTTAGGGCAGGGGAGACCTTTGTAGCTGAGCTGTGCACCATCGGTGCCGCCGCGGATAGGCTCTACCTTAGGAGTGACGCCCGTCTCGTGCATTGCTTTGAGTACCAAGTCGATCACGTGCATATTGTCCGGATCAATCTTCTCTAGCATATTGTAGTATTGATCGTTCAGTACCACCTCGCAAGTGCCCTCTCCGTATTTCTCGTTGATGCGCTTCACACATTGCTGGATAAACTTCTTGCGATCCTCAAAGTGGTTGCGGTCGTGGTCACGGATGATATATGAGAGCTTAGCTTCTTCACAATGACTGTTGATACCCAACAAGTGATAGAAGCCTTGGTAGCCTTCGGTGGTCTCGGGGATATCAGTCTCAGGAATCATATTGTTGAATTCGCATGCCAAACGAGAGGCATTGACCATCTTGCCCTTAGCATATCCGGTGTGTACGCTCATGCCGTGGATGGTCACCTTAGCTGATGCTGCATTGAAGCACTCATACTCTAGGTCACCCAGGTCGCCACCGTCCATGGTGTAAGCCCACTCGCAACCAAACTTTTCTACGTCAAAGTGGTGAGCACCCATGCCGATCTCTTCGTCAGGATTGAATCCCACACGAATCTTGCCATGCTCTATCTCCTTGTGATCGCGTAGGTAGCACATCGCTTGCACAATCTCAGCGATACCTGCCTTGTCGTCAGCGCCGAGGAGGGTAGTGCCATCAGTGACAATGAGGTCTTCGCCCTTGTGTGCCAAGAGCTCGGGGAACATCTT
Organism: Bacteroidaceae bacterium; assembly: GCA_963639545.1. Taxonomy (GTDB): domain Bacteria; phylum Bacteroidota; class Bacteroidia; order Bacteroidales; family Bacteroidaceae; genus Prevotella. The sequence continues at coordinate 26,940 of CAVHUZ010000016.1, forward strand.
GGGTGAGGACACGATACCGGGTGACAACTCAATGTCATTGCCGTCATACTGCTCCACGATGCGTGCCTTGATGTTGGCTCCGCTAGCGTCAAGCGCTGTGTCATAGTGAGAGATAAAGCCGATGGTGGGCACCTTTTTCTTGGTGTTAGCAGGCAATGTGGCGTAGATATAGCCCATCTCGTCCATCTCGACGTCCTCTAGTCCTTCACGTTCGAGCTCCTCTTTCAGATACTTTGCAAAGATCAGCTGCTTGGGAGTGCTGGGCACAGTCTGCGAGTCCTCGGCCGACTGTGTATCGAATTTAGTGTAATTGATAAATCGTTGGGTAATCTCCATCTGTTTCTTATTAAGCTGTTTTCTAGTTATAATTGTTGCAAAGATACGAATTAGTCATAATAGCGCCAAATAAACGTGAAATTAATTTGCTTTTCTCGCTAGAGAGAATGATGTGTTATGAATTGCAAAAGAAATACAAACAAATTAACAAGTCTAAGCCGAAATATATCGAAATATATTTTGACTTTCTCTAATTTTTACATAAATTTGCAACAAATAGCAAACAAATAACATCTAACTTTTAAATCGCAAGCTTATGAATAAACAGTGGGCTCTCCTCGGAGCACTATTTCTAGCTTCTGGACTGACAGGCAACTACGTCATGGCCGCCCCTCAGCCGCAGGATGTTACTCAGAGTAGCACAGTGATTAAAGGACGTGTCGTGGATGCTTCGGGTGAAGCAATCATCGGCGCTAGTATCATCGAAGTGGGTACGACCAGAGGTACCGTGACCGATATTGATGGCAACTTCGAGCTGAACGTTGCTCCCAATGCCAAGCTCCGTGTCTCATATGTAGGATATAAGACGGCTAACGTCGTGGCTTCTCCTAATATGAAAGTGGTGATGCAAGATGACAATGCCCAACTGGATGAGCTTGTTGTTGTAGGTTATGGACAGCAGAAGAAGGTCAACCTTACCGGTGCTGTATCCAATGTGGACCTAGACAAGACCTTATCCTCACGTCCTGAGCAGGATGTGGCTAAGGCTTTGCAAGGTGCAGTGCCCGGTCTGACCATTCTGAATAGCAGTGGTGACATTGACTCGCAGCCTACTATCCGCATCCGTGGTCTAGGTACGTTGTCCAACTCGCAGACCTCTAACCCACTGATTGTGGTTGATGGTGTGCCTACGGATGACCTCTCAATGATCAACTCAAGCGACATCGCCTCTATCTCGGTTCTCAAGGACGCTGCTTCATCATCTATCTATGGTAGCCGTGCAGCCTTCGGTGTGATTCTGATTACCACCAAGCAAGCCAATAAGGGCGATAAGATCTCTATAAAATATAACGGCAACTTTGCCTGGGACAAAGCAACGGTGCTGCCCGACTATCCCGATGTGCCTACACAGCTCACCGCAGCGATGCAAGCCAAGGCTCGTAAGGGTAACGGATCAGTGGAGCTCTTCGGTATGTACTTTGACGAACTGCTTCCTTATGCTCAGAAATGGAAGGAGCAACACAGCGGTAAGAAGGGGTATAGCCAGATGAATGCCTATGTGGACGATAACAATGTGGGCGACTATTACTTTAATGGTAGCAAGACTTTCTACTATGCCGACTATGATATCCAAGACATCTGGTATGACAACGCAGCGCCATCGTCTAGCCACGACGTCTCTGTGAGCGGCTCAAGTGGCAAAACATCGTTCTATGCAGCTATGGGATACAACTACAAACAGGATCTGATGAAGTTTAACCCAGGCAAACGTGATCGCTATAACATGACGCTCAACCTACGTTCGGACCTTACTGACTGGTTAACCTTTGGTGCACGTGTCAACTTTACACGCCGCAACATGAGCCGAGCTAACTCATATAACAACATCTACCAGTATATCTGGCGTTGGGGTTCATTCTTTATCCCATCAGGATATATCGTGGACGAAGACGGCGAGACACTCGACTATCGTATGATTGCTATGCAGAAGCAAGCCACCCGCATGACTACCGTGCGTGATGTGCTCCGTATGAACGCCTATGCCATCGCTCATATCACGAAGGACTTGACCTTGAACGTGGATTATACCTTCCAAACGGAGAACACCAACTTCAAGTCGAGCAACCACACCGTATACGGTATGAACTGGACCGGAACCTCTCCTACCTACATCGTACAAAGTTCTACCACCAATGCAACGCGCAACAACACCAAGGCAAGCCGTTGGACAGCTAACGCTTACCTTAATTATAATCACTCATGGAACGATGCACACAACCTCAGTGTGATGGCAGGTGTCAATGGCGAAAGCTATCGCTCTGACTATTTCTATGTGCGCCGTACCCAGCTCTATGATGAAAACTATCCTGAAATCAACCTCGCTTATGGTGATCTGACCAAGGCTACGCTCAACTCATCTACTGGCGACCGTGCCACAGCAGGTTACTTCGGACGTATCAACTATGATTATAAGGGTATCTACCTGCTCGAGCTCAATGGCCGTTATGACGGAAGTTCTCGCTTCCCAGCTGGTGACAAGTGGGCGTTCTTCCCCTCATTCTCTTTAGGATATCGTTTCACAGAGGAAGCTTATTGGAACAACTTGCACGACTATATTAATAATGGTAAGTTGCGCTTCTCGTATGGTGAGATCGGTAACGAAGCAGTGGGCGACAATATGTTCCTCTCTACCATCTCTCCTATCGCAGCAAGCAACACTTATTGGCTCGATGGCAGCAACACACGTGTCAACCAGTTTGATATGCCCACATGGGTTAGCCCCACATTGACATGGGAACGCATCAAGACGACAGACGTGGGTATCGACCTTAGCTTCCTTCGTGATGAGCTAACGTTCACCTTCGACTGGTATCAGCGTTACACCAACGATATGCTAGCACCGGGTAAGGCTCTCCCAGGTACCGTGGGTGCATCGGCTCCTTATACCAATGCCGGTCAGCTACGTACACGCGGATGGGAACTTAGCCTCAATTGGCGTAAGCAGCTCAATAAGGATCTAGGCCTCTATGCTAACTTCAATATCGGCGATTCTAAATCGAAGATTACCAAGTGGAACAACGATTCTAAGATCATCGGCCACACCGGTGGTATCGACACCGACTATAACGCCAAGATGTATGCTTACGAAGGCGAGACTTGGGGTGACATCTGGGGCTTCGAAACTGATCGTTACTTCACTGAGGACGACTTCAATGGTCAGAATGCTGATGGCTCATGGAACTATAAAGAAGGTGTAGCTGACCAGACAGGTATCCAGACTGACAACTTCGTTTATGGTCCTGGTGATATCAAGTTTAAGGATCTCGACGGCGACGGAAAGATCACTGGCGGTGACGGAACACTCGAGAACCATGGTGACCTTAAGGTTATCGGTAACACGATGCCACGTTACGAGTACAGTTTCCATATCGGTGGCTCATACAAAGGCTTCGACCTTGACCTGTTCTTCCAAGGTGTAGGCAAGCGTTCTATGTGGACCCAGTCTTCCTTTGCCTTCCCAGAGATGCGTGAGGCCGACTTGGCTATCTACTCTAACCAGACTAGCTACAACGTTTATGACCCAGCGAACGGTGTGATCAATATCTCTGAAGATAACGATTATCCTTGTCTGTACCCAGGTAACGAATACGCTGGTAACGTAGCAGCACTCGCAGCAATCGGCGGTTGCCACAACTACTACCCACAAACCAAGTACTTGGTGGATCTGTCTTACCTTCGTCTGAAGAACATCACCTTGGGTTACACCCTGCCAGAGAAGCTCACACGTAAGGCTTACATGCAGAAGGTGCGCTTCTATGCAAGCGTGAACAACCTCTGTCTGTTGCACAATGGTGCTAAGAACATCCCAATTGACCCTGAGATGAACAATGGACCATCGGGCACTTACGGCTACGGCACATGGGGACGTACCTATCCTATCACCCGCTCTTGGTCAGTTGGCCTACAGGTATACTTCTAAACAGAGTGATAACTTAAAAGAAAAGAATGATGAAAAATACAATATTGTTCTCTATCGGTATCGCAGCTTGCTTGCTGACTAGCTGCAACGACATGCTTGAAAAGAATCCGCGCGATACCTTTGTTGATGGCAAAGAATTCTGGAGCAACTCCAACGACGTAGAGAGTTACACCAATAAGTTCTATGACAACTATATCGGTTATAGCCAGAAAGGTGCTTTTGGCTGGTTCTACTTCAAGAGCCTAAGTGACGATCAGGGCAACTCTGGTTTTGACAACTGGCTCTTCACCACCGTGCCTAGTACCTCAACCTATTGGACCAATGGATTCAAGGAGGTGCGTCGTGCCAACTATGTGATTCAGAACGTAGCCACATCGGATCTCACCGCTAAGCAGAAGGCTTACTATACGGCTGTGGCTCGTCTCAATCGTGCTTGGCAATACTATCAGCTGGTGCGCGAATATGGTGACGTGGAATGGCTCAGTGAGGTCATTACCAATCCTGACGATGAGCACGTGTACGGCGCACGCACTGACCGCGACGTGGTAATGGACTCTGTGCTCAACGACCTTGACTACGCTGCAGCTAACCTCAGCACCGTGAGCGACAAGACCAAGTGGAGCAGCCACATGGCTTTGGCAATGAAGAGTGACGTGTGTCTCTATGAAGGTACATTCGCTAAGTATCGCACACAAGCTGAAAATGGCAAGGCTCCAGACCTCAGTCGTGCGAAGAAATATCTCCAAGAGGCTGCCGATGCTTCAGACCAGTTGATCAATTCGGGTAAGTACGAACTGACCAAAAACTATGGTGAGGTGTACAACTCGCTCGCACTCGGCTCTAGCGCAGAAGTGATCTTCTACCGCAACTACGAGAAAGACCTCGTGATGCACGGATTGGTGGATTACACTTGCGGTTCTACGGAGCAGTGGGGTATCACCAAAGATGCTTTTGATGCGTTCCTCTTCAAAGATGGTAAACCACTTGCCACCACCTCTCTTGATAAGGATGACAAGGCGGTAGCTAACAAAGACAACAACTATTCTATCGCGAAGCCACTCTCTGTACGCGACAAGCGTCTGAGCATCTTGGTCGATTCTATCATCTGTATCAAAGGACATAGCTGGGCACGCGTGAACAGCAATGGCGTGGCTGAAGGTGCGTTGATGACCTCATCCACAGGTTACACCATCAGTAAGTATGACAACCTCACACTGGACGCTTACTATCGTACCAACACCACGACCGGTTACACCGATGCTCCGCTTTATTGGTATGCAGTGGTATTGCTCAACAATGCTGAGGCTAAGGCCGAACTGGGCACCATTACGCAGAACGACCTCGATAACACGGTGAACCTCTTGCTCAAGCGTGGCGATGTTCCTGCTCTCACACTCAACCCTGAGGCTGACCCAGCTAACAATATGGGGGTAAGCAATCTGCTTTGGGAGATTCGTCGTTGCCGTCGTTGCGAGCTGGTTACTGACAACTGGTATCGTTATTGGGACCTCGTACGTTGGCATCAGTTGGATAAGCTAGATACTGACAACAATCCTAACATCTACCTCGGCGCAAACCTATCGAATGTAGCCGACTGCGCTGTGGATGTGAATGCAAACAAGTATATGGTGGTCTGCAATAAGGCTCGTAAGTATGATAAGAAGTATTATCTCTTCCCAGTGCCTACCAATGAGCTTAATCTGAATGCAAATAACAAGCAGAACTTAGGCTGGTAGGCTAGGGCGCTTGCCCTTACTAAGGGTGAGATGCTATACATAACATAAAAGGCTGGATTCCGATTCGGAGTCCAGCCTTTTATGTTGGTATGCAGGGATAGAGCATCGGAAATCTGTTGCTCGCTTCAAAAACTCTGACTTATAGATGCTTCTGTCAAAATAAATTATTATCTTTGTGGTATTGTTTATAGCTCCACGGACATTGTGGAAGTGTGACTTCTTGACCCAAATACCATGCGCAAATCATTATTACTATTAACCCTCGGCGCCTTCTTTGTTGCGCCCTCACATCTCGCAGCCCAACAACTGACCGCAGAGGAAGGACGTGCCGTCACCCAGGTGTTTCAGAAATATGCCGTTGGGGTGCAGACAGGTCCACTCGTCGTGGACTCGTGTCATCGCAGCGACCATGCTATCACGCTCTTTGCTAACCGCAATTTGTCTTACATACCAGTGAGAAAGGACAATTGCAGAGAGATGAAGGCTGACCTGTCAAGTGTGTTCGGTAATCAGTTTGCCCCCGATTCGATACACGTCGTGACCGATGGCAAAACCCTCGAGAGCCTTGTGCCGCGCTATTATCAAGCTTCTGCGGAGAAGCGACCGGCTTTCACCTATCCAGCACAGACCCCTCTTGTCACGCCGCTCAATCGTCCTTACTCCCCGACACGCGGCTTACAGAATCGTCACATCGCCATGTGGCAGAGCCATGGCAACTATTTTGAGCTGGCACTCAACCGCTGGGGATGGCAGCGAGCACGTATGTTCCAAACGGTGGAGGACAAATACACACAGAGTTATGTGCTTCCTTTCCTCATCCCGATGCTAGAGAACGCAGGCGCTACGGTGCTGACACCACGCGAGAGAGACCTCAACTCGCATGAGGTGGTGGTGGATAACGATGGCGGTTTGGCTACATCGGCGTATGAAGAACACGATGGCGCATCGCCTTGGCAGACTGGCGAGGAGGTGGGGTTTGCTTACCGCCGTCAGATGTATGTCGATTTTGAGAATCCATTCACCGAAGGCACATACCGACAGACTGCAACCACCACGTCAAAAGAGCATCTGAGCACCATCACCTGGACGCCATCTATTCCGGAAGAAGGGCGGTATGGCGTGTACGTATCTTATCATTCGTTGCCCAATAGCACCACGCAAGCCCATTACACCATCTACCATAAGGATGGCAAAACGGCTTTTGCAGTCAACCAGACTATGGGTGGTGGTACATGGATCTATCTCGGTACGTTTGCCTTTGACAAGGGCGCATCGGGCAAGGTGGTGCTGAGCAATCAGACATCAGATGGCAAGGTGGTCACTGCCGATGCGGTGCGCTTTGGCGGCGGCATGGGTAATATCGGTAGAAGAGCCGAGATAGACAGTATCGTACCTAACACGAAGACCGATCGTAGCAGTATGCGCACACCTCGTTCGCAGTGGCAGCCACGCATCGAATATGCTTATCAGGTGAGCGGTTATCCGCGTTATCTGGAGGGCGCGCGCTATTATATGCAGTGGGCGGGTATCCCCGATAGTATCTGGTCGCCCAATCATGGACGTGACGACTATGGTGACGACTACAAGAACCGTGGCGCTTGGGTCAATTACCTTGCTGGTGGCACAAAGGCTGCACCCGATATGAAGGGTCTGAATATACCTGTGGATCTCTCATTTGCATTCCACTCAGATGCAGGGACGGTGAAGGGCGATTCCATCATCGGTACGTTGGGTATCTATCAGGTGAGTCGTTATGATGGCGTCTTTGCCGATGGAACCTCTCGTGAAGCCAATCACGATCTATGCGATCTGGTGTTGTCGAGCATCACGCGTGACGTTCGGGCGCTTTATGAACCTCGTTGGACACGTCGCGGCATGTGGGATTCGCGTTACTTTGAGGCTTGGAAGCCTCGTGTGCCAGCGATGCTGCTTGAGTTGTTATCGCATGAAAACTTTGCCGATATGCGTTACGGACTGGATCCGCGATTCCGTTTCACCGTGTCTAGAGCGGTTTATAAGGGTATCTTGCGTTACCTGAGTGATGCGTACGGATATGCCTATGTGGTGCAACCGCTCCCCGTCAGCCACTTCGCAATCAATATGCTGAAAGGCAGAAAGATACAACTCAGTTGGCAACCGGTCGTGGATAGCCTCGAAGTCACAGCTGTAGCCAAGCAATATGTGGTGTATAAGCGCGTCGGGAACGGCGACTTCGACAATGGAACATTGGTGCGCGGTACATCTTTCACCACTGAGATTCCACAGGATGTAGTGGTGAGTTACAAGGTCACCGCAGTCAATGAAGGTGGTGAGAGCTTCCCTTCAGAGGTGTTGTCGGTAGGTCTCAGTAGCGCTAGCGACGCTGCACTGCCCGTGTTGGTGGTCAATGGATTTGATCGTATCAGTGCGCCTGACGACTACCGAAGCAGTGACGATGAGCAAGCAGGATTCTTAGCAGACAAAGATAATGGCGTGCCTTATCTATACGACATCTCGTTCACGGGTAAGATGAAGGAGTTTAGACGTAGCATCCCTTGGACGGATGATGATTCGGGCGGCTTCGGAGATAGTTTTGGTAACTGCGAAAAGCTGCTCATTGCTGGTAATACCTTCGATTATCCAGCACTTCATGGCGCTGCCATCTTGAAAGCGGGATATAGCTTTGTGTCCACTTCGCGTGCGGCGTTGGATGTTAATCTTTCTCCCAAAACCTATAGTGCGGTGGATGTAATCTTAGGTAAGCAGAAGCAAAGCAAGAAAGGACGCTTCACGGGTGAGGCGCTTGCCTTTAAGACTTTTGATGCTACGATGCAACAAGCACTGACCGCTTACTGCAAGGCAGGGGGCAACGTGCTGGTTTCGGGTGCTTATGTAGGAACCGATTTGTGGTTTAATGAGTTGGCACCAAGTAAATCGGCAGACACTCAGTTTGCTCAAAATATCTTGAAATACAAGTGGCGTGACAACCAAGCAGCCACCGATGGAGAAGTGAAGGCAGTGCCGTCGCCTCTGACCACCCAACCGATGACGCTCCAATACTATAACCGCCCCAACGAGACCTCGTATGTCGTGGAGTCGCCCGATGCCATTGAGCCTGCTGATCCATGTGCTTACACGGCCTTCAGATATGCCGAGAATGGGCTTAGCGGAGGTGTGGTGTTTGGCGGAAACGCCACGGATCATTGGCGCACGGTGGTTCTTGGCTTCCCCTTTGAGGCTGTGAAGGGTGGCGAAACGCAAGCGCAGCTTATGCAAGCCATCCTCAACTATCTGCTCCCAAAAGCTGAGTAAGAATGGGGTAAATCCTAGATTAGTAGTGTTACTTATCCATTCCACCTTAACTTTGTAAGGCTACACATTCACTACCAAGTAAATAGAAAAATGGCAAAGAGTAAAAAAGATTTTACGTTCCTTATCATTGCACTCTTCTGTAGTTCGCTAGCTCATGCACAAAAGCAAGCTCTGATTGAACAGATAGATTCCATTGATAACCCGAATGACATTATAAAAATAGCGGACAACCGTTCCTCAAAGGGTGGCGTGAACAATGCCCTTGATGTGTTGAGCGGCCAGACAGCCGGTGTCAACGTGACATCCAATGGTCTAGATCGTATGGCGATGCTCAACAGTGTGCGTGTACGTGGTACAACCTCTATCACCGGAGGTAACGACCCTTTGGTGCTAATAGACGGCGTCACCTCGGATGTGCTTACGCTTTCGACAATCTATCCTGCCGACATTGAGAGTTTCCGAATCTTGAAAAATGCCACAGAAACAGCGATGTATGGTTCACGAGGTGCTTCGGGTGTCATAGAGGTAAAGACCAAGAAAGGCACTGGACGAGGTTTTCAAATCTCGTATGAGGGCAATGTCGGTTTTGAACAGATGTACAAGCATCTCAATATGCTTAACGCCGAGGAGTACGTAGCCACGGCAAAGGCATTGGGGGTATATTGCAACAACGGAGGTTACAATACCGATAACTATAAGGTGATAACCCGTACAGGGTCGGTGAACAACCATTATCTCGCATTCAGCGGAGGAACACCACAGTCAAACTATCGTGCATCTTTCGGATTGATGGACCATAATACCATCATCAAGAAGAAGGACTATAATGTCTTTGTGGCCAAGGTAGACGTGACACAGAAGGCATTCAATGACAAACTTACTGGAGATTTCGGCGTTTTCGGCTCGTCATTCAAGAATCATGATATCTTTGATACACAGTCGCTGTTCTATTCAGCAGCCTGTCAGAATCCGACATTCTCAGCCGGAACTGACGAAAACGGCAACTGGCGGAAGAATGAAGCAGCCACGCGCGTCAACCCACCGGCTATTTTGCTTGATGAGAAGAATGATTCCAAGGACCTAAACTTTGATGCTCATATAAAACTAAGCTATGACTTCAATCCTAACTGGCGCATTACAACGTTTGGCTCTTACCTATATGGCTCAACTGAAAACGGTCAGTTTTGTCCGACATTGGTGTGGGCGCAAGGCAATGTGTATCGTGGTGAGTTTAAGAAAGAGGAGTGGCTCGGCAATGTTTCCGTTAGTTTTAACAAGAAGATTGGTATACACAACATTTCCGCGGAGGCAAGTAGTGAATACCGTAAGCTAATAAAGTCAGCCTTTTGGGTGTATGCCAAGGGTATTCCAACGAATGATTTCGGTTACAATAACTTGGGAGCGACGGCTGCCCGACCTTATGGCGGGACTGAAAGTACATACGAAGATCAATCCTTGGCATCCGTAATGGGCAGTGTTAGCTATAGTTTGCTAGACCGATACATGTTGTCGGCAAATGCCCGTGGTGACGGTTCTTCAATGGTGGGTGACGATAACACATGGGGATTCTTCCCTTCCGTGTCGTTCACATGGGACCTAAAGAAGGAGCGTTTCCTTTCTAGCGTAAAGCCGGTCTCTATGTTCAAACTTCGTACCGGCCTAGGACAAGCGGGTAATCTTGGCGGAATCTCGGCCTACACAACGATGAACACCGTAAGGCAGACTGGTATAATATCAGTCGATAATTCGCCTACGGTGACTCTCGGAATGGTGAGAAACAATAATCCCGACTTGAAATGGGAAACTAAGACTACCTTTAATATAGGTGCTGACCTTGGCTTTTTCGCCAATCGTCTTATGCTTACGGCGGAATACTATTATTCAAAAACATCCGATATGCTCTATGCTTATGAGGTACCAGTGCCACCATTTGCCTACAATACGTTGCTAGCAAATATCGGATCAATGTCCAACAGAGGATTTGAAATCGGTTTGTCGGTGCTACCTATAAGCAAGAAAGATATGGAACTGAACATCAACATGAATCTGTCGTTCCAAAGCAATAAGCTTATCTCGCTTAGCGGAGATTACAAGGGTATGAATATGACGGCTGCGGACATAACTGCTATCGGGTCATTGGACGGTGCAGGTCAGAATGGTGGAGACAACAATGTGGTGTATCAGATAGTTGGGCAACCGCTAGGCGTGTTTTATCTTCCACATTGCAAAGGACTCGTCAAGCACGAGAATGGTAGCTATTTTTACGACATAGAGGATCTTGATCACGATGGTAAGATAGATTTGAGCGACGGCGGTGACCGATACATTGCCGGACAAGCTACGCCAAAGGTGACTCTTGGCTCAAACATCAGTTTCAGATATAAGGACTTCTACATCGCTTTGCAGATGAATGGTGCGTTCGGGCATAAGATATTTGACGGAACAGGACTGGCATATACCAGTATGGCTTGTTTCCCCGACTACAATGTATTGAAAGGTGCTCCAGAGAAGAACATTACCGATCAAAGGGTTTCCGACTATTGGCTTGAAAAAGGCGACTATCTTAACTTCGAGCATCTAACAATCGGCTACAACGTACCATTGAAGAGTAATGTTATTCGTTCGTTGCGTGTGTCATGCAATATCAGCAACCTTGGTACAATCACGGGCTACAAGGGACTGACGCCAATGATAAACAGCTATGTCGTGAATAGCACGATGGGTATTGACGACAAGCGCAGTTATCCTTTGTACCGTACTTATTCGTTGGGATTGAGTGTGCAATTTTAAATTTTAAGGTGGGCTCTAATCCGTCTAAAATACAAAGTTAACTGTGCGTGGAATTTACAGAACACGCCATAAAAAGAGAAGAGATATGAAAAAGACTCTAAGCTATATATTCATGGCTTCAATGATGTTGTGCTTCTGTGGTTGCTTGGATGAGCATCCCAAAGACCAACTTGACCCTGAGGCTATCTATAACAGTGCTGATAATATATATAAGAACGCTGTGGCTTCGTTGTACAACTACATCGGTAGCAACCAAGAATCGGAAGGTCTCCAAGGCACATGCCGTGGCATATACGACTATAATACGCTTACGACGGATGAAGCAATGAATCCTATTCGTGGTGGAGACTGGTATGATGGTGGCTTGTGGGAAAACATGTATAATCATGAATGGAACGCCAATGATACATATTTATATAATGTGTGGAAATATCTTTTTAAGGTAATCGTTCTTTCCAACCAGTCATTATCAGTCATAGATAGCCACAAGAATCTGCTTTCAGCAGAACAGGCAAGGGATTATGCGGCTGAGGTAAGGGCTGTACGTGCCTTGTTCTACTATTATGCAATGGATATGTTTGGCCGAGTTCCGATTGTGACATCATACGATGTGAAGTTGGAACAAGTGGTGCAAAGCGAAAGAAGCGAGGTTTTCAAGTTTATATTCAATGAATTGCAGGATGTTGCACCGCTACTCGCAGACGAGCATTCCAACAAAGAGGGTGACTATTATGGACGAGTGACACGCCCCGTTGTTAACTTTCTCCTTGCAAAGTTGGCCCTGAATGCAGAAGTTTATTCTGATGACAACTGGACTGATGGCAAGTATCTCGATGGAAAAAACATTTACTTCAACGTGAATGGTGAGAAGAAGAATGCCTGGGAGACATGTATTTGGTATTGCGAACAGTTGAAAAGAGAAGGCTACGAGTTGGAAAGCGACTACGCCTCAAACTTTGCTGTGCATAATGAAAACTCCAAGGAGAACATTTTTACAATTCCATTGGATAAGAATCTCTATCTAAACGAATACCACTATCTTTTCCGTTCTCGCCATTATAAACATGGTGGGGCTTACGGAGGCTCTTCGGAGAATGGCACCAGTGCAACTGTCTCGACGGTAAAGGCTTTCGGTTACGGTACAGATCATGTTGATAACAGATTCAAGATCAATTTCTATGCCGACACGGTGTACGTTGATGGTAAGAAGATCTATCTAGATAATGGAGAGCCTTTGGTGTATATGCCATTGGAACTAAGTCTGAATCTCAGTGATAGCCCTTATAAACAGACGGCTGGTGCTCGTGTTGGAAAATACGAGGTTGATAGAACCGCCTACTCGGATGGAAAGCTAGTTGACAACGATATCGTGCTTTTCAGATATGCAGACGTTCTGTTGATGGAAGCCGAGGCGAAGGTGCGAAATGGTGAGGATGGTTCTGCAGAACTCAATGCAATAAGGGAGAGAGTTGGAATGCCGTTGGTGGAAGCCAGCTTGGATAACATTCTTAACGAGCGTCTCTTGGAGTTGGTATGGGAAGGTTGGAGGCGCCAAGACCTTATACGATTCGGAAAATATACAAAAGCATACGATGAGCGTACTCCGATCGACGGCGAGGAAACTGGCTTTACAACGGTGTTCCCCATTCCGCAGAAGTGTTTGGACTTGAATGAGAATTACAAACAAAACATTGGATATGAGTAAAATGGTCATAAAATGATAGATGCAGGTCATAGAAGAAATCTGTTATGCTGGGTTAAAGGTGGACGTGGTAGATTATAACTTGGTTCGTTCAGTTAAGACAACCAAAGGAAAAGGTCTATCATTGTGCAACAAGGTGGAACTTCCTACTTCTTAATTGTTTGTAAAAACACGATGCACACGCAAATTCAACATGCTGATTGACGCTCTGATGTTTGCGATGATTTTGCTTCAAATCTTACTGAGTTCCAACTTTTTTGTAGTATCTTTGCATAAGATAAGCTGCACTCGGGAAACTGGAAGTAAACTTCCTTTCCACTCGTTTGCATTATCTTTGCATAAGATAAGCTGCACTCGGGAAACTGGAAGTAAACTTCCTTTCC
>CAVHUZ010000017.1:0-39946 GCA_963639545.1 Bacteroidaceae bacterium
CTTGCGGCACTGGTGTTTGAGACCAGCGCGTCTACCTATTCCGCCATCTGGGCAAGAAAACAACACACGTCAAAACGGGCATTTTCTTATTGCGAATGCAAAGGTAATGAGATTATTTGAACAAAACAAATTTTTCTCATATAAATCTTAAAAGATTTGTTAGATTGGGGATTTATACGTACTTTCGTATTCGAATAGAGCGAGCTTTTCGCCCTAAATCAATAAGAACAAATATCTATCACTATGACAACCTTAACTCATCAAACGAAAGGCGAGAACTATTTCTGCATCATACTCGCCGGAGGAAGGGGTCGCAGACTATGGCCTTGCAGCAGAGAAGCCAAACCCAAACAGTTTCTCGACTTCTTTGGTACAGGAGAGACATTGCTACAACAGACCTACAAACGATTTCTGAAGATTATCCCTAAGGACCGTATCTACGTCAGTACGAACCGCGACTACCTAGATTACATATACCAGCAGTTGCCCGACGTGCCCGAAACACAAATCCTTGCCGAACCTATCCAGCGCAACACCGCACCTAGCGTCACCTGGGCTACGCATCGCATCCTCAAGATCTGTCCCGAAGCCAACATCGTGGTGACACCTGCTGACCAGGTGATTCTCAACGAAGAGGCATTCAATGAGGATATTCTCAAAGGCCTTGAGTTTGTCTCCACCCACCAATCTCTGCTCACCATGGGCATCACACCTACCCGCCCCGAACCCGGATATGGCTATATCCAGATGGGCGAAAGCCAAGATGAGCATATATATAAGGTGCAAGCGTTCACCGAAAAGCCCGACCGCCACTTTGCCGAAATCTTTATGAACAGCGGGGAGTGGCTCTGGAACACGGGATTGTTCCTCTCCAACGCACGATATCTGATGGATTGCGTGTACGAATTCCTTCCCGTGGTGCTGCGCGACTTTGACAAGAACCACGACCACTGGACGCTGGAAGAGGAGAACGAGTACATGCAGGACAACTTCCCCTCCTACCCCAACCTCTCCATCGATTACGGAATACTGGAAAAGAGCAACAATGTATATGTGATGAACTGCCACTTTGGATGGGCGGACCTAGGCACATGGCACAGCATCTACGAGTCGATGAGCCAGTCAAAGGACGACAATGTCGTGATCCACACGGACGCCGTCATAGACAATGCCACCGGCAATCTGGTCTGTGTACCAGGCAACAAGCTAGCTGTCATCAACGGTCTGAACGACTGTATCATTGTGGAGAACGACAATGTGTTGCTTGTCTGCAAGAAAGAAGATTCTTCCGCTCTGATTCGCAAGTACATCAATACGATTCAGCTACAGAAGGGTGACGATTATATCTAGGCCTTTAAGCCTCTTTATCCATATCACATACGGCTTTATCCAAAGCACAACACCTTTTTAGTTAAAGTGCGACACCACTTTAGATAAAGCATTATCCAGCTTCACACGAAGCCCCGTCTACATAAGGGCGCAATGTCAGTTAATGGCGTTGCGCCCTTATTCCGAATATAAAGATTATCACGAAGCACAATAGTGGCAACACAAACGATGCGTTGACAGCTGGCAAACCCATCACCTCACCCATATCGATGATGGCTCCTTGAAGCGGTGGCATGATGCTTCCACCCACGATAGCCTCAACGAGGAACGCCGCACCGAGCGTGGTATCCTGCGCTTCCACCTGTTCAAGGGAGATGCCGTAGATGGTGGGAAACATCAACGACATGAACAGGCTCACCAGTACCAAGCTATAAAGTCCCGCCTTTCCCACAAAGAAAATGGCAAACAACGTACATAGCGATGCACATACGGCAAACAACGTGAGCAACCGCCGTGAATCGACATACTTCATCAGCCACGTGCTCAAGAACCGTCCGCAGAGGAACAGGGTCATTGCCACAATGTTATAGGTCTGCGCCACAGCTTTGTTGATACCCAGGTGGTCAGCATACTGGATGATAAACGTCCACACCATAATCTGCGCAGCCACATAGAAGAGTTGTGCCACCACGCCCTCACGATACACCTTGTTGCGCCATAAGCGTCCCAGCGTAGCGCGAACGTTCATCTGCTCTGTGCTATGCTCCACCTTTGGCATCCTGATTAAGGCTATCACTACGAGCATCAGCACCACCACGACGCCCAGCGCCACATACGGATTGCGTATCAAGGCGATGTCGTGCAAGCGTATCTGCGCCTTCTCAGCCATGGACAATCCATGGTAGGTGATATTGCCCAGCGCATCCCGACGATCGGAGAGCAACTGCGGCAGCACCACAAACGATGCCACCGCCATACCGCACAGTGACCCAAGGGGATTGAACGCTTGTGCGAGATTGAGTCGGCGCGTAGAAGTCTGCTTGCTTCCAAGTGAGAGAATGAAGGGGTTAGAGGTGGTTTCGAGGAATGCAAGACCGAAAGTCAGAATATAAAGCGACAAGCAGAAGAACGTGAAACTCTGCATCGCGGCTGCCGGAATGAACAGGAAGGCGCCTATCGCATAGAGCAACAGTCCCAACAAGATGCCGCTCTTGAAACTATAACGACGGATAAACAGCGCCGCCGGGATAGCCATCGTGGCATAGCCGCCGTAGAATGCAAACTGAATGAGTGAGGCCTTGGCTGCCGAGAGCTCTAGTAGCGTCTGAAACGCAGCCACCATCGGGTTGGTGATATCATTGGCAAAGCCCCAGAGGGCGAACAAAGTGGTTACTAAGACAAAAGGCACTACAAAGCGCCGATCCAATAACTTATTAGACATAAATATGCAATTAATCTCCGCAAAGGTACGGATAACTTCTGATAAAAGTCAACTAATGAGGTCAATATGACCCTAAAACCGATTATTTCTTGTACCTTTGCAATCTTAGAACACATTATTAGTAAACATAGAAGAGATGAAAATAGAAAGCATGATCGTCACCGCCGCACTGCAAGCGGTAAAGGATCTCTACGGACAAGACGTGCCCGAGAAGATGGTTCAACTGCAGAAGACGCGCCAGGACTTTGAGGGTCACCTCACCTTGGTGGTATTTCCATTCCTCAAGATCAGTCATAAGAAGCCCGAAGACACCGCTCAAGAGCTGGGCCAATACATCCAAGAGCATTGCGACGCCATCGCTCGCTACAACGTGGTAAAGGGTTTTCTCAATCTAGTCATCGCTCCACAGGCATGGGCCACGCTGCTCAACGACATCGATGCCGACGCCCATTACGGTGAGAAGCAAGCCACAGAGCAGTCGCCACTGGTGATGATCGAATACTCTTCACCCAATACCAACAAGCCTCTCCACCTCGGCCACGTACGCAACAACCTCCTCGGTTGGTCCTTGGCACGCATCATGGAGGCCAATGGCAACCGTGTCATCAAGACCAACATTGTCAATGACCGCGGTATCCACATCTGCAAGTCGATGCTGGCATGGCTCAAGTGGGGCGATGGCATCACTCCCGAACAGGCAAACAAGAAGGGCGACCACCTCATCGGCGACTTCTACGTAGCCTTTGACAAGCATTACCGCGAGGAGTGCAAGGCGCTCGCAGCACAATACGTACAAGAGGGTATGACCGAAGAGGCTGCCAAGGAGAAAGCCGAACAGGAAGCACCACTCATCAAGGAGGCACATGAGATGCTCGTCAAGTGGGAGCACAATGACCCCGAGGTACGTGCGCTATGGAAGAAGATGAACGACTGGGTGTACGCAGGTTTCGACGAGACCTACAAAGCACTTGGTGTGGCATTTGATAAGATCTATTATGAATCGAACACCTACCTCGTAGGTAAAGCCAAGGTAGAAGAAGGTCTGAGCAAGGGACTCTTCTTCCGCAAGGAAGATGGTAGCGTATGGGCTGACCTCACCGCTGATGGTCTGGATCAGAAGCTTCTCCTACGTAAGGACGGCACATCGGTATATATGACTCAGGACATCGGTACGGCAGAGATGCGCTTCAACGACTACCCTATCGATAAGATGATCTACGTCGTAGGTAATGAGCAAAACTATCACTTCCAGGTGCTCTCTATCCTCTTGGACCGCCTCGGCTTCAAGTGGGGTAAGGACTTGGTTCACTTCTCTTACGGTATGGTGGAGCTCCCCAATGGTAAGATGAAGAGCCGTGAGGGTACCGTGGTGGACGCTGACGACCTCATCGCACAGATGGTGACGGGCGCCCGCGAGACTAGCGACGAGCTAGGCAAGTTTAAGGATATGCCCGAAGAGGAACGCAACGAGGTGGCTCGCATCGTGGGCTTAGGTGCGCTGAAGTACTTCATCCTCAAGGTTGATGCTCGCAAGAACATGCTCTTCAACCCTGCTGAATCAATCGACTTCAATGGCAACACCGGTCCTTTCATCCAGTACACCTATGCCCGTATCCGCAGCATCCTGCGTAAGGCTGGCGTCAATCCCGCACAGGCTGATGGTAGCTATCAGCCCAACGAGAAGGAGACTGAGCTCATCCAGAAGCTGAGCGCATATGGCGTAGCGGTGGCAGATGCTGGTCAGAACTATAACCCAGCAGGCATAGCCAACTACTGCTACGAGCTCACCAAGCAGTTTAACCAGTTCTATCACGACTACTCTATCCTCAACGCAGAGGACGAGCAGGCACGTCTCTTCCGCTTGGTATTGGCTCGCAACGTAGCCAAGGTAATCAAGAACGGTATGAGCCTCCTCGGTATCGAGGTGCCTGAACGTATGTAACCCATGTTTCACCAAGGTGTGCCGCTCATAGGCACACCTATAAAAGAATCCTGATTATGAAGAAAATCACCACCAGCATCATCCTTGCCTTGATGCTTCTTTTGCCCCTCGGCGCATCTGCTCAGACGGACGGCACGTATAAGAAGGTCTATGCCGAGTTTCTAGAAGTGAGCGGCAACAACGCCACCTTCAAAGCCACAATGGACCAAATGATTCCTTTGCTCCGCCAATCGTTAGCCAGTGCACCCAAGGAGTATGTAGACCGATTTATCGATAAGTATACCACGACTTTCAATACCAAGTATGCTGATCTTCTGATGCCTATCTATCAGAAGTATTTCACCCTTGAGGATCTGCAAGCAATAAACACCTTCTACAAGAGCGATCTAGGTAAGAAGATGGCTAAGAACTCACCGCTCATCACGAGCGAAGCTGCAAAGAAGGGTGGGGAGATAGGTCAGCAGATTGTGCTTCAGGTGATGCAAGAGCTCTCAGCTGAAGGTTACAACCTCCAATAACCACACATTGCCAACCGTATCTATGCGCAACAGCCAACCCGTCAACCCACCCCTCTACCGCCGTGACACCGTTCTGCCACTGCCTCCAGAGGTCGAAGCCAACGCTTGGGCTGTGGATGCGGCATGTAGTGGCAACCCCGGTCCGATGGAGTATCAGTGTATCGACCTTGCCACAGGTGCACAGGTGTTCCATTATGGTCCTGTGCATGGCACCAACAACATAGGCGAGTTTCTTGCCATTGTGCATGCCTTGGCACTGATGGAGCAACGTGGCATCAAGGGGAAGGTGATCTACTCTGACTCGGTCAATGCCGCCCTATGGGTTAAGAAGAAGCATTGCAAGACCACCTTGGAGCGCAACAGCACCACCGAACAGCTCTATGCGGTGATAGCCCGAGCCGAGCGCTGGCTATGTACCCACGTCTATGACACGCCCATCATCAAGTGGGACACCAAGGCTTGGGGCGAGATTCCAGCCGACTTTGGCCGCAAATAACCCCTCGCCGCTATCATTTCATAAGGTGATAGAGGCTCCGCGAGATGGAGAAATAAATTGTTTTAGGAAGAGAAATAAATTGATTTCAGCAGAAAATTAATTTATTTCTCTTTTTTGTTTGTATCCTTTGGCATCGTCAGAGAGGTGGCGGCATGATGTCAGACCGCCTCTATCACGTCCTCACTGACGCTCTGGAACGTAGCCGATGCGCTATGCCGAGGGCATCATCATTGCTTGCGGTGCAGGTGTTCATAGTTGCGTAGCGCACCGATGAGCTTGTTGTTCTCCTCCCGTGTACCGATGGTCACACGCAGACAACCCTCACATAGCTCCATATCATCACATCGAAGCACGTGTATCTGCTGCGATAGCAGATAGCTGTACACATCGTCCACATCGTGCAGACGCACCATAAAGAAGTTGGTCACGGATGGGAACACCTTCTCGCAGATATCCAGTTTGCTCCACGCACGCATCACCTCTTGCCGCTCACTAGACACCTGTCTGCCCCAGGTCTCCACGTCATAGCGCTTACTAAGCATCTCCAAGGCTTTGGCTTGCGCCTCACCACCGACGTTATAGGGGTGCTTCACCCTATCTAAGAGGCTCACAATGGGTGCATGCGCATAAGCCATCGCTACACGAAGGCTGGCACATCCCCATGCCTTGCTCATCGTTCCTAGCACCACGAGGTGAGGAAAATGCTCTAGATAGGTGCGCCATGAGGGTTGGCGACAGTATTCCACATAGCTCTCATCCACCACCACGATGCCATCAAAGCCCATCAGCACACGCGCCACCTCGTTGCGATCAAGGAGGTCACCCGTCGGGTCATTGGGCGAGCAGAGCCACACCAGCTTGGTGTTAGCGTCACAGGCAGCTAGCACGCGGTCAGCGTCGAGCTGATAATCGGCTGTCAGCGGCACATGGCGATACTCAACCTCATGGATATGAGCATAGCGCTGATACACGGTGCGTGTAGGTGTGATAGCCACCACGTTGTCCCTTCGTGGCGAAGCAAACACCTGATAGAGCAGATCCACCGCCTCATCTAGACCATTGGAGACAAAGATCTGATCAGCAGCCACACGCATCACGGGCGATAAGGCTGCCCGTAGGTCGTGCTGATAAGGGTCGGGGTAACGATTGAGGGGACGGTTATAAGGCGTCTCGTTGGCATCAAGCCACACAGCATCAGTGGTTTGCAATGATTCATAGGTGCGCACGCGCGGTGTGGCAAGTGCTTGTATATTGGGGCGAACGAGTTGTTCTAATGTACGTTTCATACGTTTGGTTCTTTTGTTTTGAGGTGTCTTGTTCTAAGTTGAAAATACAAAATTAGAAATAAAGTTTGGAGTTTGGCATCTGAACAAGCAGAAAAATGATGCAAGCCACGGCTTATCTGCCTTATTTTTCGTACTTTTGCAAAATAGAAAAACGTAAGAAAACTATCATAATGGAAAAGAAACAATTCAAACGTACCACCGTCACTGCGGCACTGCCTTATGCCAATGGTGGTGTGCACATCGGTCACCTGGCTGGTGTGTACGTACCGTCAGACATCTATGTGCGCTATCTTCGCCTGAAGAAGGAGGAAGTGGTGTTTATCGGTGGCTCTGATGAGCATGGCGTTCCTATCACGCTACGCGCCAAGAAAGAGGGTATCACCCCACAAGATGTGTGTGACCGCTATCACAAGATCATCAAGGACTCGTTCGAGGAGTTTGGTATCTCGTTTGACATATATAGCCGCACCACCAGCGATGTGCACCATAAGCTGGCTAGCGACTTCTTCCGCAAGCTCTATGACGAGGGCAAGCTCATCGAGAAAGAGAGCGAGCAGTACTATGACGAGGAAGCGCATCAGTTCCTAGCTGACCGCTACATCATGGGCGAATGTCCTCACTGCGGCAACCCTAACGCCTATGGTGACCAGTGTGAGAAGTGTGGTAGCGACCTCAGCCCTATGGAGCTAAAGAACCCCCACTCCACCATCAGTGGCTCAGAACCCGTGGTGAAGCGCACCAAGAACTGGTATCTGCCCTTGAACGACTATCAGGAATGGCTCAAGGACTGGATTCTGCAAGGACATAAGGAATGGCGCTCTAACGTGTACGGACAGTGCAAGAGCTGGCTGGACATGGATCTGCAACCTCGTGCGATGACTCGCGACCTTGACTGGGGTATCCCCGTGCCCGTAGAGGGAGCTGATGGTAAGGTGCTCTACGTATGGTTTGACGCACCTATCGGTTATGTATCCAACACCAAGGAGCTATGCGATGCACAGCCAGAGAAGTTTGGCAGCTGGGAGAAGTGGTGGAAAGATCCTGAGACCCGACTGGTTCACTTCATCGGTAAGGACAACATCGTGTTCCACTGCATCATCTTCCCCACCATGCTCAAGGCTCACGGCGACTATATCCTGCCCGACAATGTACCTGCTAACGAGTTTCTCAACCTAGAGAACGACAAGATTTCGACCTCACGCAACTGGGCTGTGTGGCTGCACGAGTATCTGCGCGACTTCCCTGGCAAGCAGGACGTGCTGCGCTATGTGCTCACCGCCAATGCGCCTGAGACCAAGGATAACAACTTCACTTGGAAGGACTTCCAGGAGCGTAACAACTCGGAGCTGGTGGCTGTGTACGGCAACTTTGTCAACAGAGCATTGCAACTGACCAAGAAATACTTTGATGGCGTGGTACCTGCGTGCGGTGAGCTCACCGAGGTGGACCAGAAAGCCATTGCCGAGTTTAAGGATGTGAAGCAGAAGGTGGAGGCATTGCTGGACGCATTCAAGTTCCGCGATGCACTGAAGGAAGCCATGAACCTTGCACGTATCGGCAACAAGTATATCACCGACTGCGAGCCTTGGCACGTCGCTAAGACTGATATGGAGCGCGTAAAGACTATCCTTTACATCTCTCTACAGCTCGTAGCCAACCTTGAGATTGCCTTTGAGCCTTTCTTGCCATTCAGCAGCAAGAAGCTCCGTGAGATGCTCAACATCGAGGAGAGTGACTGGGCACAGCTGGGATCTACCACGTTGCTAGAGCCTGGACACCAGCTTGGCACACCTGCTCTGCTCTTTGAGAAGATTGAGGATGAGGCTATCAACGCCCAACTGCAGAAGCTGGAGGACACCAAGAAGGCTAATGCGGCAGCTAGCTACAAGGCTGCACCAGTGAAGGAGACCGTCAGCTATGACGACTTTGAGAAGCTGGATATCCGTGTGGGACACATCAAGGCTTGTGAGAAGGTGAAGAAGAGCAAGAAGCTACTGAAGTTCTTGATTGACGATGGTAGTGGTACGGATCGCACCATTCTTAGCGGTATCGCTGCTTACTATGAGCCCGAACAACTCGTGGGTAAGGATGTGCTGTTCATTGCCAACTTTGCTACACGCAAGATGATGGGTATGGAGAGCCAAGGTATGATTCTCTCTGCGCTCAACTTTGATGGTTCGCTCAGCGTGACATCGGTCTTGAGTGAGGTGAAGCCAGGTAGTCAGGTAGGCTAACACGGCTGTTATATAGGCTAATATCACCATTATATAAACTGAAAACCGCTGCTATCAGTTCCCTCCGGGGAAGATGATAGCAGCGGTTGCTGTATATATAAGGTTGATGATGAAGCACCTTTACTTGAGCGTAAGCTCCACTACATAGTCGATGCCGGTGGGTTGCTCAGGCAGAGAGAGGGTGTAGCCATTGGCTACCTTGGTCAGCGCTACCTTCTTTCCGGTGGCAAACACCTTGGCTGCCGTGACCTGACGGGTGCCTGTGGGTACGAAGAGGGCACGATCCTGAAGCTTGAGGATATGGATAAAGAGGCGGTTGCCCTTCTGGGTGCTTACACCCCAGTCGTGTGGAGCGACCAGTCCGCCGCGCGTTCCATAGATCGTTTCGCCATACTGCTGCATATATTGACCCACAGCCTCAAGGCGTTCAACGGCTTCAGTGGGCAGTTCGCCATCGGGACGGGGTCCCACATTGAGCAAGAGATTGCAGTTCTTACCAGCCGCACGGATCAGTTCGCGCACAAGGTCGTCCTTCGATTTGAAGTCTTTATCGGTGATGCTGTATCCCCATGAGTCGTTCATGGTCAAGCAAGTCTCCAAGGGTAGCTGGCTCACATCTTGTCCGCTCAGACCATAGGTGTTCTCGCCAGGAAGGTCTTGCTCAAAGATCTGGATATCTTCACCAGCATAAGGAGTGCCGTGGTGGTTGTTACCTATCATGCATTGGGGTTGCAGATGATGGATGAGGCTATACTGCTCGTCCAGTCGCCAGTCGAAAGGTGTCTTGTCGCTGTCATGATCCCACCATCCATCAAACCAGATGGCGTCTACCTTTCCATAATTGGTGAGGAGCTCGGTAAGCTGATTGTTCATGAAAGCAAAGTAGGTATCATAGTTTTGCTTGTCCGTGGGGCGGCCCAGCTTCAGACCTGTGCGACCCAAAGGATAGTCGAGTCGGGACCAGTCTAGGTGCGAATAGTACAGGTGCAGACTGATGCCTTCCTTATGACAAGCGTCAGCTAGCTCCTTGAGCACGTCGCGGCCATAAGGCGTTCCGTCCACGATGTTATAGTTGTTGGTGGCTGTCTTGAACATAGAGAAGCCATCGTGGTGGCGCGTGGTGAAGGTGATATACTTAGCTCCGGCTGCTTTGAACGCCTTGACCCAGCGCTCTGCATCGAAATGGGAGGGATAGAAGCCGCCTGCCAGCTTAGGATATTCCTGATAGTTGATACTCTTGGTGTTCATCACCCACTCGCCGTTGCCCAGCATCGAGTAGATTCCCCAATGGATAAAGATGCCCAACTTAGAGTCTTGAAACTCTTTCTGCGATGCCACAACCTCCTGACTGGGTTGATACTGTGCGTAGGTAACAAGGCTGACAAGGAACGCTGCCAGCGTCATCAAGGTCTTTTTCATTATCGTTGTATTAGTTAATAATCAATGAAGGTGGGTCTCGGGCATCACGCTACGCATAGGTAAGGAATGCCTACGAAACGTGTGTAAAGTTACAACAAAAACCTTTGTCGGATAAAAAAACATGTGGCTTTTTTCATAATCCGGATGATTTATGGTACATTTGCGTTGTAAAAACCTATTATCTATGCAACTCTCACGCTCTTTAAGAAAGCAAGGAGGCCACTTGTTGCGCCTTTCTGCTATCGGATTATTATCCCTCGCATCCATCCCTTCGTCAGCACAGATCACCTTGGTAAGCAAGGGCAAGGCTGCCACGCACATCTCGCTAGCTGATAGCACCAGCCAGTCGCGCCGTGCCGCAGAGCTGTTATGCCACTTTGTGGAGCAGCTATCGGGTGTCACACTGCCGGTTCAGCCATACAGCGCCGCTACAGCCGCATCTGCGAAAAGCCCGAAAAACGTTGTAATCATCGGTGGCACCACGGACAAGGTGGGCGAAGATGGCTTTCAGATCAGTTGCCACAACAACGTGCTACGCATCATGAGCGGTGGTGACAAGGGTGCTATCCTCGGCGTGTCGCACCTCTTGGAGCGCTATATGGGCATCAACTACCTAGCCAAGGATGCTTGGACCATCAATCATACGCCTTCATACAAGTGGCAGAAGGTGAGCGCTCTGACGCTGCCTGCCATCGACTGGTGCGACCAACCGGCGTTCCGCTATCGGCAGACCAATGGTTATTCGCTCAAAGACCCCTTGTTCCGTGACTGGTTTGGGTGGGAAGAGCCACGTGATATGTTCGTGGCCAACATGTGGGTACATACGTTCAATCAGATCTTGCCTGCAGCACGATATGGCAAGGAGCATCCCGAATGGTACTCGATGATCAACGGCAAGCGGCAACCGGGGGCGCACAGCCAGTGGTGTCTGACCAATGAAGCGCTCTACGAGCAGGTGTGCCACAATCTAGATTCGATCTTCCAAGCTCACCCCGGACTGAAGATGATATCGGTGAGTCAGAACGATGGCAACAATACCAACTGCCACTGCGATGCCTGTCAAGCCATTGAACAGGAGGAGGGATCGCCATCTGGTCCTATCATCAGGTTTCTCAATCGGTTGGCTCAGCGCTATCCGGACAAGGAGTTCTCCACCCTTGCCTATCTCTTCAGTATGCAACCGCCACGTCATGTGCGTCCCTTGCCCAACGTAAACATCATGCTTTGCAGCATCGACAGTAAGCGCGAGGTGCCCCTAACTGACAATGAGAGTGGACGCGACTTTGTCAAAGCGCTAGAGGGATGGGCGCAGATATCGGACAACTTGTATATCTGGGACTATGCAATCAACTTTGACAATGTGGTGAGTCCGTTCCCCAACTTCCATGTTCTGCAACCTAACATCGCCTTGTTTAAGCGCAATCATGCTAACATGCTATTCGAGCAGGAGAACGGAAGTGTGGGTACCGACTTTGCGGAGCTACGCGCTTACATGATAGGTAAGCTGATGTGGAACCCTGATCAGGATGCCGACTCGCTCATGAATGCCTTTCTGACCGACTATTATGGTCAGGCTTCACCTTATATATATAGTTACCGCAAACTCATGGAGGGCGCTTTGCTTGCCAGTCACAAGCCGCTATGGATCTACGACTCGCCCATCACGCACAAGGATGGGATGCTCTGTGACCAGCTCATGCACACATATGATCAGCTCTTTGACAAGGCAGAGCAGGCCGTCAGCGACGATTCCACGTTGCTACGGAGGGTGCGCATCGCCCGTCTGCCGCTGCAATATGCCGCACTGGAGATAGCTCGCACACGGCAAGGGGGTGATGTGGAGAAGATTACGGAGGACGTCAAGCTGTTCAAGAATCGCTGCAACGAGTATGGCGTGCCTACACTCAACGAGCGAAAGAATCGCCCTCAGGACTACTGCGACCTTTACCTCAAACGTTATCTGCCCTCTAACGAACCTAATCTGCTGCTCGGAGCGAAGGTAAGCTACGTGCTACCACCTGCCGAGCGCTACCTGCCAATAGCCGAAACAGCACTGACCGACGGACTGCATGGCGGTGCTGGGTATGTGGAAGGATGGGTTGGATGGGAAGGAAAGGATGCCGACTTCATCTTAGACATGGGCGAGGAGAAGGAGATTCAGCATCTAGAGAGCGACTTCCTACACCAGTTGGGCGCATGGGTGCTGCTCCCCAAGGCGGTGGAATATAGCGTTTCGACAGACGGGAAGACGTTTGTGCCCTTCGGAAAGCGATTCGATTTTGCCGAGGATAGGGACATTAGCATCAAGTTTGTCGCTGCTACGGCGGACGAGAGTAGCCCAGTCAAGGCACGATATGTCCGTGTAAAAATAACCGCACTGGGTATGTGCCCCGATTGGCATTATGGTGTGGGCTACCCTGCTTGGTTCTTCCTAGATGAGGTCAGCGCTCGATAGAGATCTCTTTCTAACAATAAAGCATCGTCTTCATAACGATTTGAGATCACCCTTATAAAAATATAAGGCTCCCCTTATAACGAAAATGAGTCCCAACACATCCTCCTATGCGGAGAAATCTGTTGGGACTCATTCGATGATTTCGGTGTTTTTGACGCTTATAGGTGCTTCTTCCATTCGTCTAGAAAGAAGCGCCTATCGTCCGATGACGGCTCATCTGTCAGCCTATGCTAGCTTGGTAAACTCGGCATAGATCTTGTCTGCGATGGCTTGCATCTCTTCCTCAGAGAACTTCTGATGCTTGTGGAAGTCGACATCTGCCTCGCTATTGATGGGCAACAAGTGGATATGGGCATGCGCAACCTCAAGACCGAGCACCACCTGAGCTACCTTCTTGCAAGGGAAAGCGGCTTTGATGGCACACGCTACCTTCTTGGCAAAGACCTCAAACTGGGCCAATTCATCGTCATTCATGTCGAAGATGTAGTCTACCTCACGACGTGGAATGACCAAGGTATGCGCCTTTTGCACTGGATTAATATCAAGAAAAGCATAGAACTGATCGTTCTCTGCACACTTATAGCTAGGTATCTGGCCTGCTGCAATCTTACTGAAAATATCCATAACTTCGCTTTTTAAAGATTACTTGTTCTCGTTTTAAGGATGGATTCTTCCCATATGAGGGATTGGTTCTTCTTGTATGAAGAATCGGTTCTGCCCGTATGGACGAGCCTTCTTAAGCCTCAATAGAGATCTTATCAATGCGGAGCTTCACAATACCACGTGGTATCTGAATCTCAGCAACGTCACCCACCTTCTTGTTAAGCAGTCCCTGAGCAATCGGAGTCTTGATAGAGATCTTGCCTTGCTTGAGGTTTGCCTCATTCTCACTGACGATAGTGTAACGCATCTTAGCGTTTGTGGTAACGTTGGTCATCTCCACCGTAGAGAGAATCTGTACACAGTCAGCGCTCAGACGAGAGGTATCCACGATCTTTGCCTCGGCTATCGCCATCTTGAGGCGGTTGATCTTATCCTCCAAATGTGCTTGTGCTTCCTTAGCTGCATCGTATTCAGAGTTCTCGCTCAGGTCACCTTTATCGCGTGCTTCGGCTATAGCGGCTGACGCTTTAGGACGTTCGATGGTTTCCAATTCATGAAGTTGGGCTACCATATTATTGTAGCCTTCTTGTGACATGTATGCCATAATAGTATAGTTTTTGAGATTTGTACTTCTAATAGGAACATAAAAAACAAGAATTCCAACATCAATCAATGTCGGAATTCCGTTTTCCTGCTCGTTATCGGTTTATATTCTTTCACTTGCAAAGTTACGTATTAAATTCTAATCATCCAATTTTTCCAACTAAAAAGTTGCATAATCTTGATTTATTATATACTTTTGCAAATTGTAAAATATCTGTTTTGTAATTATTTATCTAGTAAAAATATGAAAACGAAACAAAGCTTTATTCTTTCTGTAATAATGCTTTTGCTTAGCACTGTGTCCTTTGCTCAAGGCAACCCCGTGCATTTTACGGCTTCGCAAAAGCAAGTTTCACCTACAGAGGTTGACGTAATATTCTCTGCTACGATAGCTAAGGGATGGCACGTCTACTCTACCGGACTGCCAAGCGATGGTCCAATATCTGCCACACTGCACACGGACAAAGCCGTCGGGGTACAACCCATGGGCGGATTGCAGCACCAAGGCAAGGAGATAAGTGAGATGGATCCTATCTTCGGGATGAAGCTTCGTTACTTTGAGAATAGCGTTCGCTTTGTACAGAAATACAAAATCACTGGCAAGACCTACGAGGTGAAAGGCTATCTAGAGTACGGCGCATGTAACGACGAGATGTGTATGCCCCCTACTTCGGTAGAGTTCAACTATAAAGGGAACGGTCCTCAGGATGCGCCAACGGCCGTTGAGGACAAAGCGGCAGAACAAACGGAAGAGCAAACAGCCACTGAGACTGCTGCGGACGAAACCGCACAGGCTGCCGTAGCTACCGACTCAGCCGCCACACAGGAGGTTAAGGCTGACACTGCTGCCGCTAACGTCAAGAGCGACCTATGGACACCAGTGGTCAAAGAGCTGAAAGCATTCAGCGATAGCGAGTCAACGAAAGATCACTCGCTATGGTACATCTTCCTCATGGGTATTGTTGGCGGCTTCGTAGCGTTGCTTACGCCATGCGTTTGGCCTATCATTCCAATGACAGTGAGCTTCTTCCTAAAGCGTGCAAAGGACGATAAGAAGCGCGGTATACGCGATGCTGTGACTTACGGCATATCTATCATCGTGGTGTATATGGCTTTGGCACTGATCATCACTGCCCTCTTTGGTCCTCAACGACTCAACGAGCTAGCCACAAACGCTCCGTTCAACATCTTCTTCTTCCTCCTCTTGGTGGTCTTTGCGTTCAGTTTCTTCGGCTGGTTTGAGATCAAGCTACCTGCCTCATGGGGTAACGCAGTGGACAATAAGGCTTCTACCACCACCGGACTGGTATCTATCTTCTTGATGGCATTTACCCTTTCGCTGGTGAGTTTCTCTTGTACGGCTCCTGTAATCGGTCTTTTGCTTGTTCAAGCTGCCACCAGCGGCGACTGGGTAGCACCCGCAGTGGGTATGTTTGGCTTTGCTATTGCATTGGCATTGCCGTTCTCTCTCTTCGCAATGTTCCCCACTTGGCTCAAGCAAGCGCCTAAATCAGGTTCTTGGATGAATATGATCAAGGTGGTGTTGGGCTTCATCGAGCTTGCATTTGCACTGAAATTCCTCTCTGTAGCCGACTTAGCTTATGGTTGGGGCATCCTCGATCGTGAGACGTTCTTGGCTCTATGGATCATGATCTTCACCTTCTTGGGTCTCTATCTCATAGGTAAACTGAAGTTCCCAAGCGACGATCCCACACAGACAGCAATGCCCGTACCTAGCATTATGCTTGGTTTGTGCTCATTTGCATTTGCCGTTTACATGGTGCCAGGTCTATGGGGAGCTCCTTGTAAAGCCGTCAGCGCCTTCTCTCCTCCTATGAACACACAGGATTTCAACCTTAATAAGGCACAAGAGATCCATCCTCAATACACCTCATACGAGGAAGGCATGGCTGCTGCAAAGGCTCAGCACAAGCCTGTAATGCTCGATTTCACCGGTTTTGGTTGCGTCAACTGTCGTAAGATGGAGGCTGCCGTATGGACCGACCCTGAGGTTGCGGAGCGTCTAACCAAAGATTACGTCCTCATATCGCTCTACGTTGACGATAAGACACCATTGGCACAACCTATGGAAGTGAAGAATCCTGACGGCACAAGCCGCACCCTTCGCACCGTAGGCGACAAGTGGAGCTACCTTGAGCAAACTAAGTTTGGTTACCTTGCACAGCCCTTCTACGTCACCGTAGACAACGACGGAAAGCCTCTCTCGGGCAGTTTCGTATACAAAGAGGATATCCCTGGATTCATGAACTTCCTCGATAAGGGTATCGACAACTATAAGAAAGGCAACTAATATCTGCCGATCAACACCCTACTGAAAAAGCCGCTATCGCAACAAACGATAGCGGCTTTTTCCTTTTCGTGCCTTTATGATTATCTCATGCCTGATGTTCAGCAATGCAGCGCAGTGCTTACTGACCACCCAAACGGCCAAAGAAGCTAATCACTTCCTCCCATGTCTTAAACTCATCTGAGCCAAACCGTATGGCTGTACCAAGGAATTCATCGGATTCATCGGCACTGATGAGGTAATCGCCATAGAGCAACTGCAACTGATTAGCAAAGAGGAGATGTCCCCAAGCAGGTGCGCTGAACACGTCTTCCACCCACGCACGTGTTTCCTCATAGAACGCAGGAGAACTCGTTGGGGATGGTGCTACGATGTAAACGTTGTAATGCTCAAGCAGAAACTCGTACGCCTTATGCAGACTCGACTTTGGTTTGCCATAGCCATCCATAAGCGTATTCCAATGAATAAAGACCGTTGGGCGCTCACGTTGCTCTTGACGGTCATCTATCCATCGCACCACGGGGATGAGATAATGATAGATCACCTTCTCCAGCAAGCGATGCTCACCATGAAAACGCACTGCGTTGGGATAATGCTGGTGGAACAAATCGAACGTGTGAACCATGGGATCGGCATCTCCGAAGAGTCCGAACACGCGCTGCTGTTCCTCTGCGTCAACCTGTTCAAAGCAGTGTGAGGTCATCTCACGATACTCCTTAACAAGCGCTTTGGTCACGATCAACTCCTGTACGCCGTCTTGACGTGGGTTCTGAAACACTTGTTTGCCCATCATATTGTGCTCAGTCATCGTGCTTCCCATCTCAAAAGCGGGATTCACACAGATGCGATCCACACCATAGAGCATCTCGGTGTACATGCCACCCATGGACGTTCCGATGATGAGATCGGGCTTTTCAGAGGCTACGAGGTCTCGAAGCAACTGCATAGCTTCCTCCGGATGGACGGGCAGATCGGGCGCAAGGACCGTTGCTTGAGGCATAAACTGCCGCAAAACAGTGGCCGTATGCGTAGAGCCAGCAGAGAGAAAGCCATGTACATAGAGCACTTTCTTCCCCGCCATAAGGTCGGGAAAGGTTTTGGGAGAAACGCTTTCGGTCATGATTGCAATGCTTTACGGATGTCGTCGAGGTTGTTTGCCACCACGATTTGGCTATGCCAGTCGCCACGGATGCACCCACGACGGGCCAAATCATCAAGAAGAGCAATGAGCTGATCCCAAAAACCCTTCATGTTATATAAGATCACGCGCTTATGGTGATACCCTATCGTAGCCGAAGCCACGACGTTAAAGATCTCATCAAGGGTGCCTACGCCGCCAGGAAGGGCGATAAAGATGTCGCTCTTGGTCTCCATGAGCTCCTTGCGATCGGCCAACGTGTCGCAGGGAATCTCCACATCGAGGTACTCAGACACCCTTCCGCCTTTCTCGAGGATTTGCGGCACCACGCCAATGGTCATTCCGCCATGAGTCTTCACTGCTTTGGCGATGCATTCCATCAGTCCCATGTCAGCACCACCGAAGACCAAGTGATGGCCTTCCTGTGCCATAAAACGTCCCAATTCATCGGTCAATGCAAAAAAGTCGGGGTCTAGATGATCATTGGCCGAGCAATATACAGCAATGTTCATTGTATGATTGATATATTAATAAAATACTTGCGTTGAGTCTGTTTACTTCTTCTTCGGACGTCTACGAGCCCATCCTTCTTCGGTGAAATCGGGCATTTCGCCCTTGAGCTCGGCTGGATTGCCACCGATTAGTCGCTTCCAGTCGTCCTTCTTAAACTTGCGCTGGGGTACCGCTGCGGCAGGTTTGCCCTTTCCGCGCTTTCCCTTGGCTACTGGCCGATCGCTATCCGCATCGTTGCAGCGCACCTTACGCCCTTTATACAAGGCGCCGTCAAGGGCTTTCATCACCTTACGTGCGTCGCGCTCGGGCACTTCGATATAGCTTTGGCGAGCCAACAAGTCGATATGTCCCACTTCCTGACGACCGCGCATGTGCTTATTGACAAACTGCATCACCTCACCTGGGTAGAAGCCATCGTCCTTACCAAGGTTGATAAAGAGCCGTGCATATCCCTTTTCGGGATGGTCTGCATGGCGAGGTTTGGCTTTATCGCCATTGCGCGAAGCACGTTCTGCCCCTTTAGCAGATGGCTTTTCGATTACGGGGGCATCCTTATAATAAGCCAAGAACCTACCGAAGGTGCTGCTTACCATCTTCTTGATGATGTCCTCCTTATCTATATACTCAAACTGCCGCTTGATATCTATCATATAAGGAGCAATCTGTTCCTCATCCACATCGGTCTTAAGGATATCATCCATAGCCTTGAAGAGCTGCTTCTTACAGATCTCTTCGGGTGTAGGAAGCACGCCATCGACAAACTCCTTGCCTATCACACGTTCGATGTTGCGCACCTTAAACTTCTCACGGAGGTGGATGATGGAGATGCTCGTGCCTTTCTTGCCAGCTCGTCCGGTACGTCCAGAGCGATGGGTATAGTTCTCTATGTCATCAGGCAACCCATAGTTGATCACGTGCGTGAGGTCATTGACATCTAGTCCACGTGCTGCCACATCGGTAGCGATAAGAAGCTGGGTGAGGTGGGTGCGAAACTTCTGCATCGTCAGGTCACGTTGCTGTTGCGAGAGATCCCCATGAAGCGCCTCGGCGTTATATCCATCATGGATGAGCTTGTCCGCAATCTCTTGCGTTTCACGCTTGGTGCGACAGAAGACGATGGCGTATATCTTAGGATAATAGTCGACCACACGCTTCAGCGCGAGGTATTTGTCCTTGGCGTTGACCATATAATAGATGTGGTTGACGTGCTCAGCGCCTTCGTTACGACTACCCACGACAATCTCTTTGTAATCGTGCAGATAGCCACGCGCCACCTGTTCCACGTCCTTACTCATCGTTGCGGAGAACAGAAGGGTGTTGTGGTCCTCGGGAATGCCCGACAGAATCTCGGTGATCGACTCCTTGAAACCCATGTTGAGCATCTCGTCAGCCTCATCAAGCACCACGTTGTGCACCTCATCCAGGTGGGCTTTGCCGCGATGCATGAGGTCAATCAGACGTCCGGGGGTAGCTACGATAATCTGCACGCCATGGCGCAGCGAACGGATCTGTTGCTCGATAGAGGCACCGCCATACACGGGTACGATGTGAAGGTGAGGGATATACTTAGCAAAATCGTTGAGATCATCGGCTATCTGAAGACAAAGCTCACGTGTAGGCGACAAGACGATGGCTTGCGTGGCTTTGTTCTTGGTATCGATACGTTGTATCAACGGGATGCCAAACGCCGCCGTCTTACCTGTGCCTGTCTGCGCAAGGGCGATAACATCATTGCGATTACCTAAAAGATAAGGGATCACTTCTTGCTGAACGGGCATCGGAGCCTCAAATCCAAGTTCAGCAATGGCGTTTCTAATCTCTACCGAAACGCCCAATTCTTCAAATGTCTTCAATGTAAATGGGTTTTGTTTGCAAAGTTACAAAGTTTCAGATGGTTGGGCAAAGAATTGCGGTTTTATTCTCACCCAGCCTCTCCCAGCGCCGGTAGAGGCTTACCGTGCCACTGCGCATAATAACAATGGCGGCCTTTCCTCACGGAAAAGCCGCCATCTCAATTAAAAATAATTGTGTAACAATAGTAATTTGTGTGTCTACTTAAGTACCACCTTCTTGCCACGGACGATGTAAATGCCCTTTGGCAACTGTGCCATCTGATCTACAGTGGCAACCTTACGACCTTGGAGATCGAACACGTCGCTACCCATCGTAGCTGTGTCAGTGGTATGGATGGTGTTGATGCCTGTGGTCTCACCTACGTTGATGATGTCAGACATCAAGCTCTTCTTGTCGCTAGAGAAAGCCTGTACGCTGTAGCTGTACTGCTGTGTTGCATCAAGGCCGCTGAAAGCGTAACGCAACATGTCATCGTCAGAGGCAGCTGCTGCGCTCTTAAGCTCCTGACCATTAGCGTCGAGAGTCACTGTGCGCAATGGTGTGTGAACGTCAACGCGGTAAGTCAGATCCACGTCATCGAGGAGCGCATAGCCTGATACACGACAGAAGAGGAAGCGTACGCTATCAGCATCATTGATCTGAATGCTCTTCACGCCACTTGCTGTACCATCATTGACAACCTCGGCTACATCCTGCCATACGCCATTGTGTGCTTCGGCTACAACCACCTTACTATCGGTGTTGCTCAGACGATACCAGAACGATACGTTCTTGATGGTCTTGCCAGGCTGGCTAACGAGGAGATAGAGGCTGTCTTTGTTTAGTCGGAGAGATGGTCCTTCTTCACCATAGAAGCTGCTTGAGGTAGATGTGGCATTGGTGCTCCATCCTTCTGGGAGATTGTGATAGCCATCATCAAATCCGCTCTTGGTGTGTTCCTCACCAGTGTTGGTGCGGCTATAAAGGGTCAACTCATACGACTGTGCCTGTGGCAGACGTTCCCAGTTAGCGGTGAACGATGTCTCGGTGACGTTGCTAGCGTCTCTAGCTACCACCTTGCTCTCTTCTATCTGACGCTCGATGGTGGTGAAATTGACCTTCACTGAGTCAGAACTATAGTCGCCCAGGTGTGCTTGGAGCACTGCTGTGTACTCAGTCTCAGGATCAAGGCCGGTGATTGGCGATCCCAATTCATTGAGCGTGTTAGCGCTCAGCACTGTCTCGCCCTTGAGCAGAGACAAGGTATAGTTCTCAGCGAGGTCCACCTGGTTCCAGCTAGCTGCTGCTGTGGTACCCATAATGTCAGTTACCTTAAGCGTAGGCGACTGAAGCTTAAAGTTGGTACCGGCGAGAAGGAAGCGGATAGTGCCATCTTCCTCTGCGATATAATCGAGTCCGAAGATGTTGTTCTTCTGCCATCCGTTAAACTTAGCCTTGGTTACGTTCTGTGTTCCAGGGTATGCGTCACTGGCTTTACCCGACGTTGAACCTACGCCATCAGCCTCAACGATATCCACGCGCTGGTGAGAAGAGTAATAGTTGGGCATGTTGTTGTTCCAGACGGTTTGATCTTCATCGAGGTGCCAAACCAGCATACCATGTCCAGGGAGGTACTTGTCCCAACCCGTCTGTTGACGATTCTCAAGGATAAAGTACTCGTTGTCACGGCCAGGAACGCTTACGCGGTAAGCCACGGGAGTCTCTTCGAATGCGGGCAACACATTGATAGAGTCGGCGCCAGTGGTAAGCTCGGTCAGATCCATCCATCCTAGAGAGTAACGCTCAAAGGCGCTGAAGGTAGGAGGAGTGTTCTGATCATTGTTATATGAACCTTGTGCCATGATATCCCACTCACCTAGCTGGTTGGTAGAATAATACTGGGACATGTTGTTGTTATAATGGTCAGCCAAACCCAGCACGTGTCCAAACTCATGGCAGAACGTACCGATACCAGCGGTGCGCTTGCTAGAACCGTTGATCTCCTGTGACACGGTGTAGCGGTCCACCAACAAGTCGTCTTTGATGTTGAAAGAGTAGTTGTGGATGGTGTAAGGATAAACCGATTCTTGCAGCTTGGTAAGGTTGCCGCTATGTGGCCAGATGGTGGTACCGTCACCCGAGTCGGCCTGTCCGTAACCTGCGTAGATGGCATAGACGTTGTCTATCACGCCGTCTTCGTTGGTATCATAGTCGGCCCAGTTGATTTGGTCACCATATTGAGCGTCCACTAGAGGCAATGCTTCCTGTATGAGCTTGTAGGTGTCGTCCGTTCCGCCGTTGCCAGCGTAGTAGCTGTGATCGTGAGTGAGCTGCACAGGACCGAAGACGTCAAATTCGGGATCGTACTTATAGCCAGATCCGTAACGATAGAACTCATATACTGATCCGCAAGCGCCATTGTCGCTGAATCCGTCTTGGTGGAAGAAACGATCGTAGTAGTCCTCTGGATCGTTCATAGTAGAGAACTTCTTATCGGTGAAGTTGACTAGCACCACCAACACCTTACGTTTTCCTGTGGTAGGAACGTCGCTGATACGCACAATCTTCTGCACGCTACCATTAGTGGCTGGCTTATAATATTGGCTATTGGCTTTGGCTTGAGCCTCCGTCATATTCTTCTCCATCAGTGCGTTAGCCTCAGCCATATCTATCTTAGCAAGCATTGCCTGTACCGAAGCAGGGCGAAGAGCCACCTCTGTAGCCGCGATGTTGCTAGAAACAAACTGATTGTTCTCTACGATGGCATATTCGTAATTGCCATTTTGCGAATTGAACAACAGCGGATAACTATCTGTTGTTACCGCCATGTGGTAATGCTCATCACCTACCAAACGCAAGGTAAGCGTGGTTCCGTCGGCCTGCTTGACATGGATCTGTCCAGGACGGGCTGGGATAGCCGATACCTGTGCTGCGCAGAAAGCCGAGAGAAGCATTACAAAAACTTTCTTCTTAAGGTTACGCATGTTCTTTTTTTGAAATAATTAATTGATAGAATATTCTATTGCAAAGATATATATTTCATCTTATAAACAAGCTAAGATTATTCGTTTTAACACTACAAATACACGTTTTAGTAATCTTTCGTTAGAGAATAGGGGCATTTGTGAATTTTGATTATCCATTTTAGGGCTATTAGATTTCATTGTGGTAGAAGCCAGTGAAGCTTCATTCCTCGTTCTTTCGTTCAGCGATAGGATAGTGTTTGAGGCGCGATTGTAATGCGTGCTGTGCACCACCGCACATCGCTTTTTATGTTATTGCGACGCAAGACACGTCACGCACTGCTACCCTATCTTGATATTGATCCTCTAAACAAGACCTATTTTCTTTTCCGTTTTGTAAATATTTGTTCACAGAAAAAGCACTCTCTCCAACTGACGAGATAGGTTTTAGAATCCATTATTTACCTCTCAATTCATCCCAAAACACCCCTTCACTTTCCCAAAGGGGCCCTTTGACCATCCCAAAGGTATCCTTTTAGCTTCCCAAAGGGGCCCTTTCAGAAGGCAAAAGAGGCTCTAAAGGAAAGGATTTTGGGCGATTTTTAGCGCAAATATTCTTATTTTCGGGTACTTTCAGAGGATCTTAATTTCTATCACGCTGATTTTCTGACGATTGCATTTTTAGCGTATTTCAGAGCGATTTGGGCTCTCGTACAGAATTTGCGAGGCATGGAGAACGTTTTGTAAAGATGTTTCATTGCGAAAAATTCCGCTAAAACGACAGGTTGTGGTATGCGTTTCTGTGGATACGACGACGAAGACAAGCGCATGGCTAAGAAGAAGCGGAGAAGGCAAGAACCCAGGAAGCGCACATTGCTTTGCGGTGGCTGCACTAGCGGTGCGGCGCTTACAGATGGCCAAAAATATAAGAGGGTCGCCTTTCCACTGAGGAAATAACGACCCATCCTATATTAGCATGTTATGAAAAATTTGAGAGAGGAAGCTTCACAGCTTCAAAATTGTTTTACTACGATTGTATTATTATATTGAGAAAGCATAGAAAAAAATCATTTCATCAAGCTCGCCGTAGGTGTGGCACGCTTGTTAAGCGAATCCACTTTGGCCGAGTCGGCCTTGGCAACGGATGAGCCGTGGTGTATCTTATTGTACCCCTCCACCACTTGTTCGGGGGCATGCGCATCACTTTGGTCAAACGCCATCTGGGCAGCATTGCCGATAGTGATAACGATGGCTACGATGGCGGCCGCCTTGAAAAGGGGCATCAAGCGCTGACGCATCGTGATGGTATTGGCCTTGACAGGCTTGTCGCCTTCGACCTTAGCTAGGATGCGGGCGTCAAAATCGTCGCCTAGCACATTGTCCTGCTTGTCCTTGGCCTGGCTTACAAATAGGTCGCGATAGGTCAGTAAGCTCACCGGAACATTATCCTGAGCAAAGAACGAACGCAGAATCTCCTCTTCCTGAAGAGATGTCTCGCACTGCCAGTAGCGCTCTAAAAGTTGTTCAATGTACTTATAATCCATATTGATCTATTTGTTCATACTTAGTTTTGACTGCTTGACGGGCTCTGAAGATGTTGACCTTTACTTGATCTTCACTGATATCCATCACTTGAGCAATCTCTTTGTAGCTCTTTCCCTCAAAGTCGCGTAGCTGAAAGCAGAGCCGTTGCTTCTCGGGTAGGGTCTCCATGAGCTGTTCCACGATGCGCATCTGGTTATGTCGGTAGATGCTCTCGTAGGGGTTGGTGGTTGATGAAGCGTGAACGCCTGTCTCGCTATCATCGAGCAGCTCGGGCTGATGGGCTTTGCGCCTCACCCTATCTAGAGAGATGTTACGGGCAATGGTGAGCGAATAGGCTTCAATCGACTCTATCTCGTCCCACTGTTCTCGCTTATTCCACACCTTGATGAGCGTGTCTTGCACAATGTCTTCCGCCTCCTCCTTATTCAAGGTTATGCGGAGCGCTAGCCTATAAATAATGTTCTTTAAAGGCAATACATCGTTGCGAAAACTTACCTGTTTCATCGTTGTTTCTATTTAATAGACGTTTGTTGGACGAGGAATGTTACAACGGGAGGTTGATTTTAACTTCGATTAACTATTTCTTCTCTTTCTTTCCGCCCACAGGTGGGGCTGCCAAGTGGCGCGAATGTCGCAAAAGGGGACGCAGCAAAGAGCTGTCTGTCAGGTGGAAGAAAAATTAAAGCGACAACCGAAGAACCTCGATTGTCGCTTTAATGTCGGGATGAGGCGACTCGAACGCCCGACCCCTACGTCCCGAACGTAGTGCGCTACCAACTGCGCTACATCCCGATGGCTTTCTGAAAAGCAGATGCAAAGGTAGTCGTTATATTTGACAAAGGGACGCTCATAACTGTTAAATTTCCAAAAACCAACGTTCTACAACAGCGATGGCAACTCAAAGAGGTGCGTGCCGTTGCTGCCCTTGATGAGGATGCAGAAGCCTTGGGGTTGCTGACGAGCTATCTCAGCTTTCACTTCCTCTATATCTCTGAACTTGCGGTAGCTGGTCTGGGTGGCTGCAAAGAATTCGCCCACGAGCCATACGTCCGTGAGTCCGACTTCCTGGAGCTGATCCACCACCTTCTGATGTTCGTCAGCAGTGGCTTCGCCTAGCTCGCGCATATCGCCAAGGATAGCCATCTTATGGGGCGCATCCACTAGACGGAAGTTGGCAATGGCTGCCGCCATACTGGATGGGTTGGCGTTATAGGCGTCCACGATGAGCTGGTTGTGCGCCGTTTGGGTAAACTGTGAACGACTATTGCTAGGGGTATATTCGGCTAGAGCTGCGCTGATATCTGCCACGGGCACATCAAAGTGTAGACCGATGGCGATGGCTGCCAACATATTATCAAGGTTATAAGCACCGATCAGATGGGTTGCCACCTCGCAAGGAGCCGCTGTGAGGAGCTGACCGTGGTGCGACTGCCAATTGAATCGTAGAAAAGGATCGCATCCACTCACCGTGCCTTGTACATCGGCGGTATCGTCTTGACCATAAGTCACCACACGAGCAAACTGCCGAGCGGATGCCATCTCAAGCAGATGGGGGTTGCTCTCATTGAGAAACACCAAGGCATCGTGCGCCTGGAGGTAATCATAGAGTTCGCCTTTGGTACGCTTCACTCCCTCAAACGACCCGAAGCCTTGTAGGTGAGCGCGTCCCACGTTGGTAATCATACCACAGGTGGGCTCCACATAGGTAACCAGTTTGGTGATGTCACCGGGATGACTGGCCCCCATCTCCACCACAGCAATCTGATGCTCGGGGCGCAATCGCAGCAGCGTACGGGGCACGCCGACGTCATTGTTATAGTTGCCTTCGGTGTGAAGCACGTTGTATCGCTTGGCAAGCACAGCCGAGACTAGCTCCTTCGTGGTAGTCTTGCCATTGGTGCCGGTGATGCCTATCACGGGGATATCAAACTGACGGCGATGCTCACGTGCCAGTTCCTTATAGGCCACGAGGGCATCGGGCACAAGGATATAGCGCGAGTCACCTGCGGGTACCACCGAGGCATCGTCCACAACGACATAGCTACACCCTTGCTCAAGGGCTTTAGCGGCAAACTGGTTGCCGTCAAAGCTTGCTCCTTTGAGGGCAAAGA
The DNA here is from genome assembly GCA_963639545.1 of Bacteroidaceae bacterium. Classification (GTDB taxonomy): domain Bacteria; phylum Bacteroidota; class Bacteroidia; order Bacteroidales; family Bacteroidaceae; genus Prevotella. The sequence continues at coordinate 26,738 of CAVHUZ010000017.1, forward strand.
AGAGGCTGCCTTGGGGACAATCACGACTATCCGTGGTCACTACGGGGTGTTGACGATAAAGAGAATAAAGTGTTTGAGAGTCCATATTCCTTCTTGATTTTGGTCGATGCAAAAGTACAAAGATGAAAGGATAATACAAAAGAAAAGGTCAAATTCTTTATGACCCACTTGGCATTACCACCTATTTATTGTAATTTTGCGCTGATGGAATATACATTACAAGTACATGGCAAACTGATCTCTCTCGGTAAGCCACAGGTGATGGGGATACTCAACTGCACCCCCGACTCCTTCTATGCGTCTTCACGGGTTCAGAACGAAGAAGCAATCGCACAACGTGCTAACCAAATCATCACCGAAGGCGGTACGATGATTGACGTTGGCGCCTTCTCTACCCGACCCGGCGGTGTGGAGGTGAGCGAAGAGGAAGAGATGCGTCGCTTAAGAGCAGCACTCGCTATCGTGCGCCGTGAACAACCGGATGCCGTGCTTTCGATAGACACCTTCAGGCCGAATGTGGCTAAGATGGTTGTTGAGGAATTTGGCGCTGACATCATCAACGACGTCAGCGAAGGTGGCATCACGGGTGTAGTGGACACGCCATTAGAACAAACAGCAGACCCCTACCCTGCCATCTTCAGAATGGTGGCAAAGCTTGGAGTACCTTATATCCTCATGTCGGTCAAGAAGACGCTACCAGAAATGCTGACCGCCTTTGCACGCGAGATACAACAGCTACGTGACCTTGGGCAGAAAGACATCATCTTGGATCCTGGATTTGGGTTCGGTAAGACTATCGAGGACAACTATGCCATCCTGCAACACATGAACAAGCTAGAGGTGCTAGGACTGCCCCTGCTAGCTGGTATGAGCCGAAAGCGAATGATCTTTCAGCTCATCGACACCGACCCTAACGGTAGCTTGAACGGCACCACGGTGGTCAACACACTGGCGTTGCTTCGCGGAGCCAAGATATTAAGGGTACACGACGTGCGCCAAGCCGTCGAAGCTGTCAAGATCACAGAAGCATTCGCCAAGCAAGTCTGATGCCTGTGAACCTTCCACGAATAACCTTCCTTTTATAAAATAAGCATAAGATGTTCTTTGAATTCGGAATAAAAGACGCCATCGACATCCTATTGGTGGCCCTGATTCTCTATTATCTCTACCGTCTGATGAAGGAGTCGCGCTCGCTCAACGTCTTCATCGGCATCATTGTCTTTGTGATTATCTGGCTCTTCGTGAGCTTGGTGCTTGAGATGCGCCTGCTGGGTAGCATCCTTGACAAGCTTGTATCAGTGGGTGTAATCGGCTTGATCGTACTCTTCCAAGAGGAGATTCGCCACTTCCTTTACAACATCGGAGCACATCAGAAGGTGCAGGGCGTGCTGAATATCTTCTTCCATCACGAGCAAGAGGATGTAGACAAGGAGAGTATCATGCCTATCGTGATGGCTTGTATGAACATGAGCCGCGGTAAGGTGGGCGCACTGATCGTCATCGAACGAGGCGTCTCGCTCAATGATATCGTGGACACGGGCGACCTCATTGACGCTCGCATCAACCAACGACTAATCGAAAACATCTTCTTTAAGAACTCACCGCTACACGACGGGGCTTTGATTATATCCAAAAAACGCATCAAAGCCGCTGGATGCATCCTTCCCGTAAGCCACAAACAGGATATTCCGAGGGAACTCGGACTACGCCATCGCTCAGCTATGGGCATATCACAAGATTCTGATGCCATAGCTGTTGTGGTGTCAGAGGAGACAGGACGTATCTCGGTAGCAATCAAAGGGGAGTTTCAGTTGCGCCTTTCAGCAGAACAACTAGAAAGCATCCTTACAAAAGAAATGGCTTCGTAAGGATATCCATTGTGCTGGCACGCTATCGTGTACAGCACAATGGAGAATAGACGATATATTATTTGCCTGCTTTACGTCGAAACTCTGCTGGAGTCATACCATACTTTGTACGGAACAAACGGTAGAAAGTCTGTGCTACGATAATACCACATTCGGTAGCAACACTTTCTATTGTATAGTCCGGATGGTCCAACAACAGTTTGGCAGCATGGTCCAAACGAAGGGAGTTGACATAAGCGGGGAACCCTACTCCAGTAAATTCGCGGAACAGAGGAGCGAACTTATTCTTAGGAATATGTACATAACGATCAAGCAATCGACGTGACATATCCGCACGAAGATATAGCTTATGGGTTAGTATGGCTTTCTCTGCTCTTTTCCAGAGCATCTCATTCGTTTCAAGCATAGGCGTAATTTACAATTTAAGCACTTTCACATTGCAAAAGTAAAGAAACAAAACCATAATGCACAATTTATTGTTTAGATATTTATAATAATAGTTCTTATACTCTATAATATTCTTTCCCTTTGTTAGAAAAAATGACTTTTGGCGGTAAAAAATACAGTTTTTAAATAATAAAACGTCATGCAGAGGTAGACAAAAGATAATTAGAGATCGTAAGCAAGAAGCTAAGAAATAAGTTTATAAACCTATCTTCATCTTACACTTTCAACACCACTAACAATATATTAATAAGGTGTAAAAAATAAAGGAAGCCTGCGCTCATCTCGAATATTATCGCTACCTTTGCCTACCAAAAGGCAAATCGATAAAACAAAATACTAATTACATGGACTTATTACAGCAAATCGTTGCGCATGCTAAAGCCGACAAGCAGCGCATCGTGCTTCCCGAAGCTGAGGAAGAGCGCACTCTTAGAGCTGCCGACAAAGTGCTGGCCGACGACATTGCCGACCTAATTCTCATTGGAAACCCCGAGAACATCAAGCAGCAAGCTGAGCAATGGGGACTGAAAAACATAGACAAGGCCACCCTTGTAGATCCCGCCAACAACGAAAAGACTGAAGAGTATGCTGAGCTTCTAGCCGAACTGCGCAAGAAGAAAGGCATGACCGTGGATCAGGCACGCGAGTTGGTAACCAAGAACAACCTCTACCTAGGTTGTATGATTATCAAGACGGGTGACGCTGACGGCCAGATCTCTGGTGCTCTGTCAACCACCGGTGACACGTTACGTCCCGCGCTGCAGATCATCAAGTGCGCACCGGGCATCAGTTGCGTTAGTGGCGCCATGCTGCTCATCACCCACGAGAAGCAATATGGTAACGACGGCGTGGTGGTAATGGGCGATGTAGCTGTTACACCCAACCCTACCGCTGACCAGCTAGCACAGATTGCCTACACCACAGCGCAAACCGCAAAGAGCATCGCAGGCGTTGACGAGCCTCGCGTGGCTATGTTGAGCTTCTCAACCAAGGGCTCAGCCAAGGACGCCAAGGACAAAGCTACAGGCAAGAGCGTGTATATCATCGACAAAGTGATTGAAGCTACACAGATAGCACACGAGAAGTTCCCTGACCTTAAGGTAGATGGCGAATTGCAAGCTGACGCAGCCCTCGTACCAGGAGTAGCTCAGAAGAAAGCTCCCGGAAGCGAGATCGCAGGTAAAGCCAACGTTCTTGTAGCACCAAACCTCGAAGTGGGTAACATCGGATACAAGCTCGTACAGCGTCTCGGTGGCGCTATCGCCATCGGCCCAATCCTCCAAGGCATCGCTAGACCAGTGAACGACCTCAGTCGTGGATGCTCCGTGGACGACATCTACTACATGGTGGCTATCACAGCATGCCAGGCTCAGGCTGCTAAAAAGTAACCAACATTAACCAAACAACAACCTATCATATCACAAACAACGAATGACATTATGAAGATTCTTGTACTAAACTGTGGCAGTAGCTCCATCAAATACAAGCTATACGATATGTCTGACGAAAGCGTCTTGGCTCAAGGCGGCGTAGAACGTATCGGACTAGACGAAGCTTTCATCAAAGTGAAGCTCGAAAACGGCGAGAAAAAGCAGATCATGGCTGACCTCCCAACTCACAAGGAAGGTGTGGCGCTGGTATTCAAGTGCTTGCTCGACCCTGAATTCGGTGCCATCAAGGACCTTAAGGAGATTGACGCTGTGGGTCACCGCGTGGTGCAAGGCGGCGACTTATTTGAGAAAAGCTGCATCGTTACACCCGAAGTGGAGAAGGGAATCGAAAGCCTTATCGACCTCGCGCCGGTGCATAACCTCGGTCACCTACGCGGTATCAGAGCCGTAAATGCCCTTATGCCCGACACACCACAGGTTACCGTGTTTGACAATGCTTTCCATAGCACCATGCCTGCGCACGCTTTCCTCTATGGCGTACCTTACGATTTGTATAAGAAATACCACGTTCGCCGCTACGGTTTCCATGGCACCAGCCATCGTTACGTAAGCCAACGCGTATGCGAATTCCTCGGAGTAGACATCAAAACACAGAAGATCATCACCTGCCACATCGGTAATGGCGCATCGGTTACAGCCGTTAAATATGGTAAAGTGATCGATACCTCAATGGGACTCACCCCACTTGCCGGCGTGATGATGGGTAGCCGCTGCGGTGATATCGACCCTTCTGCCGTGACTTACCTCATGGAGAAGCTGGGCAAAACACCTCAGGAGATGTCTACCTACCTCAATACCGAATGCGGTGTAAAGGGTATCACGGGCATCAGCTCTGACATGCGAGAGATCGAGAACGCCGATAACGAAGGCAACGAGCTTGCTCACCTCGCTCTTGAGATGTACAACTACCGTATCAAGAAGTACATCGGTGCATACGCTGCAGCCATGAATGGTGTTGACATCATCGTATGGACAGCTGGCGTAGGAGAGAATCAAGAGGGCGTGCGTTGGGATTCATGCACCGACCTAGAGTACCTTGGCGTGAAGATGGACAAGGAACGCAACCACTGCCGCGGCGTGGAGCAGATCCTTTCTGCCGACGACTCTAAGGTGAAAGTGGTCATGATTCCTACTGACGAAGAGATTGTTATCGCTCGCGACACACGCGATTTGGTAGCTGATCTGAAGAAGTAAGCATCCTAGACAGCCCTTTATATAAGAGTCTGAAACTCATATTGTAAACCCATTGCGGTGATTTCTTATCACAGCAATGGGTTTATTGTTGGCTTGAAGCAATAGATGCGACCTTCTTCTCGCATCAAACGGCCCTATCCTAACGTCACGATGTATCAACAAAAAATCCTCCTTGTAACAACAAGAACATCTCCATGAGGGCAACAAACACATCTCCAGTTGCAACAAGAACGCTCCCATGCGGCAATAAAAAAGGCGAGCCTTCCGACTCGCCTTTTGTTTCTGATGCAACTAGGATTAAGCGTTTACAGCGTCGTTAAGCTCAGCACCAGCCTTAAACTTAGCTACTTTCTTAGCTTCTACTGGTACAACCTCACCTGTGCGAGGGTTTTTGTAGTCGCGTGCAGGACGTTCTGCCACTGCAAAAGTACCGAAACCTACCAACTGAACTTTCTCTCCTGCGGCCAAAGCCTCTTTTATCGCTTTCAAGGTAGCGTCAAGTGCGCTCTTAGCATCTGCCTTAGTGAGGTTTGCTCCAGCTGCAATCTTGTCTGTTAACTCTGTCTTGTTCATAATGAATGTATTTATTTGATATTTAGATAATAATCACATTATATTGCCATGCAAATGTAAGTGATTACTTTTAGAATACAAACAAAAAACACAAAAAAATGCCATAAAAGCCCAAAAAAGATGGTAAATGACCCGTTTACATAGATTATGACAATATTTTTTCGTACTTTTGCGACGTTTTTAGAAGCGTATTTAAACCATTATGCACAACATTCCGCCAGCAACAAAGAACCTGCTCATTATCAATATTCTGATATATTTAGCCACCATTGGGCTACAACGATTGGGCATTGACATCACAAGCGTCTTAGGACTACATTTCTTTCTGAGTTCCAAATTCCAACCGTTCCAGATTGTTACCTACATGTTCCTTCATGCAAACTTCATGCATGTCCTTATGAACATGTTCATGCTATGGATGTTCGGCATGGTTGTTGAAAGCGTGTGGGGTCCCCGCCGATTTGTGACCTACTATTTCATCTGTGGCATCGGAGCCGCTTTGTGCCAAGAGATAGCACAGTTTGCTGAGTTCTATCACCTAGCAGCAAGTCAGATTCCTAGCTTCACCTTTGACCAATCGGTTACCATTGCGCACAACAGCGAGGCGGTTCTTGCCCTTTGGAACACCGTGGGAGCATCCGGAGCGATTTACGCCATCCTGCTCGCCTTTGGTATGATGTACCCCAATCAGCGCATGTTCATCATCCCAATCCCCGTTCCCATCAAGGCCAAATGGGTGGTTTTTGGCTCCATCGCGCTCGAGTTGGGTTCCGCAGTGATGTCTAGCAACGATGGCATAGCCCACTTAGCGCACCTTGGCGGTATGCTCTTCGGTTTCATCATGATCAAGTATTGGCAACACAAAGAGCAGAATGGAACAAATGGAATGGGCTTTGACAGAGGTCGACAGTTCTTCAACCGAATGCAAAACAACTGGGAGAACCGCACCCATCGCACCGGATCATCGTTTAATATCCACCGCAATCCGTCCCAAGAGCACAACGTCAGAAACGAGAGCGACTGGGATTACAACGCAAGAAAGAAGGCGCAACAGGACGAGATAGACCAGATTCTGGACAAGATACGCAAGAGTGGCTACGACAGCCTTAGCAAAGAAGAGAAGCGTAAGCTCTTTGATAGTAGTAACAACAACTAAAGCACATGCCCCAAAAGATACGAACCATATCTAAGAGAATAGCCATCACACTCAATGTGTTGGCTATTCTCGTTATGTTTTTAGTGGGATATGCCGATCGGCTCAACCCCGCCAGCTTCCCTCACCTCTGCAGCGTGGGCCTCACTTTCCCCTTTTGGCTAGGGCTGAACGTGCTGTTCCTCATCTTTTGGGCGTTCACACGATGGCGCATGCTGTGGCTTCCAGTGCTTGGACTGATCGTCTGCTATGGGCCCGTGCGCCGCTATTGTCCGTTCAATCCGTCAGCCAAAGCACCCCACGGATCCTTGAAGGTGTTGTCCTACAACGTGTTTATGTATAGCGAATGGGATGGATCAGCAGGTGTAGACAATCATCTCATCCAGTATCTGCTCCATAGCGATGCCGACATCATCTGCCTACAAGAAGCCAGCGACTATGGTATGAAGGGCATGACACCCATCCAGTGCCTTCGCCGCTACTACCCTTATTGCTCCCAAACCGTCAAGAAAGGCATCGCTGCCGACTGCCTTCTCATCGCCAGTCGGTACCCCATCCTTGAGCAAGACAGTATCCCCATCGGCTCCGGAGGCGATATGAGCATGGAATACATCCTCGACGTGAATGGCAGACGAGTATGCGTGATCAATAATCACCTGGAAAGCAACCGATTAAGCGCTGAAGACAAAGCCGAATTCAAGTCGCTTGTCAAGGGCGAGATGAACCATCAGGAGATGAAAGACGAGTCAGTCTACCTCATCAACAAGCTTGGCGTAGCTGCCACCAAGCGTGCCAAGCAAGCCGCCATCATCCGTCAGCGCATCCAGCAGCGCCTCGATGAGAAGATACCCGTCATCACCATGGGCGACTTCAACGACAATCCCCTGTCCTACTGTCATCGTATCATCTCCCAAGACCTTACCGACTGTTACACCGCCTCGGGCAATGGGCCAGGCATCTCCTACCATCGCAGTGGCATATACGTACGCATTGATCACATCATGTGTTCCGACTTCTTCAAGCCCTACGGCGCCACCGTCGACTCAAGCATTGCCTGCAGCGACCATTACCCCATCTATTGTTGGCTGGAAATGCGTCCCAAGCCATAAGCCAACAGCCCTTTCACACCCCACCAACCATCGAGCCTGCCCCCAAAGCAGGCTCTGTGAGCACCCGCCCCACTCCCTTATCAACCATAACCGATAAGGGACAAATCATAAGCAAAACCCCTTTATCCTCCTAATTTTTAAAGATTTACTCATTGATATTTTCCATTCCGTGAAAAAATCAGTATCTTTGCACGTCTATATAAACAAGATAAAAACAATTCAAAAAATCATTAATACAAAATGCAGAACAAAGGATTAGTAATTTGCGTGACCGTCCTACTGACGCTCGCAAGCATCTTCTACCTGTCATTCTCGGTAGCAACGAGCTACTACGACTCACAGGCTGCGAAGATCAAAGACCCTATTGCCCAGCAAGACTACAAAGATTCGGTGAAGTATCTGGGTATTTACTCTTACCAGAAATGCTTGGAAACACAGATCGGCTTAGGTCTTGACTTGAAAGGCGGTATGAATGTCATCCTTGAGATTTCGGTTCCAGACGTTGTTGACGTATTGGCTGACCACAAAACCGACGCCGCTTACCTCTCAGCATTGAAGGAAGCCAAGAAGCAAGAGGAGACTAGCCAGAGTGATTTCATCACCCTCTTCATCAATGCATACCACAAGTATGCTCCTGGACACAAGCTCGCAGAGGTATTTGCTACCCAGCAGCTCAAGGGAAAGGTTGACACACAGAGCTCAGATGCAGCCGTAGAGAAAGCCCTTCGTGAGGAAGTGAGCGCTGCTATCGACAACTCTTACAACGTGGTACGTAACCGTATCGACCAGTATGGTGTGGTTCAGCCCAACATTCAGAAGCTCGAAGGACAGGAAGGACGCCTCATGGTAGAGATGCCTGGTATCCGTGAGCCAGAGCGTATGCGTAAGTTGCTACAAGGTAGCGCTAACCTTGAGTTCTGGGAGACCTACAACAACCAGGAAGTGAACCCTTATCTGCAGCAGCTCGATCAGCGTCTAGCTAATGGTGGCGAGACCAAGACCGACACCACAAAGGCTGCCGAGGCTTCTACCGAAACCAAGAAAGCAACTGACACCAAGCTCAAGCTCAACAATCCTAAGAACGCTGCTGCCAATGCAGCCAAGGGTATTGACGCACAGATGGAAGCAGCTAAGAAGGAGCACCCATTGCTCGCCATGTTGCAGACCGTGCCTCAGGAAGCGCTCAGCCTCGTAGGTTACGCTAACGTACGTGATACCGCTGCGATCAACAAGATTATCTATAGCTCATTGGCAAAGCAGATCTTGCCATCTGACCTCAAGTTGCTTTGGAGTGCAAAACCTGCTGATGGTCTCAACCAGAAGAACGTATTTGAGCTTCATGCCCTCAAGGTTACAAGCAGCGACGGCCGCGCTAAGCTAGAAGGCGACGTGGTTACAGACGCCAAAGACCAGTTTGACCAGTTTGGTAAGCCTGAGGTGAGCATGACGATGAATTCAGAAGGTGCTCGCGAATGGGCAGCGCTGACCAAGGCCAACGTAGGTAAGGCTGTGGCTATCGTCCTTGACGGCGTAGTCTACTCAGCTCCTCGCGTGAACCAGGAGATCGATGGTGGCCAGTCATCTATCTCTGGCAACTTCACCATCGAGGACACCAAGGACCTCGCTAACACCTTGAAGTCGGGTCGTATGCCTGCTCCTGCACGTATCGTACAGGAGGAAGTGGTAGGTCCTACGCTTGGTGCACAGTCAATCCAGCAGGGTCTTATCTCCTTCGCTATCGCTTTTGTATTGTTGATGATCTACATGGTTGTCATGTATGACGTCATCCCAGGTATGATGGCCAACGTAGCGTTGGTAGCCAACCTGTTCTTCACACTGGGTATCTTAGCCTCGTTCCAGTCAGCACTGACCATGCCGGGTATTGCCGGTATCGTGCTTACGCTCGGTACAGCCGTCGATGCCAACGTGCTTATCTATGAACGAATCAAGGAAGAGATGCGTGCCGGCAAGGGCATTAAGGTTGCCCTCAAGGAAGGATATGGTAACGCATTCTCAGCTATCTTCGACTCTAACCTCACCTCACTCATCACAGGTGTGATCCTCCTCGTTACCGGTACAGGTCCTATCCGTGGTTTCGCTACCACATGGATCATCGGCTTGGTATGTTCATTCTTTACCGCAGTGTTCCTCACACGTCTTGTTTACGAACATCAGCTCAGCAAAGACAAGTGGCTCAACCAGAAGTTCTGTACCTCTGTTAGCAAGTCAATGCTTCAGAACACACACATCGCCTTCATGGGCATGCGTAAGAAGAGCCTCACCATCTGGTGCGTAGCAGCCGTGCTGTTCGTTGTCAGCTTCGCAGTGAGAGGCTTGAGCAAGAGTATCGACTTCACTGGTGGTCGCAACTATGTGGTAACTCTTAACAAGGCCGTTGAGGTAGAGCAGGTTCGTACCGTGCTTGATGGCGCCTTCGTAAACACCACAGGTAGCGATGCAGGTAAGACGGCAACAACCTCTGTTATCGCCTTGGGTACTGACGGAAAGACCATCCGCGTATCTACCAACTTCAACATTGAGTCAAACGATCCAGCTGAAGATGACCACGCAGAGACCGTGCTTTACAACGCCCTGCACAAAGCTAACCTTGTAAGCCAGAGCGACGTTAACGCCTTCAAGAACCCTGATATCCGTGAAGGTGGTTCTATCATCAGCTCAGCAAAGGTAGGTCCTTCAGTGGCTAAAGACATCACTTATGGTGCTATCGTGAGCGTGTTGCTCTCATTGGTATTCATCTTCCTCTACATCCTCGTACGTTTCCGCAACCTCGGTTTCTCTGTCGGCTCTATTGTAGCGTTGGCATTTGATACCTTGATCGTGATTGGATTCTACTCTGTATGTTGGGGTTGGATGCCATTCTCGCTTGAGATTGACCAGACATTCATCGGTGCTATCCTTACCGTGATCGGTTATTCTATCAACGATAAGGTGGTGGTATTCGACCGTATCCGTGAGAACCTAAAGCTCCATCCTAAACAGGAGCTAGGCTCATTGTTCAACGATTCAATCAATCAGACACTGGCTCGTACCATCAACACCTCGTTCAGTACGTTGATCGTGTTGCTTTGTATCTTCTTCTTAGGTGGCGATAGCATCCGTAGCTTCTCGTTCGCGATGATCCTCGGTGTGTTCTTCGGTACCCTCAGCTCTATCTTCATCGCTTCTCCTGTAGCCTTCAGCGTGCTCAGCCGCAAGCAGAATAAGGCTGCTACAAGCGTAGAGAAAGCATAACAGATCCTAACTATGGCTAGGGGGTAGCGCCTTGCTTCCCTCTTCCCCATTAAATAACAGCTCCCGTCAAGAGGCTTCAGTCCACTTGGCGGGAGTTTTTTTGTGTGCTGAAAGTAATATTATTGATGTCAATCAGATTAAAAACACTACCTTTGTAGGACAACTACATTATCAAACTCAAACCCGATTCTATGGAAATTATCTTTTTGATTGTGGGCTTGGTAGCAGGTGCCGGCATCGGCTTTCTGCTCGCACGCAATGGCAGTGCAGCCCAAGCAGCTAAGGCTGACATGATGGAACAGAACCTCAAAGAACAGAAAGCCGAAAGCGAGCGACAGCTCAATGACCTCCGTGCGCAGCACCAACAGGCGTTGCAACGCACAGAGGAGCAACATCGCAAAGAGGTGGAGCAATGTCGTGCTGACCTCACCTCGCTGAAGGATGAGCACAAGCAGCGTATCACCGAACTGCTACAGCAACACCAAGAGCAGGTGACACAGCTTAGAGAACAACAACGCGAGCAGCTCCAAGCCATCGATAAGCAGCACAAGGAGGATATGGCGCAGCAAGCCGAACTGCTACGCCAGCAGATTCAGAATGCCTCTGAAGAGATTCTCAAGAAGCGTTCTGAAGAGCTTGCCAGCACCAACAAACTGCAACTATCCACCATCCTCACACCGCTGCACGAGAACCTCAAGCAGATGAAAGAGGCTGTGGAGAAGAGCGACCGCGAGCATACCACCTCAATGGAGCGCCTCGACGCCAGCATCAAAGCCAATCTCAAGCAAGCGCAGGAGGTGGGTGAGCGTGCCGATAAGCTAGCCAAGGCGCTCACAAGTGAGAACAAGACCCAAGGCAACTTTGGTGAGCTACGTCTGCGCACGCTCCTTGAGGAGATGGGACTGGAGGAAGGAACGCAGTTTGAGGAGCAAACCGCCCTCAAGGATGCCTACGGAAAGACCATTGTGGATGCCGAGGAGGGACACCGAATGATACCTGATGTCATCCTTCACTTCCCCGAACACCGCGACGTAATCATCGACTCGAAGATGTCTCTCAAGGCCTTTGAAGACTATCACAACGCCGAAACCGACGAGCAACGTGCCGATGCGCTCTCTCGCCACCTCATCTCTGTACGCAAGCACGTGGACGAACTCGCCCGAAAGGACTACAGTAGCTACCTGGAGCAGAACCATCAGCAGCTCGATTTTGTCCTGATGTACATCTACAGCGAGAGCGCCTTGCAGCTCGCCTTGAGCCAGGACGCATCGCTATGGAAGTATGCTTATGACAAGGGCGTGATCATCACAGGTAGCCAAAACCTATATATGATGTTGCGTGTGTTGGTCATGACCTGGCGACAGGTGCAGCAAGCCGAGAATCAAGCGGAAATCATGAAGACCGCCAACGAACTGGTCAACCGCATCCAGATGTTCTACGAGCGCTTCCAGCAAGCCGAGAGCTGCCTCAGCAAGACCCAAACGGCTTTCAACGATCTGCACAACATCTCTGCCCCCACAGGTCGCAGCATCAGCAATGCCGCCATGAAGCTCATCAAGTATGGCGCCAAGGAGAACCCTAAACGCAAGTATAGCATCAAAGCCAACGCCTCTGACGATGACGCTACGGAAGCCTTGCCCTCCGAGACGGAAGAAGTTTAAAGGCACATCTCTATCCTTATTAATAAGGTATAGCAATCATCAGCCGGAACCACAAAGCCTCTCTCGCTCAACGTAAGGATACCTACGAAGAGCCAGAGAGGCTTCTTTTATGGTGCGAAAGAGCTGGTTTGAGGAAACGACAAAGCTGCTTTGAAGATACAATAAAGGTGCGTTGAGGATGAAAAATAAATTGATTTTCGTGGAAAAATAAATTATTTTCTCTCAGAAAACAATTTATTTTTGGTGCTCATCAAGGCGCTACAGGATGACGACAGAAGCTTTCTTACATCATCATCGGGTACATATAGATAGATGGTAGAAACATTCTTATATGATCATCCTGAGCCTTTGAATAGATGGCGGAGGGCATCTAGCAAAGTAAAGGGCATAAAAAAAGATGGGCATCATCCCGACGACCATCTCTCATTTGACTAAACTTAATCTACAAACCTGAGTTTCTATATTTCTATATGATGAATTCTTTATGAGTTCTAATGTAGG
>CAVHUZ010000018.1:0-37790 GCA_963639545.1 Bacteroidaceae bacterium
AAAGTTCGGAATTAGAAGAGATTGTTACAAGTCGGCTTGTTTCGGATGGTTACGATTATACGAACGCATTAAGAAAAGGAAACAAACATATTCTACAATCCAAGATTTTTTGTAACTTTACCGCACCAAATCAGCCCCTACTACATGCTCACCGCATCTTGAAAAACTAATCATGTTACAAAGGATACTTACTTGCTTGACATTCATACTTCTGCCGTTGACCATCGTCAGTGCGCAAGATTTTGACCTTACGCACCAATATGAGCTGCTAGATCAAGCGATAAGCCAGTATCCGCAATACCTCAAGCAGAAAGAGCAACACATCGATCAACTTAAGCGTTCGGCTCATAAAGCCTCCAATACGCAAGCGCAGATAGATGCATTGTTGCAGATCTACAACGTGTATCAGTCATTTCAGAAAGACTCCGCCCTCTTTTACATTAACGAATGCATTCGTCTTGCCAAGGAGCACCAGCTTTATGACCAGCAAGCCAGGTATCAGTCGTTGCTAGCGTTGCAGTATTCGATCATTGGTTCGTATAGCGAAGCCTTGTCGGTGCTACGGCAGGTAGATCGAAAAGCATTAAGCCCACAAGGTTGGCAAGACTATTATTACACTTCCAACAACGTCTACCAGAACATGGCGCTTACTGCGCAAAGTACAGATGAGAAGCTCCCTGCCAAGTATTTTGCCATAGCTGATCTCTATGGCGACTCGTTATTGCAACACTCATCGCCCCAAACCTTCTTCGCTCTGCACCGTCAAGAAATCAACCTGACGCTAAACCATCGCTTTCAAGAAGCTCTACGAGTCAACGATCAGCAACTCGCTACCTGCAAAGATGACAGTCGCCAGTTTGCCATCGTAGCCTTTAATCGCAACCTGATCTATATGGCGATGAACGATAAGCGCAATGCTAAGCTATGGCTAGTGAAGTCGGCGATAGTAGATGTCAAGTCGGCCATCATGGATCAGTCAGCCCTTTGGACCCTTGCAGAGATGCTTTGTGAAGAGAATGATGTGGAGCGAGCCAACCGCTATCTACGTTTCTCCTATCGAGCCCTATCCCATTTCAATGCCCAAGCACGTTTCTGGCAAGTGTCGCCCGTGCTTGATAAGATTGATACAAGCTATCAGGCGTTGCTGGCGCAGAACAATCTACGACTCAAGACCACGTTAGCCATCATCAGTATCATGGCTTTTGCGATGGCGTTGTTCTCCTATTTCATATATAGACAGAAGCGTTTGGCTAATAAGGCACGCAACGAAGCGATGCTGCTCAACCATAAGCTCTCCGAATCTAATCAAGTAAAGGAAGAATATATCGGTCAGTTTCTAGCCGCGTGCTCCCATTACATTGACCTCATAGAGCAACAACGCCTTGAGGTAAACAAGAAGCTGCGTAAGAAACAATATGCCGAACTGTCCGAGATGACCAACTCTTCCACGCTTAAAGATGAGGCGCTAGACGAGCTCTATGCCCATTTCGACTCTGCGTTTCTTCATCTTTATCCCCATTTTGTGCAAGATCTCAACGGACTTTTACGCGAGGACAGCCAGATAAAGCTCTCTGATGATGGCCGACTCACACCCACCGTGCGCATCTTTGCGCTCATCCGGCTAGGTATTGACGATAGTAATAAGATTGCAGAGTTTCTCCATTATGCTGTCAACACTATTTATAACTATCGCGCCAAACTAAAGAACGCAGCCAAGGGAGACCGCAACACCTTCGAGCAAGAAGTGAAAAAGTTGGGCCTAATCAGTAAAAAGTGAGGAAAAACGTAGGCGTATTAATTCCCCTCTTACCTTACTTTCTCTCACAAACCACCACTTTTCGTTTACTTTGCGCATTTTGTAAAGTGCTGATTATCAACGTTTGATAATTTTAAGTAGCTTCCCTTCTTCCCCTTTTTGGTTTTATACGGTTCCTCAAACCAAATCTTTCTTGTACTTTTGCAAGTGAAGTAGTACGGAGACCTAAATGTATTAACAATCCAAATCTATTTTTAAAAGAAAATCTAAACGATGTCAAATTCTAACGTCTATCTCTCTTCTAAGCCTCGTTATGAGATTCTTGATGGTCTAAGAGGTGTAGCAGCCATGCTCGTTGTGGCTTACCACCTGTTTGAGACCTATTATCATTCAGCGCCAAATCAGCCCGTTAATCATGGTTACTTGGCCGTTGACTTCTTCTTTGTCCTATCAGGATTTGTTATCGGATACGCTTATGATGATCGATGGGACCGCATGTCCACTTGGAGTTTTATCAAACGCCGCTTGATCCGTTTACATCCCATGGTGATCTTTGGCACATTTATAGGAGCCTTATTGTTCTATTTTGGTCAATGTTCAGCCTTCCCTCTGATATCTAGCACGCCTTGGTACATCTTGTTGATGATCCTCTTTTGGTGTTTTACCATGATTCCAGTGTCCAAGTGCTGTGACATTCGTGGATGGACGGAGACCAATCCGCTCAATGGTCCAGCGTGGAGCTTGCAGTGGGAATATGTAGCCAACCTTCTCTACGCACTCGTTATACGTCGTTTATCTAAGTTTGCCTTGATGATTTGCGTAGCACTTTTTGCAGTGCTTACCCTCATCTTATGCCTTGATCTCGATGTTTTTGGATTTCTTGCAGCCCGATCCTATGCTTCCTATACGGTCATAGGAGGTTGGAGTCTCACGCCTGACCAACTTCAGATTGGCCTTACGCGTCTGCTTTATCCCTTCTTTTGCGGTCTGCTCCTTTCCCGACTGGGCTTTATGATTAAGGTTAAAGGCGGCTTTTGGTGGTGTGCAGCCTTGTTGGCTCTGCTCCTTGCCATGCCATGGATGGGCACTGGAGAAGAGGCTGCGGGGCGTATGACCAATGGTATATATGAGGCTGTGTGCATCTTGGTGCTCTTCCCACTTATCGTCGTTGTTGGAGCAGGTAGCAGTGTGCTAGGTAGTAAGAGTCAGAAGATCAATCGTCTGCTTGGCGAAATATCCTATCCGCTTTACATCACCCATTATCCTCTTATCTATATGCAGATGGCTTGGGCGGAGCATCATGCAGATCTGCCCGCTAGCACGCACGTCTTTGTGTCCGTGAGTATCTTTATCCTTGCCTTGTTCCTAGCCTATGCAGCATCACGTCTTTATGATCTGCCGGTACGTCAGTGGCTTCGCCGGAAGTGCTTTAAGGCTGCGTGAATAGATTCTGGTGCTAATAAACAATAACAATTATACAACCTATCAAACATTAATTAGTTTTATGAAGAAATCTTTTTTGATATCCATGTTCGCTGGTTTTGCTGCAGCTTTGTCGGCGCAAACCATGACGCCAGCCATTCCGCGTGACCCTCAGATAGAGGCCAACGTTGAGAAGATGCTGTCCAAGATGACGCTTGACGAGAAGATCGGTCAGATGCTCGAACTCAATCTTGACGTCCTTGGTAACATGACCGTTGAGAATGGCAAACCCGTATGGAAACTTAATGAGGCCATGCTCGACTCATGTATCTCCAAATATAAGGTCGGCTCCATCCTCAATGCACCTGGCACACGTGCTGCCACGGTGAAACAATGGCAAGAGTGGATACGTCTGATTCAGAAAAAGTCGGTCAAGTACATCGGCATACCAACTGTTTACGGTCTAGACCACAATCATGGTGTGACCTATACCCAAGGTGGTACGCTCTTCCCACAGCCCATCAACCTTGCTGCATCATTCAATCCGCAGCTCGCCACGGAGATGGCGCAAGTTACTGCCTATGAAAGTAGAGCCGGAAACTGCCCTTGGGTCTACAACCCTGTGCTCGACTTAGGTCGCGATCCACGTTGGTCACGTATCTGGGAGAGCTTCGGTGAAGATGCGTTGGTCAATGCTCGTATGGCTGAAGCCGAAATCCTCGGTTATCAAGGCTCCGATCCTAACCATATCGATCCGTTCCATGTGGCTACCAGTGTGAAGCATTATATGGCTTATGGTGCACCATTCACTGGTAAAGACCGCACACCTGCTTATTTAGCGCCTAACATGTTGCGTGAGAAATACTTTGAACCTTTCCGTGCAGCAATCCGCTCAGGCGCTCTCACCATTATGGCAAACTCATCCAGCATTAATGGTGTGCCTGTACATGCAAGCTACGAATACCTCACCAAGTGGCTTAAAGAAGATCTCAACTGGGACGGCATGATTGTTACCGACTGGGCTGACATCAACAACCTTTACCAGCGTGAGAAGGTCGCAAAGGACAAGAAAGATGCCATCCGCATTGCTATCAATGCCGGTGTGGATATGAGCATGGACCCATATAGCGTAGAATTCTGTATCCTTCTTAAAGAATTGGTACAGGAAGGCAAGGTCAGCCAAGCTCGTATCGATGATGCTGTGCGCCGCATCTTGCGCTTGAAGTATCGCCTAGGCCTCTTTGACAAACCCAATACTGGCGGTAAGGAGTATAGCAAGTTTGGCTCTGAGGAGTTTGCTACCAAGGCGCTCCGTGCAGCAGAAGAGGCTGAAGTGCTTCTGAAGAACGAAGGTAACATCCTGCCATTGGCCAAAGGCAAGAAGATTCTGCTTACCGGTCCTAACGCCAATCAGATGCGTTGCTTGGATGGCGGATGGAGCTACACATGGCAAGGTTCACGTGCTGAGGACTTGGCAGAGCAGTATAACACCATCTACGAGGCTCTTTGCAACAAGTATGGTAAAGAGAACATTATCCTCGAACAAGGTGTGACCTATAATGAAGAGGGCAACTACTATGATGAAAACGAACCACAGATCAGCAAAGCAGTATCTGCTGCAGCACAGGCTGACGTGATTGTGGCTTGTGTGGGTGAGAATAGCTACTGCGAGACACCGGGTAACCTCACTGACCTCTGGCTCTCCAATAACCAGCGCAACCTCGTCAAGGAACTCGCTAAGACGGGTAAACCCATCATTCTCGTGCTTAACGAAGGTCGACCACGCCTAGTAGCTGACATCGAACCGCTTGCTAAGGCCGTGGTGGATATCCTCCTCCCTGGCAACTATGGTGCTGATGCATTGGCTAATCTTCTCGCTGGTGATGCCAACTTCTCTGCAAAGATGCCTTACACCTATCCTCGTGAAATCAATTCGCTTGCAACTTACGACTACAAGGTGAGCGAAGAGGTAGCCACTATGGAAGGCGCATACAACTATGATGCTAAGGTTTCGCTCCAGTGGCCTTTCGGTTATGGTATGAGCTACACCACTTATGATTATAGCAACCTCAAGGTGAGCAAGAGCCAGTTTACCGCTGATGATGTGCTTACCGTCAGTGTAGACGTTAAGAACACAGGTAACCGTGAGGGTAAGGAAGTGGTTATGCTTTACAGCTCTGACCTTGTAGCTTCTATCGTGCCTGATAACAAGCGTCTGCGCGACTTCACCAAGATCTCGCTTCAGCCTGGTGAGACCAAGACGGTCACCTTCAACGTGCCCGCTAAGAACCTTGCCTTTGTAGGTGCTGATGGTCGTTGGACGCTGGAGGAGGGCGAATTCCTCTTCAAGGTGGGTTCACTCAGTCAGAAGATCAACTGCACAGCCACCAAGACCTGGAACACTCCTAACATCTAATCTGGTCATTCTACATCCTATCCCGGATGCTTAGATATATCCTAAACGTGCAAGAGAGCATGTCGTAAAGCATCGTTAGGTGCAAAGTTCAAGTTTAGTTTTTCTTCACTGCAGGTGATGTCTATCTTTTCTTTAAGGTAGATTCACCTGCAGTTTGTGTTTGTAAGGATAATCCTCTCTACTGGTTCGCTCACCCGATGGTCAATATGTCACATTCTCAATCAATGATTTTTACAGTTCAATTAGTTTTTCGTATCTTTGCAAACATTAATACAATATTGTAATAGGAATGCTCAAATCTATCTTCCGAACCTCCTTCCTGTTATTAACCTTCTTGTTGCCAATAGTGGCAACGGCGCATGATAGTAGAGATGTAGACCGTGCATTGCAACAGCTAGACAATGTTCTTACGCATCGTCAGGAGTTTTTCAACCAGAAGCTCATGGCTCTTGAGGAACAGAAACGTGTGTTGGCAGAGGTGCGCGACCCTAGTATCCGGCTTATCAAGTATGAACAGCTTTTTACGGATTATCTCCATTTTAATGGCGATTCGGCTGTGTTCTATGCGCAAAAAGCCGTTGAGACAGCACAGATGCTTAATGACGAGAAAGCCGTAATACAAGCGCAAATCTATCTTCTGAACGCTTTGACCCGTAAGGGTGTCTATACCTTGGCTGACAAGCTCACCCATCAGATAGGTGATGTGGCTGATGTGCCTAAGGAGTTGCAGTCGCAATATGCTTGTTGCTTGATTGATCAGTCGCTTCGGGTCAAGCGTCTTTCCATGCCGCTCGACTCTTTGCTCTTCAGCACCAAGAATACCTGGGCCAGCTATTCGCCTTATATTGATAAAACCGACTGGCAGTATCACTTCTACCGAGGAGCCTTGTTCCATGAAGGCGACATTGCTAAGGTTAAGCAGATGCTCTCTGAAGCGCCCCAACCCTCGTTCGTGGCAGCCGACCTAGCTTATATCGTGGCACTTCTCTATCTTGAGCAAGGCAACGAGACCGAGTATGAATATTACCTCATTCAGTCGGCTATCAACGATGCAAAGCTTGCCAACACCGAGGTGCAGTCGCTCATATCGCTCGTTCAGGTCCTTGCGCCCAAGCGTGACATGGAGCGCCTTTATCGTTATTCACAGGTCTGCGCAGAGAATATCACCACCTATCAAGACCTCACACGCGCCATGGATGTGGTGGGCATGCTGAACCAGATCAATATGTGTTTCTACACATCCATCCAGCATCGCATGATTATCATCTCGGTCATAGCAGGTCTGTTGGCAGTGGCACTGGTTGTGGTGTTCTTCTCCTTACGCTATTCCATCCGTCGCAGAAACGACCTGAAGCGATCGCTTTCACGCTTGGAGGAAGCCCAGGAATATCAAGAACGTCTTATTGAAAGCAAGGAGCAGCTCAGTCAGAAGCTTCGCGTGGCCAATCATCAGCTACGTGGCAGCTTGAAATCATATAACACCAACTTTGTCAATGTCTATCGGCTTGTGTCCAGCTATATGAGCTATGAGAACAAGATGCGTAAGTCGCTGACCGTTCAGATCAAGTCGGGCAATGTGCGTCAAGCGCTCCGTTCGCTCAGTTCTTCATCAGAGATAGACGAACAAGCCAAAGAGTTCTATCAGCATTTTGACCATGCTTTCCTCGGAATGTATTCGGATTATGTGGAGAAGATGAACGAGCTGCTTAAGCCCGAGTATCGCATCGACTCTGCTACCACGGAGCTTCCTAGCTCGTTCCGCATCTACGCGCTGGTGGTGCTAGGCGTTACCGATAGTGTGAGCATAGCTGAGTTCTTGCATTATTCGCCTCAGACCATCTACAATTATCGTCTGCGTATGCGTCGCCAAGCATGTGTTCCGGAGAAAGAATTTGAGTCACGGGTGGAACATCTCTATACAGATGATGCACAGTAGACAAAACTTATATATAGCATTACGGCTCTCCAGTCACTGGAGAGCCGTAATTATTTGTAGTGGAGACTTGTTAGTTGAGGAGGGATTGGCAACCGAAAACTTAACTATTATCTATAAACACACCATGCCAACCCCCACCTATATATGAATGAAACAATTACTTCTTGAGTAGCAAAGGATCGATGGTGTTGTATCGAGCTTCTACCTTAGGATCTACCACCTGCTTGCTTACCAAGTCGATGTGCATCACAGGCGCTACGCTCTTGCCATTGGTGGTGTCCCACTGAGGCAGACCAAGACCATTAGGATTGCCCGTCTTCACGAAGTTGAGGTAGAACTGCTGGAAGATTTCAGACACTTGGTAGTCAGTAGCGTCCCACTTGAACATCGTGTTGGTGGCGAGGTTACCCATCGCATACTCGATATCAGCAGAGTGAACAGCACCTGGGTTAGCTGGAACCTTTGGCGCATCAGCCTTCTTCTCGGTAGTGCCGCCTGCTAGTCCGGGTTCCTTGTCGGTCAGTGTCGTCTCTGGACGTGGGTGGCAGTAAACGTAACGATAGACGGGTTGCTTGCTGGTCTGACGCAAGAGGTCAGTCCATTTCCATGTAGAGTAGGCGATGAACATATCACCACCGAGGGTATAACCTGGCATTGTTACGATGTCAGCATCGGTCTTGATACCATAAAGGTCAAGGATGGTGTTGGCATCAGTGCCGAAGTAAGCTTCTACAGCAGGCTTGAGGTTCTCCACTGTAGGAGCCTTGCCGCCCATGAAGACCATCACTGGTAGCTCGCAGTTGTTGTTACCGATCAGTGCAGGCACCTGTGCTTGTTCGCCTTTGAGATAGGTCTCAAGTGGTTGCTCGGTGAAGAACTTACCATCTACGCAGTACATAGGTACGCCACCGGGCTTGTAAGCCTTGTTGAGCTCCTCGGCAGACATATTGCGCAAGTCGCTGATCTTCTTGCAACCCACCTGCTTGGCAAATGCTTCGCCAGCTTTCTCTGCGTCCTTCAGCGTAGCCACAGCGCGTGAACCCACTACGCTACCGCTTGATGCCATCACCTGGTTGATCAAGCCTTTAGACATAGGCGATGCCATCAAGGCGCTCACTGACATTGATCCTGCGCTCTCACCGTCGATGGTTACGCGGTTAGGATCACCACCGAAGGCAGCGATATTGTCCTTAACCCACTTGATAGCGGCTGCCTGATCCATGAAGCCATAGTTGCCTGAGCCTTTATAGTCGGTCTCTTTAGATAGCTGTGGATGAGCGAAGAAACCGAAGATACCTTCACGATAGTTGGCTGTTACCACGATGATGCCCTTACGTGCGAGGGTCAAACCTTGATAACGAGGCTCGCTACCCGAACCTGATGTGAGACCACCACCGTTGAAATAGATCAACACGGGAAGCTTCTCATTACCGGTCTTATAAGGTGACCATACGTTAAGGTAGAGACAGTCTTCAGAAAACTTGTCTGTACCGAAGATCATATCACCGAATGCGTTATACTGGATTGGGTTAGGGCCAAACTCCTTTGCGCTTCTCACACCGCTCCATGCCTGTACGGGCTGTGGTGCTTTCCAACGAAGGTCGCCCACTGGAGGTGCTGCAAAAGGTACCCCCTTGAATATTTTCACACCTGACGAGTCTACTCCTTCGAGCACACCTGCCTGAACACGAACCTGTGGTCCCTGTGCCATAGCAACGACAGCCATTGCTAATGCGGCAATTGATAAGAGAATTTTCTTCATTTCTAGTTAGTTGTTGTTAGGTTTTAATGTTATTCGTTTTTTCTGTTTGCAAAAGTAATGGCTTTCTTCTAGATAATCAATAGGAGGTAAACCTGTAAAGTAAATTTTTAGATTTTCTTTGTCTTTGAATATCAGAATGATAGCCGAATCGATGGGGCTGAAAAAGTAAACTTTCTCTTCCGTTAGTTCACCGATATCTTCTTACATTTCTTCCGCATTTGTTTTCCATTCTCATACGTCCTCGCTCATCTACTGAGGGAGGCAGTCTGAGGGAAAGAAATAATTTATTTTTCCTACAAAATTAATTTATTTTTCCGAAAGAAATAAATTGTTTTTCGGTTTAATTTCACCGCTATCGGAAGATAAAAGCATCTTTGACGGCACCTGATATCGTCCGTATTGTTTTGTATTCTCGATGTTCTTGCTGTTCCGATAAAGTGATAAAGGCCGGAGCGGAGCGTCTCTGCTCCGACCATTGATAAACTTTGGGTGATGCTATTCACCCTTGTTGCATGTGTATTGAGATTGATGCCCTATTTGTATTTCTGTGTACGTGAGTCGCGAATCACACCGCTCCAGTTCAAGCCGAAGCCGAAGTCGTACCTATTACCTTCTGAATCAAAGTAAGGAACCATATCGCGAGGCACGTCTTCCTGCTGCTCTTCCACGGTATTCATGTCACGTGGCATCTGGCAGGGGAGCAGTGCAGAAGGTTCGTTCTTGCCGCTGATGAGGTCAAGGAAGGGTTGGTTGCTGGTACCGAAGCTTACGAGGATGGCATCGGCAGCCTTCTCAAACTCCGCCACTACCACTGGGCGAGTAGCTGCTAGAGCCACCACTACGGGCTTGTTGCCCATGGCTTTCTTCGTGTCGAGCACCATCTGCAGGTCATCGCGGTTGGCTGTCTTCACTGTTTTACCCTTATAGGTACGGTTGGTGAAGTTCTCCTTAGGATCGCCACCACCCATACTTACCTCACGTGCAGTGGTTGCGGTATAGTCGTTATACTGCAAGCTGATAGGCACATAGCCATTGCCACCTTTTGCAACATCGTCTACGTCATATCCAGTACCACTCATTGGACCTTCGATGAAGCAGAGAGCGAAGTCGGCATCAGCCGCATTGTCCACCACCTGATAGTACTTACGAGCAATGTTCAGGTCGATAGGATAGTCCCAATAATCCTTGGTCTTATTGCCAAAGAAGTCGCTCACGGATGGATAGTGACGTTTAGGGATATACACCTTTAGCCTACTGTCCTTGAGAGGAAGCGTGTTCTGATGATTCTTCAGCATCACGATACTCTTCACCTGAGCCTCATAGCCTTTCTGCATGAAGTCCTTGTTACCTACGATAGCCTTGGTCTCTTCTACGTCGAGGTAAGGATTCTCAAAGAGACCGGTCTCAAACATCGGCATCAACAAGCGACGAGCCGATTCGTGAATGCGCTTGTTCCATGCGTCATTGCCAAACTCCTTGCGTCCCATAGCGAATGCCTCAAGCACTGGACCCTTGTCGTTGTTACCACCAAACTGGTCCACACCGGCTTTCAAGATCTCATAGTGGCGTTGTGCAACGGACAGCGTCTCTACACCCCAGCACATTCCGCCAAAGTCCTTCACGGCATTGTTGTCACGTGTCACAGCCCAGTCGGTACATACCACGCCGTCATATCCATACTTGTTACGGAGCAGATCGGTCACGATGTAATGGCTGAAGTTGTTACCAACGTTCTTACCTGATGGATCGATACCAGTGGAAATGGTATAGTAAGGCATGATAGCTCCCACCTTTGAGGTAGGTCCGTCTAGCTTGAAAGCACCTTCGAGGAATGATTGCAGGTGCTGATTGAAGTTGTTGCCAGGGTACACGGCATACTTGCCGTAGCAGAAGTGAGCATCGCGTCCGCCTTCTTCAGGACCGCCGCTAGGCCAGTGCTTCGCCATTGCAATGACGCTTTCATATCCCCATCCGTTGGCAATCTCTTTGTTACCCTTTGAGGTTTGGAATCCGTCAATGTATGCTCTGCCAAGGTCAGTGGTGAGGTTTGGATCGCCACCAAAGGTACCGGTGAATCGTGTCCAACGCGGTTCTGATGCGAGATCGATCTGTGGTGAAAGGGCTGTGGTGATACCTAATGCACGATATTCTTTGGCTGCAATCTCGCCAAACTCTTTGACCAGCTCGGGTGAGAAAGTAGCTGCCAGGCCCAAGGTGGTAGGCCATTTGGAGATGTCACCGCCCGCACCATAGTTGTATTCGGCGTTGGCGGTCGTCTCATGACGTGGGTCGGTGGAGTTGTTGGTAGGGATACCATGACCCAATCCCTCCACATACGCTTGCATGTTGTTACTCCATTCTGCAGCCACCTCCGAACTCTTAACCTTCGTTACGAGCACGGCGCGAACGTTATCCTCCTTGAGAAATTTCTTCTGCAAGTCGCTCAGATCCGATGCCTTGCACCCGCTCTTATCGAAAGGCTTGCCCTTATAGGTCGAAGCACCATAGCCCGAGCTCAGTGCGGGTACTTGTTGGTGAGCCGAATAGAGCATCAGTCCGGCTATCTCGTCATCACTTAGTTGGGCAGCAAGGTCACGTGCACGCTCGTCAAAGGATAGTCGCCAGTCCTCATATTTGTCTAGTTTGCCGTTGCGGTTCAGGTCTTTGAATACGCATCCGTCCTTCTCAATGAGCTTCACGCCCGACTTAGGTGAGTAGCCTAGCGTAGGTCCATTGGGTTGTTCCACAAGGTTGTATTGTCCTTTCTTGATCTGCTTCCATTTAGGAGCGGCTGCCCACGAGCCTAGTACGAGCATCGTTGCAGCTGAAAGAATGAAAATCTGATTTGTTTTCATACGTCAATTATTGGTTAGGTTATACTATAGTTGCAATTATTTCTTAGGATAATGCAGAGCCATCTTAGCTTCAAAGTCACCAAACATCAATCGTGTGTCCACGTGAGTATATACGCGGATGAGGCGACCATTGTGGTTCATGCCGTATGTTCCGTCCTCATTGATTGTAGGACATTGCACATACTGATAGCTGCTAGAGCAAGGATCGGCTTCGAAACCACTCTGTAAGGCCGTCAAGAGCACCAACGGACTGTCGCCCATGATATAACATTCGCCCATAGCGATGCCATAATTCTCACATGCATTGATGGTGTTGAGGATCTGTTCGCTGATGTATTGGCCCACCTTTCCATAAGGCTCGACCTTGAGTTTCATCTCGTCTAGACCATAAAGGCACTGACGATACACGTCGCGGGGTACTTGCCAGATGCGCATCTTGCTGTCATTGAAGATCACGCGACCTGCAGCAATACTCAGATTGAGGTTGTATTCCACCTTCGAATAGCCTGGGGGAGGGTAGGCGCTGACGCCGGTGTACTCTTGTCCGCCTATCCATACCAAGACCACTTTGTCGTCAATGGATGGATCCATGAGGTGTGCGCAAGCTATATTGGTCAGACTGGCACCGCAAAGGACGTACAATGGATGGTCGGGTGTGCACTGGCGAGCCTCGTCAACGATGGCTTGCGCACCCTGCGAGCGTATCGGTTCGGTGGTAGAGGTAAGTCCGTTCTCAGCTCCAGGCACAACCTTCACGGTGCCTTTGAGCCCCATCAGCTCGAGCACCTTTTCGGCTTTCTCGCATGATTCGGTAGCTTGGTCCTTGCGATTGGTAAATCCTCCAGCATCAGAGAGGTGTCCGCCCACGATGGCACGAACGTCACAAGTGGTGCAAAGCATCTGATGTGCCAACTGGAATAGGCCATCGGGGTCACCACAAAAGTCATTATCGATCACCACTTTCACCTTGTTCAGACGATTGGTGGTACTGTTCCTGGTTGCTTTCTGCGCCCAAGCCGTACTGCTTAGAGCGAAGAGGAGCAGCAGAGAAACGATCTTCTGTATCTTATTCATAAATCATTCGTTAAAAAAAAGGCCGTGCCGCTCCTTGCTAATGCCACATAGGCGACATTTCGTAAAGAGTGGCACGGCTGCATGAAAAAAGTTAAAATATCTATACTAAAACAACCTTTAGAAATTGATGGTCGTAGAGAGCGATACCTCGAATGGGCGGATATAAGATCCTGACATGAGGTAGTTCTTATACTTGCTAGTGTCAGTTACAAGGTCAGCAGCGCTGATTGAACCTGTTGCACCGCTCTGGTTGAAGATGTTAACCACGTTCAGAGCGAAGTTGACCTTCTTGTTCAGTGCATAGCTCAAGCCACCGAACGACTCCCAGTGACCATTGAAGTAGAGACTGTTGGTCTTGTTGATGTACTGCTTGCTGAAGTAACGGAAGCTCAACCATACTCGCCACTGCTTCCAAGCGTATGAAGGATCGAGCTCGATGAGGGTCTTTGACATAGCGGTAACGGTGTTGTCGGTCACATCTGCACCATCGGTTACACCGTCGGGGAAGGTTGCAAACACCTTAAACTTCTTGTAAACAGGGTTCTGCAAAGTCAACAATCCATGGAAGGTGAAGCCCTTGAACGGAGTGAGCACTACGTCAGTGGTCCATCCTACGGTCTGAATGTTATAGGTGATAGGCTGAGTTACGCTAACCTCAGTGCCTGCCTTGTAACCACCGCCATCGTTCTGCATGGTGTGATAGAACTGGCTACGGCTCTTATAGTTGGTCTGAGAGATGAACGATACCTGTGATACCAACTGCATCCAAGGTGTGTTGTAGAAGATACCACCACGTCCCATGTTGATGTTAACAGGTGCTGTGGTAGGCATGCTAGCACCAGCATAGTCCTGAAGATTAGGACGTTGACGTACATAAACGTATTCGCCTACGAGTCCGAAACCATGAGAGATGGTGTAACGGATGTTGTATGTGAGGGCAGGATTGAGCCAGTCGCCCGTGAAACGAGTCAGTTTGCTGGTTCCGTTGTTCAGATACCAACCCATAGTACGGGTGTTATAGGTATCGTTATCGGTTGGATTCAAAGCACCGCGACCGCTATATGCGAGGTATTCGAGGCGTGCACCGAGGCTCATCCACAAGTGGCGAGAGATTGTCCAGTCGTCGCTGAGGTAGATAGCCATCTTGTTCTCATGACCATCATAGTACTCACCACTACCTGGGTTGAAGCTCATGTAAGGTTGGAGCAGTCCATCTGAGCTCTTCATATAGAGCTGAGCGGGATCAGGACATACCTCGTGTGCCATCACGGTGTTCATCTGCTTCACCTGAGCGCGGTTGTACCAGAAGTTGGCACCTACACGCCAAGAGTGTCTTTGGTTCTTGCTCTTGCCTGTCAGTGTGGCAGTGGTGAGCCAAGAACGCTCGTATCCAGGTACATACATCATCCAGCGGTTCTGGATTTTGTCACCTTTGTATGCGCTTCCGTCAGCTAGATAGTAGCCGCCATTGTTGTCTACGATACCTGAAACGGCACTCATTGCCATGCTTACATCGCCGAGCTTCATCTTGCTAGCTACGTTAAGGTGTGTTCCGTTCTTAAAGTCGTAGTCGAGTTTGAAGGTCAACTGATGGTTGTCCGTCGTACCAGCGTCCTTCCAAGTGGTCTTCTTGATCTCGCCAGTGATCACGTCTTTGTAGTAGAATGATGAGGCTTCGTTTCCATAATAAGAGTCGGTACCATAGTTGAAACCATTGTATTTCTTCACCGAACCATCACCCACGAATACGAATGGAGCGTAGGAAGAACCGTTAGAGGTGTATCTACAGAACTGATAGATCAAACTCATGTAACCTCTTCCGTCAGCGAAGTGCTTGTCCACACCGGCTTTATATACCTGTGTACGGTTTTGGAGGCGAGAAGCTTCCATGTGTGCTGTACCTGGATCCCAAACCTGATGAGTGTTAACGAAGTAGCCGAAGCCCTTAGCGATAGGACCGCTGATAGTGGCGTTAACGCTCTGACGACCATATTGGTTGAGCTGGTAGTTGACTGTACCATTGAATTTCTCACCCGAACGACGGTGATGGCTATCCACGGTGTAGCCCACTGCACCAAACTGGAGAGCGGTTTCGGAGAGGCTCATCACTGCCACTTTGCTGTAAGCCGTGCCACCAAACCAAGAGAAGTAAGGCATATCAGCCCAAACATTGTATGAAACGGGTAATCCGTCTTCGAAGATTGTTGCACTCAAAGATGAGGGCAGACCGATCGAAATCTGTCGTGGCTGGTCAGCGCTAGATGCGTTGAGCATCACGTTACGGTTCTTCACCTCTTTCGAATTGTTCTCGACGGAGTCTTTCTGAGTGGTGTCTTGTGCAAAAGAAGCAGCTGGAAGCAGACAACTCATCAGTGCCAGTGCGATGTACTTTTGTTTGTTCATAATTACGATAGGTAGTTAGTTAGGTTGCGCTTGCAAATCTTTGGAGAGACCCACGGTGCACAACGATTAGTTGTTTATATTTATTTAGGTTTTCTTCTTGAATGATTTTGCCGTGCCATCATGACACCGGCAGACAGGGGTAGGGGCGTGAGAGGTTGGTCTCCGGGGCAAGAGACCAACAGGATTCTTAGTTAGCTTATTTCTTACTGAGGATGTTCAGTTTGGTCTTTGGAGCCAAAACGTTATGCACCTTCACCTTTGAAGCCTTGAGCTTGAGTGTGCCTTGGCCCTTGATGTCGCGACTGGAAGCAGCCACCTTGAACGTATATTCGCCCGCATCAGTTACCCAAGCGCTCGCTTTCTCGTTGAATGAAGCAAGATCAGCCTTGGCAACGACGAGTGTGAGCGTCTCGCTCTGACCTGGGTTGAGGCTCTTGGTCTTAGCAAAAGCCTTGAGCTCTTGTGCTGGTTTCTCCACTGCACCCTTAGGAGCGGTAACGTAGAGCTGTACCACTTCCTTACCGGCGCGACGTCCGGTGTTAGTGATGGTCACGTTGACGTTCACGTTTTCGCCATTGTCAGTAACCTTCACGTCACTGTATCCGAATGTGGTGTAAGACAGACCGTAGCCGAATGGGTAAGACACCTCTTTGTTGAAAGAGTCGAAGAAACGATAACCTACGTAGATACCTTCGTTGTAATTGGTGTAGCCAACATTTTCTACGGTTTGGTATTTGGCCAAAGTGCGATCCATGAAGTTGACCTCAATGCCATCTGTTGGGAAGTTCTTAGAAGATGGGATTTCGTTAAAGCCGATTGGCCAACTCATTGGCAACTTACCAGAAGGAGTGAGGCGACCTGACAATAGGTCAGCTACTGAGTTACCAAACTCCTGTCCGCACTGCCAAGGAAGGAGGATAGCGTCAGGGATTTGTTTCCATGAAGCAGTCTCAATCACGCCACCTACGTTCAGAACGACAACGGCTTTCTTGCCTGCTTTGTGGAAGGCTGCAGTCACCTTTTGTACCAATTGTAGTTCTTCAGAAGTGAGATTAAAGTCTTTAGCGGTGCGGTCAGAACCCTCGCCAGAAAGACGTTGAAGGGTGATCATAGCTACATCGTTGCTCTTAACAGCAGCAGCGAGGTCGTTGTCAGTAGGTATTGTCTCCTTAGGAAGGTCAGCGTTCTGCCACCATTCACGTGGAGTCTTAGCGATTTCTTCCTTTGCTTGCTTGATGTAAGTGGTGTATCCGTTGAGGATAGTCTCATCTACGGTGTAGTTGTTGTTGCGCAATCCCTCAACCAATGATACGGTGTAAGCGCGGTTAACGTTACCCGAGCCAGTACCACCGGCAATAGGATCATAGCTTGCAACGCCATAAAGAGCCACGTTCTTGATGTTGTTAGCCAATGGCAGAACCTCATTGTTCTTCAGAAGAACGGTTCCTTCGGCTGCAGAAGAGCGAGTTACCTGTGCGTGCGCCTTCAGATTGGGGTTGTTGCTATACTTATATCCCTTGAAGCGAGGGCTCTTAACGACAAGCTCCAACACACGACGTACATTGGTATCGAGCACGCTTTCATTGAGTTTGCCACTCTTTACGGCTTCCTCGATGGCGGTAGCGTCACCCTCAACACCTGGTTCGATCAGGTCATTGCCGGCAACCATGTTAGCTGCACGGTCAGCCTTACCATTTCTCCATACGGGGTCAGTGCCACCAAACCAGTCGGTCATCACCAAGCCTTTGTATCCCCACTCATCTCTAAGGATAGTGGTGAGGAGATCTTTGCTTTCAGATGTCATGGTGCCATTGATCAGATTGTATGACGACATCACTGTCCAAGGGTTGGATTTCTTTATCGCAATCTCAAATTGCTTGAGGTAAATCTCACGTGCTGCACGCTGACTTACACGTGAATCGTTACCCAATCGGCATGTCTCCTGGTTGTTGAAGGCAAAGTGCTTGATAGATGTGCCTACGCCTTGGCTCTGCACGCCGTTGATGTAAGCGGCTGCGATGTTACCTGCCAACACAGGATCTTCTGAGTAATACTCGAAGTTTCGTCCACACAAAGGATTGCGGTGGATACATACACCAGGTGCAAGCAATACGTCAGCACCATATTCTAGCACTTCGTTACCGATGGCTGTACCTACGCTCGTCACCAAGTTGATATCCCAACTACTTGCCAAGCACGTTCCGATAGGGAAGTGGGTGCAATAGTAAGTGTGTGAATCGTATGGGCGAGTAGGGTTGATACGCAGACCGGCAGGACCGTCTGACAGTACCACTGAGGGTATTCCGAGACGAGGAATGGCAGCGGTGGTTCCTGCAGCGCCAGGTACTAGCTGGGCATATGAACCAAGGTTGCCTGTGGTGAGACCGGCAGAGCCAGTTCCCACTACTAAAGTTGCTTTCTCTTTAAGAGTCATTGCGTGTAGCACCTCATCGATATTGTCTGCACGTAGCTGTGGTGCGTTTTGTGCAGAGAGAAGTGTTGCGCATGCAATAGATGTACACATGGTAATCAATCGTTTCATGTTGCAAAAAGTTTAGGTATTCAGTTGATTTATGTTCGGTGCAAAGTTAATCCACTTTTTATCCACTTTCAATGCGTGGTAAAATAAAAAAGTAAACTCAAGTAAATATTACTTCGGCTGATTAACAGATAGTTACACGTATTAAAATATTTAAAAAAGTAAACTTTTGAAGCCGTTTAGAAAAGGTAGAATTGCCCCTATTTCCATCTGAAATCGTTGATTAAGTATCCCATTTCATCCTCAACCTATCATCTCCTCTTCCTCTTTTAGCAGACCTAAACGCTTGTTAAAGTAAGCCAATCGCCACATCCTACTCTTCGTTCTCTTTCCCTTTATCTACTAATAATCCCTTTCCATATATTTATAGCGTATTAGAAGAAGAATCGGTAGAGGCGTTCTTGACTTCTGTTCATGCATAACCCACCTTATTATAATGCACTGAAAAAACTATAAAAATTTGGGTGTTTTACCAAAAACGATTACTTTTGCATAAAAGATAAGCGATTATGAACAATGCCAAACAAGCCCCCAAGAAAGGCTTTATACATACCAAAACTTTCCGCTTCAGCCTGCTAGCCATCGTGCTGGTAGTAGTTGGAGGATTTGTTTACAATCTCGTTGTTGACTCACCAGAGGCTGTTGTTAGCACCGAAGAGGCTGAGAACCCCAACGTTGCAGCTCCCGATTATGATAATCTGGACGTTGTAGGTGATTACCTTTGGCCCACATTGAAAGAAAACCGTGATGATTCTATCGCGCGTGTGAAGGCCGATGAAGAAGCAAAACGTAAAGCCGAGGAAGCAGAGAACGCCCGTAAGAATACAGTGCCTGAACCTGCCAAGCATTCAGAAAGTGATGAAGTGATCGATGAAGGTAGCTCAGAAAGCCAGCCACAAATCGTTCCTTCTGTTCCACAACGCAATCTTCCAGCCGTTGCCACGTCTAAGGTCGAGCATGTGCAAGCACCCAAAGTGGAATCGGTAGGCAATGATTAAATAATCTGATTACCTTATAATAGAAAGGAATACTATTATGAAAAGATTTCTATTAGCATTATTCTTAGGTATCATATTGGTGGGATGCGCCACCACGACCTTCGATTCAGAAGGTAGACAACTAACCAAAGCTGACGTGCAACGTGTCACCGCCAATGTGGTTAAGCAGCGTTTAGAGCAACGTCGCTATCGTATCTTTGTCGATTTTATGTATCCTTCACGTACGCCATCTATTCATCTCACCGATGATTGGGGCGTTGAGGTAAGCGGTGATAGCATCGGACTGTTTCTGCCTTACTTTGGCAGAGTGTATATGGCACCCGTTGGCAAAGGTCCTGGTATGCTGTTTATCTCCCCACTGAAGAGCTATAAGGAAACCATCGCCAAAGATGGTCACCATCAGATTGTAGCTGAGTGTCGCCATGATATGGACAATTATCAAGTGATCATGGACGTATATAATAATGGTGCAGCCGATGTCTGTGTGATCAATTCCAATCGCGAGTCGATCAGATACTCGGGTAAGGTAGATATGGATGGCGTTTTCTTCTCGTCAAAGGAAGCTGCCGCTAAACGCAAACAGCAATGAACGTAGCCCGTCGAATGTGCTGCGCCTTGCTCGTGGCACTGCATCTGAGTGCTGGCGTTAGCTTTCTGCATGCGCAAACCACCCGCAACGCCGTGGCTTATGACGACTCTTACCATCTCTATCAGCGAGCCAAAGAGCTATCCATTGTGCATATGGACGTAGAATGGCCACGAGTGATAGACAATTCGCGGTGTTGGGCGTTACAGAAAGCGCTTACCTCGTTCTTCTTTGCCGACTCTACGTCTTATAACGCTGACAGCTTTTGTCCCGAGCAAGAAGCCTTTGCCCACTATGCTGAAGGCTTAGGAAATGCGCTTGATAGTATGCCTGAGACGCCAGGACTGCATAAGACCTATGCTGACTATAAGCTTCGTATGTTAGCCACAGTGCCTAATCGCTTGGTGATTCTTGTAGGAGAACGAGAGGTGAGAGATGCCGACTCACTGCAAGGGAAGATGGAACGACGCTATTTCAACTATGATTTGATTCACGACCGAATGCTTTCTACGGACGATATCTTCAATGCCCGAAAGCTAAAGGGGTATGAGTCTAGATCAGAGTTTGAAGGAATGCTTTATGCAACGGCAATTATAGATGAGCAAGAGACCGAAGAGATTCGCCTTGATCTGATGCCGCAACAAGTAGCTTTGCTAGGAGATAACGTCTTGTTTGACCTCGGTGGCACACCAACCTTGCACAACATCTCTATGGTACCTACGCAGTATCTCCGCTCATTCCTTACCAAGACCTTCCGCAAGTGGCAAGAAGAACCCGTAGCTGCATATTCTTCAACATCGATTACAGAAGATATGATTTACGGACACGTGGATAGTTTGTGTCTTGTGGCTGATTCTATGGCTTCCTATCCCAATGGAGATAGGGCTGGCGTGCTGAGCTATCTCAGTCAGAATCTCAACTTATCTAGTGCTCAAGCCGCCAGTTCAGACTTACGCTTGTTGGTTACCTTTATTGTTAATAAGGACGGAAGCCTTGATCATTTTGTCATGTTAAGCCCATCCCAACCGCTTGTCGATCGTGAGGTGATAAAGGTATTGCGAGACCTTCCACGTTGGAAGCCAGCTATAAAGGAGCACCATCCTGTGCCCACACGTGTTTTCTTCCCGATTAATCTCAGTTTGCAATGATCTTAAAGACGTGCTCTATAAGTTCTATGCACAATTATTTTCGTTTTAAGACGGATGTCTCTTTGTGTCGTTTTGATTTTATTTGGCATTTTTTTCTTCCGTCATCAGTCGCTTAGTCTGCTATGTTCCTTCAGATGAAAGGTAGAATTTGCTCGGCTAATATTCAACAATCCATCAAAGAAAATCTATAGAACCCGCCATTAAAAAAGACTTGAAGCCACTTAGCTTCAAGTCTTTTTTAATATCTATATCCTTACTCTTAGTAACCAGGGAAGTCGGGATTGAGAAGTTCCACCTTAGCGTGTCCGTTCTTGGTAGGCCGATTCATCTTGATAGGATGGTCACACTGGCTACTTGACATCCATTTGGCAATCAGGTCGGCCCAACCTGCTGCCGCACTGAACGTAGGATGGCGACCGTCTTTCCCACGTGTGAGATTGAGGCGGCTGCTATCAAAGTAAGCCCCCTTGCCCACATTGTCGCATATAAGCTGGTCTATGCCCGTATCCTCTTTCCAGTTTGGTGGTCCAATCCAGACAAAGGGCTTGTCACCCATCTTCTGCACCAATGTCTTGATGTATTGGTCGCGTTGGTCCAGATCATTGACGAAAAGCTCATTGCTTCCTAGACATAAGAGGAAGTAAGATGGCTGATACTGGGCTATGTAATGCTCCAGTGTCGCCGTCGTTGCCCACGTCTCGGTAGACGAACTATACCATATCACGGTATGCAGCTCGTATCCATTGGCTGCCGTATAGTCGTCCAAGCGTCGTGTGAGACCCTCTAGCATCGAATCGCCAAACAATAATATCACCTGATGAGAGGTGTCGGGCTTCGCTTCTTCAGCTTTAGCTGGTGCTGAAGGTCTCTTGGCGAGCTTCTTCTTCGGTGTCGCTGCATGAGGTGTGGAAGCTCTCTTCAGTTGTAAAAGGCTCACCTTCTTAAGATGGTATGACCCCAAAGAGAATTGTTGTGGCGACAAAGCGTAAGCCAGTGCAGCCACAACAACCGTTAGTAAGAGTAGGATAACCTTGATCTGCGCTTTCATTCTCCAAGTTCTAGTTCCACCGGACAATGATCGCTGCCCATGATCTCGGTATGTATCTTTGCGTCACTGATACGTTCCCTCAGACGGTCAGAGGCAATAAAATAGTCGATACGCCACCCCGCATTCTTCTCTCTAGCATGGAAGCGATATGACCACCACGAGTAGGTAATCGTGTCAGGATAGAGCCATCTGAAGGTGTCCGTGAAGCCATTGTGAAGCCATTGCGTCATCTTTGACCTTTCTTCATCCGTGAATCCCGCGTTGCGACGGTTGGTCTTGGGGTTCTTTAGGTCAATCTCTTCGTGTGCCACGTTGAGGTCGCCACACACGATGACAGGCTTTTTCTCATCCAGCTGTTTCACGTAATGTTGGAAATCGTCTTCCCATCGCATACGATAGTCGAGGCGTCGCAGTGCATCTTGGGAGTTGGGCACATAGACACAAACCAAGAAGAAAGCCTCCGTCTCAATCGTGATGACGCGTCCTTCGTGATCGTGTTCGTCTATGCCGATGCCGTATGTGACGTTTAGCACCTCTTTGCGGGTAAAGATAGCTGTGCCGCTATACCCCTTCTTATCGGCATAGTTCCAATAAGAGGTGTATCCAGGGAACGCGATGTCCAGTTGCCCCGCTTGCATCTTGGTTTCCTGCAAGCAGACAAAGTCGGCATCCATCGCCTCAAATGCTTCTTTAAACCCCTTGCCCACGCAAGCGCGTAGACCATTGACATTCCATGAAACGAGCTTCATAGCTTATTGCTTTTTAAGTGCTATGCCCAGAGGAGCATGCATGGTGTATTCGTTGATAGACCCTTGGATGGTCACCGACTTAACCACTAGGTTACACTTGAACCAATCCTTTGAGTAGTAACCGATTGAACTGTATGCTGTGTTGGTCTGTTCGAAGACAATGGTGCATAGCTTCTGTTTTCCGTTAAAATCAATCATAGTAGATGCTTGCCAAGATTTAGGGAAGATCTGGTAGTAGCATCCGTCACCAAGGTCCGACTTGTTATATCCCCAAGGCAGATAAATGTGTAGCGTGGCTTCCAATACAGGCAGTACGGTATTGACTTTGACGCTATCCTTGTAACGCGAGTCCAGTCCGCTGGTGAACACCTCCATTGGAACGTTGGTGAAGCGTACGAGAGAGTCGGTGGCTGTAATCACAGCGCTTACGGTAGTGGAGTCGTACTTGCCAGTAGCCGTATTGATGTTGTAATAGATCTGACCCGAGTAAGACCCCTGCATGTTCAGCAGTTTAGCAGCCTTTTCAGCCGTGGTGTAAGGCTCGTAGGTGTAGTTAGAGTTTGATTCGCTGTCGTTCAGACATGAGGTCATTAAGAGCATGGCAGTGCATGCAATCATGAGCGTGATGATTTGTTTTGCTTTCATTTGTTTTACTTTTAAAATACACATATTATTACTATTGTTATAAAATAATTATATTCTCTTCGAGTCGGTACGTAGCAGATTCATAAACTCCTCCCTCGTCTTGGCTTGGTTGAACGCACCGCTGAACGCCGATGTGGTGGTGATAGAGTTTTGTTTCTCAATGCCACGCATCTGCATACACATGTGCTTGGCTTCGATGACCACCATCACACCCATAGGTTTGAGGGCCTGCTGGATACAGTCCTTAATCTGCTCGGTGAGTCGTTCTTGCACTTGCAGCCGGTGACTATATATGTCTACCACGCGTGCCACCTTGCTTAGCCCCGTGATATACCCATTAGGGATGTATGCCACATGCGCTTTGCCATAGAAGGGGAGCATATGATGCTCACACATAGAGAAGAAGTCGATATCCTTAACGATAACCATCTGGTTATATTTCTCTTCAAAGAGCGCATCTAGCAGCACCTGTTTAGGATCCTGTATGTACCCTCTTGTGAGCACCTGCATTGCTTTAGCCACGCGCATAGGGGTCTTGACCAGTCCCTCACGTTCAGGATCCTCGCCTAGCAAGGTCAGTATCTCATGATAGTGCTGTGCGAGTTGGTCCAGTCCCTCGCGATATTCAGTATTAGTTTCCATTCTTTAATAGTCCATATAGTTGTCGTCAATGTCTCTGTATGAAGCATCGCGTACGGTGATCATGGTGCGTACGATGTTGGCTCCGTCAAATCCATTGCTCTTGAGTTTGCGTAGAATCACTTGCGCATCCTTATATTCCACAAAGTTGCCCATGTAGCACATCCATCTAGGAGCGTAGAAATGGACATATACGGGCTGGTCGTTGGCCACCGCCTTGGCCTTGAGACCAATCTGCTCGGCTTGTTCACGATCCTTGCGCGTGTTGCCTCCGCTGTATAGTTGTATTCTGAATCCCTTAGCTTTGTGAGCCCCGGTGAGTATCTTCTGTTTCATTACGGTGCGCTTGCCACCTTTGTTGTGACGTACGCGACGTCGCACCACGGCTACTGTTCGGGTGCGTGTGGATGAAGCCGCAGGCTTAGGTGCGGCAATCTTTATCTCGGTTCGTGGCGCTACCGGCGTTGCCGTGGGTAGCTTGATCACTCTTGATAAGTCTTGTTTCTTAGCTGTCTGTGTGTTGGATGGTTTGTTTTGTTCAGTGCGTTTGTTTTTCTTGGATTGGTCTTTGTTGTTGGCTTTGTTGTTTCTGCCATTGACCAGTGCATCGATATCTGCGCTTTGTGTCACAGTTACCGAACCTTGCGCCCATACGCTAAGGTTTGCTATGAGCAGCAAAAAGAGTATTGCTACTGTTTTCTTCATATGATTAAGATTGTTTAAGGCGTGTTCTATTAATTCTACGCACATTTATTTTTCGTCTTCAGACGGATACTCTTTGTGTCTTTTCTGTTTTTATCCGGCATCTTTTTCCTTCTTTATCAGTAGCATAGCTCGCTATACTCTTTCAGAAAGGAAGTGAAATCTGCTCGGCTAGAATTCAAAAAAAATCCTTCAAAGATAGTTTTCAGAAACCGCCTTAAGATAACGAACAGACCGGCAGTCCGGGTTTATGTTTATAGGCGGACTGCTGGTCTGTGTGTGACGTTATGGATGGATTACTTCTTCCAAGCGTCAATGATGCCCTTGAAGTCAGCAGCCTTCAGAGAAGCGCCACCGATCAGTCCACCATCGATGTTAGGTTTAGCGAAGAGCTCAGCAGCGTTGCTAGGCTTGCAGCTACCACCATAAAGGATAGTGGTATCGTCAGCAGCAGCCTCACCATACTTCTCTGCTACGATGCTACGGATGTAAGCAAGCATCTCTTCAGCTTGGTCGCTAGTAGCGGTCTTGCCTGTACCGATAGCCCAGATGGGTTCGTAAGCCAAAACGATGTTCCTCCAATCCTCTGC
Source organism: Bacteroidaceae bacterium (assembly GCA_963639545.1). Classification (GTDB taxonomy): domain Bacteria; phylum Bacteroidota; class Bacteroidia; order Bacteroidales; family Bacteroidaceae; genus Prevotella. Next base: position 25,269 of record CAVHUZ010000018.1, read on the forward strand.
GCTGAGGTGGAATACAGAACCATCGAGTTCAGCCTTTACTACCTCGTTCTGCTTGTTAGCTTCGCGCTCCTCGAGAGTCTCGCCACAGCAGAAGATTACCTTCAAGCCATTCTTCAATGCGAGTTCTACCTTCTCTTTGAGCACTTCAGGAGTCTCATTGTAGTATTGACGACGCTCAGAGTGACCCAAGATAACGTATTGAGCACCAGTGCTCTTTACCATCGCAGCTGAAACCTCACCTGTGTAAGCACCCTTCTCCTTGTCAGCGCAGTTTTCAGCACCGAGCTCAACAACGCTAGAGTCGAGCACAGCAGCAACGCTTGCCAAGTGGATGAATGGTGTGCAGATCACTACACCGCAGTTTGGCTTGTCAGCTACCAATGATTCGTTGATCTCTTTTGCCAGAGCTACGCCCTCTTGCAGGTTCTCATTCATTTTCCAGTTGCCTGCAACAATTTTCTTTCTCATTTTCTTTTTCAGTTAAAAGTTCTTGTTTTGTATTGTATGAATTTTCTTTTTTCAGTTTCTTTCTGAGTCTGAGCCATTTGGTCCATGACCATAACCGATCGGCAAGGGTAAGCAGTGCCAGTGGCAAGACAAACCACATCACAATGAGCAGTACTCTGTCAGCGATGCTCTGCTTCGATATCTGCCCGATGGCGGCGCGTGCGATAGGCGCTTGAAATTCCTCGGCAGCAGGCAAGGCATTGTGACTCCACTTGTTGAGGATGGTGCCGTCCTTGAGCAATATCAGCCCGGGGTTACTTCGTATCATTGTCCTCAGCACGGTCTCGTCACACGTGTAGAATGGATATTCGGCTCCTGTGAGATCGCGCCAATGTGCGATGCCCTTGTCGCTGCTAGCCGTTAGCCCTACGAAGGGGATATTGTTGTCCTTGCAATATTCGCTGATGCGATCGATATCACCAAAGTTGGCATCGTCAGCATACTCTAGATGGGGCGCCACGAGTACGAAGATATATCCTTTGTGACGCACGATAGAGTCGGTCACATCGTTCCCCGTCTTCTCATTGGTGATCGATAGGTCAGAGATGCGCGGCACAAATCCCTCTTCGGTCATCACCGTCTTGCTATCTATGAACGTCCACGTGGAGTCAGGATACTGGTCGATGGTAAACTCCTTGCGCACGCCATCTTTCTCAAGAATGAACGTTGTGTCAAACTTCGGTTGCTTGGCTCCTTTCGGAATCTCCATCTCTTTGGGGATGTTGGCACCGATATGGTAGGGACGAAAGTCGAATAACGGCAGATAACGCAGGCTTATTGCCGATGTGCCGACGATGAAGAGGATGGCATAGTTGGTCACTATCCACTGATTGGTCTTGGAGATAAACCGCATCATCTTGAGCGGCTTGTAGGCTATCAGCAATGATAATGCCAAGAGCACGATGTTCTTAGCCAGCGTCTGCGCATTGGTTAGGTGAATCGCATCACCAAAGCATCCACAGTCTTTGATAGGATTCCATCCTGCAAGCCACACACTCACAAGGGTCATCACCACCATGAACGCCACCAATAGTTTGCTTGCTAGACGGCGACGGATGGCAAATAGCAGAAAGATGCCAAGGCAGAACTCCACTGCTGAGAGCGATATGCTCATCGCAAGCGTCATCCATTGAGCCACCTCGCCGGCCAGTCCTACGGCAGCTACATAGTCGTTAATTCTATATTGCGTGCCTAGTGGGTCAACAGCCTTGACATATCCAGAGAAGATAAAGACGGCTGCCACCAACAGACGACTGACGTTAATCGCAGTGGCAAGAGCTAGTTGCTTGTGTTGTGTCGTCATTTTCTCGCAACCTGATTACTCCAAATACGGCATAGTTGATGATATCCATATAGTTGGCATCAATACCTTCGCTCACGAGCGTGTTGCCATGCAGATCCTCAATCTCCTTGATGCGTTCAATCTTGGTAAGAATCAAATCCGTGTAACTGCTGATACGCATATCGCGCCACGCCTCACCATAGTCGTGATTCTTATGCTTCATCAGGGTCAATGCCTCGCCACTGAAGCGGTCATAGAGATCCGTGGCTTCTGCCGGAGTGAGGTCGATATGGTCAGAGAAGCCTTTCTCAAGCTGAATCAAGCCGATGATGCCGTAATTGATTAGCGCTACGAACTCCTGATCGATGCCATCTCCCACCTTGTTGACGCCCGTAATCTCGATGGAACGTATGCGTTTGGCCTTGATAAACAGCTGGTCGGTCAATGATGAGGGGCGCAAGATGCGCCATGAAGCACCATAGTCGTGCAGCTTCTTGGTAAACAATTCGCGACAGGAAGCTATGGTCTGCTGAAACTGTAACTCTGTTTTGCTGTTATCTTGTTGCATTTCGTCCTTTTTGATGGCAAAGTTAAGCATTCCAAACGAATTGACAAAATCTCTTATATAAATATATGTGAAACCCACGCCGTGTCTATGACGTGTCCCTTGAATCGTTCTCACACCCTCTAATGACGTTTCCTGTCACCCCTAATCGTCCACAGCATCGTCTGATATCGCTTCTGCAGGATATAAAATTAAATTAATTTTCGAAGAAAAATAAATTAATTCTCAATCAAAAATAAATTGATTTCTCTTCCATTGAGACTTCTATTGTGAGATGATAATTTGTCTATATGGGCGAAAAAGCGTACCTTTGCAGTCTATATTTTGCTTATCAAACCATGCGTGAATACACCGATGCCGAACTGGCACAGCTATTAGATAAAGATATTTTTCATCATATAACGGCAGCAGCCGACCGCCTTGGGGTGGAATGTTACGTGGTAGGAGGATATGTGCGTGATATCTTCCTAGAACGTCCGTCTAATGATATCGATGTCGTAGTGGTGGGGAGCGGTATCGAAGTGGCGCAGGAGCTTCGCCGCGAACTTGGTGGAAAAGCCCATGTGTCTGTGTTTCGCAACTTCGGTACGGCGCAGGTGAAATATAAGGGAACAGAGATCGAGTTTGTGGGAGCCCGAAAGGAGAGTTATAACCGTGGCTCACGCAAGCCCATCGTGGAAGACGGGACGCTGGAAGATGACCAGAATCGCCGCGATTTCACCATTAACGCTATGGCTATCTGCCTTAACAAAGAGCGTTTTGGTGAACTAGTAGATCCTTTTGGCGGCTTGGATGATTTGTGGGATGGCATTATCCGCACGCCACTCGATCCAGATATCACTTTCTCTGACGACCCATTGCGTATGCTGCGATGCATTCGCTTTGCTACACAGCTCAATTTTTACATCGAAGACGAAACCTTTGCGGCGCTTCAGCGTGATGCCGAGCGTATCAAGATCATTAGTGGCGAGCGCATTGAGGAGGAACTTTGTAAGATTCTGAAGTCGCGCTTCCCAAGCAAAGGCTTTGTAGATCTGCAGCGGTCGGGTCTCTTGCAGCTCATCATTCCTGAGATAGCTGTGCTCGATAACGTAGAGACGCGCAATGGCCGTGCTCATAAGAATAATTTCTATCACACCCTTGAGGTGCTTGAGAACGTAGCACGCAGTGAAGAAAAGGCTTTCGCTGCCAAGCAGAGCGCAGGTGAGATACCCGCTAAAGAACGCTTCACGCCTAATGTGTGGCTGCGCTGGGCTGCCTTGTTTCATGATGTGGGCAAGCCAAAGAGCAAGCGATGGGATAACAAGATGGGGTGGACGTTCCATAATCACAACGATATCGGAGCTCGTATGATACCTGGGCTGTTCAGACGGCTTAAGTTGCCACTGGATATGAAGATGAAATATGTTCAGAAACTGGTCGAACTGCACATGCGTCCGATAGTTATTGCCGATGAGGAGGTAACCGATTCGGCTGTGCGTCGATTGGTGAATGACGCCGGTGACGATATTGACGACCTGATGATGCTATGCGAAGCGGATATCACCAGTAAGAATCAGGTGCGTAAGAAGCGTTTCTTGGAAAACTTCCGGATGGTACGCGTGAAGATTGCCGACCTGAAAGAGCGTGACTTTAAGCGCTTGCTTCAACCTTGCATTGATGGTAACGAGATTATGCAGATGTTCGGTCTGAAACCTAGTCGTGAGGTGGGCGAACTGAAAAAGATTCTCAAGGATGCCGTTCTAGACAATCGCGTCCCTAATGAGCGTGAACCTCTCATGCAGCTACTCAAAGAGTCGGCTGAGCAGATGGGCATCAAAGGCATTGATGAATAGAAACAATGGAATGGTCCGCATTATCGTGCAAAACGTATGTTAAATCACGATAATTTGTAGTCAGGATATTAAGCTCTATCGTATAGGGCTTTATTATACTTTTAACGCGTTTTTTTATTCTTAATAATTATTGTTAAAGTTTCTCCTATAAATATATTTGTTAGGTATCAAATGGCTAACTTTGCATACGAAAAAACTCTGATAACGCATAGAGTTTTCGGTTAAACAGCTGATTAATAGAGATTTATTTAGGTTTTTATATATACATAACTCAGATCCGAAAGATAGTCTGACTCAAATTAAAATTTTTATATTAGGTATGAAGAAAAACAAGATTTTACTGTTAGCTGCTATGGCAGTGGCAGTGCTCACAAGTTGCGGTGGTGGTTCCAACGGACTTCCAACGTCAAATGAGTATCCTGTAATGACGATTGGCGCAGCCAATGCCCAATTGAAAACAACCTATCCTGCAACAATCAAAGGTATTCAGGATGTAGAAGTTCGACCAAAGGTGTCTGGATTTATCACCAAGTTGAACGTTCATGAAGGACAGGCCGTAAGCGCAGGACAAGTATTGTTTGTCATCGACAACGAAACCTATCAAGCTGCAGTGCGTCAAGCACAGGCTGGCGTAAACGCTGCAAATAGTTCGGTTAACCAAGCTAAGGCTGGCGTTGTACAGGCTCAAGCAGCTCTCAACTCTGCAAACGCACAGGCTGCAACAGCCCGTTTGACCTATACCAATAGCGAGAACCTATATAATAATAAGGTGATAGGTTCATACGAATTGGAAACTGCTAAGAACTCTTATCAGACCGCAATGGCTGCTGTACGCCAAGCACAGAGCTCAGTTGCATCTGCTGAAGCTGCCGTAAAACAAGCTGAAGCTGCCGTAAAACAACAAGAGGCTTCCCTTGCTACTGCTAAGGAAAACCTCTCGTTCTGTTACGTAAAAAGTCCCGCAACTGGTGTTGTAGGTTCATTGCCCTATAAGGAAGGAGCATTGGTAAGCGCATCTTCTGCTCAGCCTGTGACCACGGTGAGCAATGCTTCCACCATTGAGGTCTACTTCTCAATGACCGAAACCGATATTCTGAAGCTCACTCGCACCAACAATGGATTGGCCAACGCTATCAAAGCCTTCCCTTCTGTAAGCTTGCAGTTGGCAGATGGATCTATCTATAACCACGAAGGAGCAGTGGTTAAGACTAGTGGCATCATCGATCCTACCACTGGTACCGTGTCAGTCATTGCTCGCTTCTCTAACCCAGAGCATCTTCTAAAGAGCGGCGGCTCAGGTAGCATCGTGATTGCAAAGAACAATAACAACGCTATTCTTGTACCACAATCGGCTACTTCACAGGTTCAGAATAAGATCTTCGTCTACAAAGTGGATGCAAGCAACAAGGTACATTACTCTGAAATCACCGTTGACCCACAAAACGATGGTAACAATTACATCGTTACAGGTGGCCTGAAGATGGGTGAAAAGATTGTTACTAAGGGTTTGACTTCGCTTACTGATGGTCAGGAAATCAAAGCTTTGACCGAAGCTGAATATGAAGCAGCTGTGGCAAAGTCGGAAAAACTTGGTGAGAAACAAGGTTCAGCAGGTGGCTTCCTTGACGCTATGACTGGCAAGGAAGATAAAAAATAAGTAAGCATAAAGTATTAAAGATACAGCAATATGACATTTACTAATTTTATCAAACGCCCGGTACTCTCTACCGTGATATCCGTCTTCTTCGTGCTTCTCGGTGCGATTGGATTGGTATCACTCCCTATTGAGCAGTATCCGGATATTGCACCGCCAACCATCAGTGTGATGACGACCTATACGGGAGCCGATGCACAGACGGTGCTTAACTCAGTGGTTACCCCATTGGAGGAGAGTATCAATGGTGTGGAGAACATGACCTACATGACTTCTTCGGCTACCAATGATGGTGTGGCTTCTATTACGGTCTACTTTAAGCAAGGTTCTGACCCTGATATGGCTGCCGTTAACGTGCAAAACCGTGTTTCTCAGGCACAAGCACTGTTGCCTGCCGAGGTTACAAAGGTGGGTGTGACTGTGTCAAAGCGTCAGACTTCTAACGTGATTATGTATTCGCTCACCTCTGAGGATGGTCGATACAGTTCCGAATTCGTTACCAACTATAACAACATCAACGTCGTTCCAGCTCTGAAACGTGTCAATGGTGTGGGTGATGTGCAAAGTCCGTCTACCGCAAGCTATTCTATGCGTATCTGGCTGAAGCCCGACAAGATGAAGCAATATGGTTTGGTGCCATCTGATATCTCTACAGCACTGGCTGAACAGAATATCGAAGCCGCTCCCGGTAAGTTTGGTGAGCAGAGCGATGTGGCCTATGAGTACGTGCTGCGTTATAAGGGACGTCTCCAGACTCCTACCGAGTATGAGAACATTATCATCTCAAGTAATACCAACGGACAAACCCTTCATCTGAAGGATGTGGCTCGTATTGAACTCGGTGTGCTCCAGTATAATGTGAGTTTGTTGAACAATGGACAACCTGCCGTGATGGGTATGGTTCAGCAGATTGCCGGTTCTAACGCTACACAGATTGCCAAAGATGTAAAGGCTGAGTTAGACAAGCAAGCAAAGAACTTCCCTCCAGGATTGGAATATACCATCGAGCAGGACGTGACCGAGTTCCTCTTTGCATCTATCGAAGAGGTTGTGAAGACGCTCTTCATCACCCTTGTGTTGGTGTTCTTCGTGGTTTACATCTTCCTACAAGACTTGCGTTCAACCCTTATCCCTATGATTGCCGTGCCAGTGGCATTGATTGGTACGTTCTTCTTCCTATGGGTGTTTGGCTTCTCCATCAACTTGCTAACGCTATCGGCATTGCTTTTGGCTATTGCTATTGTGGTCGACGATGCCATTGTGGTGGTTGAGGCTGTCCACGCTAAACTTGATATGGGATACAAGAGTGCGCTTACCGCATCTATAGACGCCATGAACGAAATCTCTGGCGCTATCATCTCTATCACCCTTGTAATGTCGGCTGTGTTCGTTCCGGTGTCATTCATTGGTGGAACAAGTGGTACTTTCTATCGCGAGTTTGGTGTGACGATGGCTATATCAATCTTGATTTCGGCATTGAACGCGTTGACTCTATCCCCTGCAATGTGTGCTATCCTCCTCAAACCAAAGGATGACGAACTGAAAGAGCACGGTGGCAAGACCTCATTTGTATCTCGCTTCCATGATGGATTCAACCGTTCGTTCGAGAAGATCACGCTTAAATATAAGAAAGGTGTTGAGCGCGTGATTAACAATGCAGTGATATCGGTTGCTTCAATCGTAGTAGGAATTGTAGCATTGGTAGTACTCATGGGAACCACCAAGACCGGTTTGGTACCTGACGAGGACACTGGTACCATCTTTGTGACCATGTCTATGCCTCCAGCAACAAGCCAACAGCAGACCATGAAGGTGGCTAAGCATATTGATCAGATGCTTGCAAGTAACCCATACATCCAGCGTCGAGAGATGATAGCAGGTTACAACTTCATCGCAGGACAAGGATCAGACCAAGCTACGTTCATTGTTAAGCTCAAATCGTTCTCTGAACGTGACTACGGATTGTTCGATCGCATCAAGAGTTGTTTCACCGGAGCAGGTATTGCAGGCTTGTTTATCAATCCAGCTGAGCAAAACTCTATCCTCGGAATGATTTACAAACAGACTTCTACCATTAAAGGCGCCCAGATTTTGGCCTTCGGTCCTCCTATGATCTCAGGTTTCTCGGCAACCAACGGTTTGACTTTCTCTATGCAGGATAAGACTGGTGGCGACTTGAACAAGTTCTTCCAGGTAACCCAAGATTACCTCAAAGCTCTCAATGAGCGTCCTGAGATATCTAACGCGATGACCTCTTACAACCCAAGTTATCCTCAATACATGGTGGATGTGGACGTTGCGAAGACCAAGCAAGCCGGTACTTCACCATCAGCCGTGCTCGGTGTGCTTCAAGGATACTACGGTGGACTTTACTCTAGTAACTTCAATGCCTATGGTAAGTTGTTCCGTGTGATGATCCAAGGTGACATTGCAACACGTATGACAGAATCGTCGCTCAACGATATCTATGTGAAGACCAGCAACGGAATGTCTCCAGTGGGCGAGTTTGTAACACTCAGACGAGTTTACGGACCATCTAACATCAACCGTTTCAACCTCTTCACCTCTATCAATATCAATGCTACACCAGCTGACGGATATTCTTCAGGTCAGGCAATTCAGGCTGTTGAGGAAGTGGCACAGCAGACTTTGCCACAGGGTTACACCTACGACTTCTCTGGTCTGACACGTTCAGAGCAAGAGTCGAGCAACTCTACTGGTTTGATCTTTGCTCTCTGTCTTGTCTTCGTCTACTTGATTCTGTCGGCACAGTATGAGAGTTATATCTTGCCATTCTCAGTGTTGTTGTCTATTCCGTTCGGTTTGGCAGGTGCATTCCTCTTTACCCAACTCTTCGGACATTCCAATGACATCTACATGCAGATCTCTCTGATTATGTTGATTGGTCTGCTTGCCAAGAACGCCATCCTTATTGTGCAGTTTGCTTTGGAACGTCGTCATACCGGTATGGCCATCAAGTATGCTGCCATCTTGGGTGCAGGAGCTCGTCTCCGTCCTATCTTGATGACGTCTTTGGCCATGATTGTCGGTCTGTTACCATTGATGTTCGCATCAGGTGTAGGCCGTAATGGTAACCAAACTCTGGGTGCTGCAGCCGTTGGAGGTATGTTGATTGGTACAATCTGCCAGTTGTTTATTGTGCCAGCGTTGTTCGCCTTCTTCCAGTATCTGCAAGAACGAATATCTCCTCTCGACTTCCACGATGCTGCCAATGAGGACGCAGAGCGCGAGTTGGAACAATATGCGCAAGGTCTTAGTGACGATTACGAACTCGAAAATCGCCCAATGTAATAAGCTATTAGCTCTTCTTCGGTCTTTTGATCGATATCGGTTAGCGACCGGAGAAAGAGCTTTAGACCTACAATAATCAGAATAATATATGATTCAAAAGATGAAAACAACTAATATAAATAAGGTGGTAAGCTCCCGCAGTATTGGTAAGGCCTGCTTCGGAATGCTCTGCTTGATGTCGTTGTCGCTGACAGGTTGCAAGAGTCTTTATGGTGATTACGAGCGTCCAGACGTGAAACAGACTGGCATCGTGCGTGACCCTGTTAATGACCAAGCAACGCTTGAGGGCTCAAACGATTTCGGTCAGTTGCCATGGAAGAGCGTTTTCACCGATCCGCAGCTGCAAACGCTTATCGATAAGGCGCTTACCAATAACCCCGATTTGGCTAACGCTGTTCTCAATGTGGATATGGCTGAGGCCCAACTTAATACTGCTAAGTTGGCTTTCTTGCCCTCAGTGGTAGTATCTCCACAAGGAACCATCTCTCATTTTGGCTCTCATGTAGAAGCAACCAAGAGCTACACGCTTCCCGTAGTGGCTAGCTGGGATGTAGATCTCTTTGGTAAGCTTCGCAATTCGAAGAAATCTGCCATGTACAGCTTGCTTCAGACGCAAGACTATAAGGTGGCCGTGCAAACCCGTTTGATCTGTAACGTAGCCAATCTCTACTACACCTTGTGCATGCTTGACCGTCAAGTAGAGATTGTAAACGATATGGAAGCACTCACCAAGGATACTTGGGACATGATGAAACTACAGATGCAGTATGGTCGTGCGCGCTCCACAAGCGTTCAGAGTGCCGAAGCTGCTTACTATAGTGTCAAGACCCAGGCTGTGTCATTGAAGAAACAGATTCGTGAGAGTGAGAATTCGTTGAGTCTTTTGCTTGGCGAACCCGCCCACTCGATAGCCCGTGGCAAGCTCGATGCGCAATCGTTGCCAGAGAATTTCGCCAGTGGTGTAGGAGTAGAGTTGCTCAGCAACCGCGCCGACGTTCACGCTAACGAGATGGCATTAGCTTCTTGCTTCTACGATGTGCAGAAGGCTAGAGGCTCATTCTATCCCTCTTTGTCTATCACTGGTACAGGTGGATGGTCAAACGGAAGCGGACTGGTCAATCCAGCAAAGCTTCTCCTTTCAGCAGTAGGTTCGCTTACACAACCTATCTTCATGAAAGGTCAGTTGAAAGCAGCGCTCCGTGTGGCTGAAGATCAGTACAAGCAAGCTTACAACACCTGGCAGAACTCAATCCTTTCTGCAGGTTCAGAGGTAAGCAACGCATTGGTATCATACAACACAGCCAAAGAGTCGGCAGATCTAGAGCAGCACCGCATCGAAGTGCTCAAGCAGAATGTGGAAGACACCGAGTTGCTTTACAAGCAGAGCTCAAGCACCTATCTTGAGGTGATCACTGCTCAGCAGAATCTTCTCAATGCAGAGATCAATCAGGTGCAAGATCAGTTCACCAAACTGCAATCTATCGTAAACCTTTACTACGCTTTAGGTGGCGGTAGCAAGTAGAATTGAATTTAGAAACAAATTATTATGAGTAGCAATATCAGTCCACAAGCCGTTGTATCACCAAAAGCCAAGATTGGTGACGGCTGTAAGATATTTCCCTTCGTATATATCGAAGACGATGTCGTGATAGGGGACAACTGTATCATCTTCCCCTTCGTGTCAATCCTCAACGGTACACGCATGGGTAATGGTAACAAGGTGCATCAAGGATCGGTGATATCAGCGTTACCACAAGATTTCAACTTCAAGGGTGCTGCCACAGAAGTAGTAATCGGTGATCATAATGTGATTCGCGAGAATGTGGTAATCAATCGTGCCACCCATAAGGGAGGACAAACGGTTATCGGTTCGAACAATTTCCTTATGGAAGGCGCACATATCTCGCATGATACTAAGGTAGGTGACTCGTGCGTTTTCGGCTATGGTACCAAGATTGCAGGCGATTGCTTGATTGGCAATGGTGTGATATTCTCGTCCTCAGTGATTGAGAATGCCCGCACTCGCGTAGGCGATTTGGTAATGGTTCAAGCCGGTACCACCTTCTCTAAGGATATTCCACCTTATATCATTGCAGGCGGAGTGCCTGTAGGATATGGCGGTGTCAATATGACGATGTGCCGTAAGAATGGGCTAGAAGAAAAGGTAATCAAGCATATTGCCAATGCTTATCGCTTGTTGTTCCATGGCCAGACATCAGTGTTTGATGCTTGTAACCAGATTGTAGATCAGGTTCCTGACTCTCCAGAGATCCAAGAAATCGTTACCTTCATACGTGAAACGAAGGAAGGAATCATCGCTAAGATTTAGTTCATACCTTCATTAAATAAGATAAAGGGAAAGCAGCTGACAGTTCAGATTACGCTTTCCCTTTTCTTGTGTCTCTATTCTAGGAGTATCATTAGTAAGCTGCGGTGCAACTGATACCCATCGCTTCCACTCGATTACGAATGCCGTCTAGCTCTTCGTGCGTTGCTTTCAATAACGAACGACATGGCGTTTCGCGATCAATGGTATAGATCATCACTGCTTGTGGCGCAATCTTTTTTATAGCGTCAAGCCAAGGCGTGACATAATAATCGGTTGTGTTGTCTATGCAGATGCCTTCATCGGTAGTGCCTTTGAGAAAGATAGTCTGAATGATACAATGTCCATTGAAAGCCTTCAGCTGATCTATGATTCTACAGACGTCGTACGATGCTTGCCCTGGACGGTCAACGAGGCGAATCAATGCAGCATCCACAGTGTCGAGTTTCAAGATGTTGTTGTCCACTTTCATTAAGGCTTCGCGCACAGAGGGGCGGTCGGTGAAGGTAGAATTGCTTAACACCGATATCTTTGCGGAGGGACAATAGGTGTTCCTCAACCGTATAGTGGCATCAATGATGGATGCAAAATGAGGGCTCCCCGTAGGCTCGCCATTGCCCGCAAACGTCAATACGTCAGGATGAACGCCGCTCTGATGCAGAGCGATGAGTTTGCTTTCAAGCGCCTTCGTCACCACATCCGTTGTGGGATAATGTGAGTGTGTGCGCCTTTGCGAGTTGTATCCACATTCGCAATAGATGCAATCGAAGCTGCAAATCTTTCCATCTGCAGGCATAATGTTGATTCCTAGCGAGATGCCTAAGCGTCGGCTATGTATCGGACCATAAATAGGGGAAGGATAAATAGATGTACTCATGTCTTAAGGCGTGTTCTGTAAATTCCACGCATTGTTCAATTTATGTTTTAGACAGGTTGCTCATTGTGTCTTTTTTGTTTTTATCCGGCATCTTTCACTTTCTTCTTTAGTCGCATAGCCCGCTATGCTCCTTCAGAAAGCAAGTGAAATCTGCTCGGCTAAAA
>CAVHUZ010000019.1:0-36970 GCA_963639545.1 Bacteroidaceae bacterium
ACGACATTCAGAACCACAATCTGACGCTCTAACCAACTGAACTACGTCCACCATATTGCTTCCCTTATCTTGGAAAGCGGTTGCAAAGGTACAAGTTTTCTCTGAAACTACCAAATAAAACTTGCACTTTTTGCAAGAAAATTATTTAGCTGCTGGTTTTTCAGCACCTTGAGCAGCGCCATTAGCGGTAGGAGCGGCTTGTCCTTTAGCAGCTGGAGCAGCCTGACCTTTAGCTGAAGAGGTAGCTTGCTTCTGCTGACTAGCGCCGAAGTTAGGATAATTATTTGGATTGGATGTGCTGCTTTCAGTTGCATTGCGCTCGATAACGCTCTCGTTTGTAACTGACTGAGGAGCTACATAAGCACACACTACGCTACAAACTACCAAGAAGCCAGCCAATGACCATGTTGCTTTTTCAATAAAGTCGGTAGTCTTGCGAACACCGAGCACGTTGTTAGAAGAAGAGAAGTTTGATGCCAAACCACCTCCTTTAGATTCCTGAATGAGCACGATGCCAATCATCAAGAATGATGCGAGTACGATAAGAATTACAAATAATACGTAAAGTCCCATGTCTATTTATGAATTATTATTTACTATTAATTTCTCTAAAAAACGTATTTGATCTGCAAAGTAACGATTTTTTTTTGGATATTCCAAATTTAAACGCTTAATAATTTCCAACGCCTTGGCATATCGTCCCTGCTTGATATAGATACGCGCAAGGGTCTCGGTGAAATAACCAGCATCGGTTCTGTCTTCCGCTGCGTCCTCGGGTTCATACTCGGTTTCTTCCTGTAAGGAGATTTTGCCATCTTCGTTGTTGATGAAATCGTCGATAAGCTCTTGTCCCTTGAGTTGCGGCGTAGGTGCTTCATCGGTTTCCTCACTTTCGCTTTCAAGGAGATAAGCCACATAGTCGATAGTGGCATCGGCGGCAGTAGGCTTACGGGCGGAGGTAGAGGGTTGTTCCTCGGGAGTATCGTCAGCGGGTATCTGGTTAAGGAAATTATCGATAAGAGATGCCGTGCGATCGGTTGCGGTGTCGGACGCTTGCGGTTGCGCTTCAGCCTTAGGCGTTTCGGCACGTAGCTGATAATGATTAGCCTCTATCAGATTGAACAGCTTTTGGCGTTCGGTGATGTAGATCGTAGCTCGCTTGAGCTCATCGTTGAACGAAGAATCGTGCAAGAGATAGAGGTTCTTAAGCAATAACAGTCGGGCCGACTGATAGTATGGATAGAGCGCAAGCAGATTGCGAAGCTCATAAAGAGTTTCTTTGTTGAGATTTTCGGGATGTTCTATCAGTTGTGCTATATTCATATATCTAAGTGTTTTGGGTCTTAGGTATCGGCTCAGAGGGAAGCCTTTTACCAATTGGCTACGGTGGCATTGAAGATCTGATCGGTGAGATCTTTAACCATTTGTTCCACTAGTTCCTGCTGAACGGAGGCTAGGCTCTGCGTGGTCTCATAGGAACTGTTGGCTGTGAAGTCGCGTTCAAAGTCCTCGTTGTGATTGGTATTGTTGACAAAGCGCACATGCACGGTGATCGAAAGCTCGGTTTGAGCCGAATAACCTTCGCTGGAAACCGACTTGTTGCGCTGCTGATACTGGGTAATCTCACCTTCAATCTGAAGGTCGCCATCACGTTTGACCTGTGACAGACGGGTATGGCTGGCAAAGACATCCTTGAGTTGGTTGTTGAACATTGGCCCCATTGGTCCCCACACATACGCTGAGCGGATGGGGAACTCGGCTATCTGGATGGTTTTCACCTTCGAGTAGTCGATGCTGGCGCCGTTAAACTTATAGCTAACGGAGCATGCTGTGAGGAGCATCAGAATGAGAAGGGAGATGCCTGCAAGACTTTTCACCTTATTTATATATACGCGCATGAGAGATGTTCTTTTCATTCCAAACCAAACTGTTTGATTCTTCTGTATAGGGTACGGTCACTGATGCCTAGCTCCTGAGCCGCTTTCTTACGGTTGCCGTTGTTGCGCTCGAGTGCTTTCTCTAACATCTGACGACCCATCTCGTTGAGATTGAGTGTCTCGGGTTCGGCTATTTCCTCGGCTTCGGCTTCCTCCACGGTGTTGATAGAGGCACTGGTGGACAGCGTGGGCTTACTAGCGACGGGCAGATTGGTGTTAGCGGGGGTGTACTGCTTATACGCTGCCGTGGTATCAAGCTCTCGATAGGTCTCTAGCTGCTTGCGTACGGTATTAAGGTCGCGACGCAAATCGCTCACGTTTCCTCTGAGTTCGTACAATATCTTGTACAGAATCTCACGCTCGCTCTCGTAGCTGTGGCTACCCGTATGGGGCACGGTGGCTAGCTCGGTCGACTCTTGGTCGTTGGGAATAAACTGCAACAAGGCATCACGATCGATCTCGCGCTTCTCACTCAAGACCGACATCTGCTCGGTGATGTTCTTCAGCTGACGCACATTGCCGGGCCATTTATACTTTAAGAGGATGGCTTGCGCCTCTTCGGTGAGCGTGATCTTGGGCAGATGATACTTCTCTGCCATCTGCATAGCAAACAAGCGGAACAACAAGAGGATGTCGTTGCCACGTTCACGAAGGGGTGGCATCTGCACCGGAATGGTGTTGAGACGATAGAAGAGGTCCTCACGAAACTTACCTTCGCTCACGGCTTTGCGCATATTGACGTTGGTTGCAGCAACGATACGCACATTGGTCTTGCGTATCTCCTGCCCTCCCACACGGATATATTCGCCCGTTTCCAGCACACGGAGCAAGCGGGCTTGAGTAGCAATGGGCAGTTCGCCTACCTCATCGAGGAAGATTGTACCCTTATTGGCTATACCAAAGTAGCCTTCACTCTCACCGATAGCTCCGGTGTAAGCGCCTTTCTCGTGTCCAAAGAGCTCGCTATCAATGGTCCCATCAGGTATGGAGCCGCAGTTGACGGCAAAATATCGCTCGCGTTTACGTGGCGAGTTGTCATGAATAACACGTGGAATAATCTCCTTACCCACACCACTCTCACCCATGATCAAGACTGAGAGATCAGTGGGAGCGACCTGTAAGGCGATATCAAGCGCACGATTTAGAGCTTCGCAGTTGCCTACGATGTTATATCTTTGCTTTATTCTCTGAAGTTCAGATGCATTCATTGGATGACAAAATTACATATTTTATTTGGTTTTTCGGCACTTTCAGACGCACAATTTCACTTCTTCTTCCGTTCCATTTTGATCAGTAACAGACCTATTGCCGTCCAAATCAGTTCGCGCAGTCGCACGAGCAATGCCACAAAGATACCCGCATTGGTGGTCAGACCTAAAGCTGAGACTGACATCATGAACCCTCCTTCACGACCGCCAAGCTGCAGAGGCATAAAGAAAAGCATATTGGCAAACAACGTGGTGAACGCTATGACCAAGATGCAATCGACAAACTGCACACTGGGGAACAACACCAAGAGGATAAACATTACCTCTAACGCTGAGCACACGCGGCATGCCAACTCTAGCAACACAACGGTGACAAAGGTGCGGGGGTTCTGATTGTGAAGGGCTGCTATCTGCTTATCGATATCAGAGAGCTGCTCTTGATGTGAATGAACAAACCTTACAGCCCACTTCTTCACTCCTGGCACATGCTGAAGCAACGACAAGCAGCGCACGGCGAGTCCCTTCTTGTATCCCGAAAGGAAGAACCAGATGGCCAACAAACAAAAGGCGCCCACCACGGTAAGCATCACCGACATCATCGGCGTGAGGGTTTGGGTAAGGAGGTAAAGCGCCACTGACAATAGCCAAAACCAAAAATGGCTAAAGATATGAGTCATCGCATAGAGCACCACGGACGAGGTGGCACGTTCTACACCCACGTATGGGGTGAGCGCCATGATGCGATAAGGCTCTCCTCCCATCAATCCGCCAGGCGTAGCATAGTTGAGTGCGAAACCTGAAACGGTGATCTTGTATAGCCAAGCATACGAGAATGGGCGCTTAGCTGGGGTGTTCTCGGTATGATCGGGCGTGTTCTTCAGCCCACTACGAATGATAATGTACCATGAAGTGGTGTTGAACAAATATAGGAACAACCACAACAGCACCACCGCCAAGAACCAATAGCCAGCATGCTTGAGTCCTTCCCACACCTTAACATAGTCGAGCTGAGAGAGCATCACTGCTAGAACAACGATGCCGAAGATAAAGAATGCGTTCTGATACTTGCTTTTCATTTCTTGTTATTGTTGTTTGCATCATCCCTACGCTTAGGCATTGCAAAGCGCACCTTGTCGCTTTCGTCGCGTCGTTCGCGGTAAAGCTTAGGTAGAGGATTGGCCACCGCCTCGTCATACTCGTTACGATTGCGATAGATATCGATAGCGGTGAAGATGGCATGGCGAAGCGCACGCTCATCGGCTATGCCCTTTCCTGCGATAGATAGTGCCTCGGTGAGAGCTGGAGCTGTGCGTACCAAGGGCAGACCGGCCGAATAATTGACACAAGCATCGGTACTCAGTGTACGGAAAGGCACCATTCCTTGATCATAATACATAGCTAGGACCACATCAAACTGATCCATTAAGTTATCCCCAAAGAACTCATCAGGTGCGTAAGGACCGAACACCTGTGCCTCCTCTGTGACCAGTTGGGCTATTGCGGGCTGAATCACTTCTTGCTCTTCAGAGCCCAACAAGCCATTGTCACCCGCTTTAGGGTTGAGCGAGAGTACAGCGATGCGAGGGTTGGAGATACGGAAGTCGCGACGCAACACCTTCAGCAGCGTGCGGCATTTGTCCTCGATGCCTGCCTGTGTAATCGATTCGCATACTTGCTTCAAGGGCAGATTGCGTGTAGCCAAAGCCACTCTGACATTGCTGCTCACCAATAGTGTCAGTCCTTCAGATTCGGTTTCCATGTGATCTTCGATGTAGCGACTTTGTCCACTGAAGTGGAATGCGTCTGTATTCTCAATCGGAGCGGTTACCAAGACGTCGTATAAGCCATTGCGATAATCTTCCAATGCACGATCAAGCGCTTGCAAAGCAGCTACGCCCGAGGCCTCAGAAGCCACCCGCGGCTCCACTTTGATCTCATCTTCAACGCACGCCAAGAAGTTGACAATGCCTTCCTCAGCCTCCTTGGCATCCGTAATAATCTTGAAGTTGGCTTGTATCTTCAGCAGATTGCGGTAGTATGTGGCTACCTTAGGTGAACCGTAGATGATCGGCGTGCACAGTTCGAGCATCCCGGGGTCAGAGAATGTCTTGAAAATCAGTTCATATCCTATACCATTAGTATCACCGTGGGTGATGGCTACTTTCACTTTTGTATTATTCTCCATAAGTAGTTTTATTGTTAAAGACAACAGCTCGGAGCTGCTGCATGATGTTTCGTTTGGTTGTTTCGGGTGCGTAGGCAAATGCCAGCAATGCTATCTGGCGATCTTTGAGCCTTACCAGGCGCATCACAAAGGATCCGCCCATGCTGTCGCCGTTCATCTGCCATAGTCCGCAGTAATCGGAGGCGGTGCCAACTGAGTCGGGCAAGATGGTGCGACGTTCTTCCAAGAGGGTCGAAGGAATCAGTTGCATGTACATGCCAGCCTGTTCGCCCTTGATGTTTGCCCTCAGAAAGTCGTTGATAGGGGTGAGGATATCGGCCACCGCATTAGCGTTGCCATCCGCAGAGCGGCTTTGTGACTGACCATCAGTGGGTGCGAGGCGCATCACACAGAGGTTCTTTATCTTCTCGTGGGTGTTATTCGAAAGCCAAATCAGGTTGTTCGCCTTCTTGTAAGACTGCATCTCACTGGGTATCAGCATATGTACGCCCAATGCTTTTTGTACCATCTGCTGCATGGTGGGGTTGGGATGTTGCGCCAATTGACGTTGCGCTTGCAGTCGTTCAAAGGCCTGCAGATAGGCTTTAGCTTGGGCGAGGTGTGCTACATCCGTATGTATGACCAGTTGGGGATGGGCATATACGTTCTTATGAATGCGTAATTCGCTTCCTGCCGGATGCAGAATCACGATGGTGCGCGAAAGCAATCGGTAACCTTCAAGGTCTTTTTCGGTAATCGATTTGACATCAAACTGCGGTTCAGACTGTGGCAATCCAAGGCAATCAGCGCTTAAACTATCAGTCACCACATGAGCGCTATCATTCACCACAAGCACTTCGTAAGGGCGAACGGTGCTGCTTGGCAATCCGTGAGCTTGTTCCTTGCATGACACCACAAGGATAGCCAACGCCATACACAGCGCTATCATCATCGGTTTGCATCTTCTTCGCCACTTCATCTCTGTCCTTTCCTTTTCCCGCAGTGGGTTTTCAGTTGTTCTTCTGTTGATGATGTCGCACCTCTTCTATCTGCTTACTGGTTGACAACAAGCCACAAGCGGCAAAGATATCTTGCCCTCTCGAGGCTCGAATCGTGGTAAAGATGCCATGATGCGTGAGGTAATCACGGAAGCTTTCCATCTTTTTCTCATCCGTTCCACGCAGCGGAACGTCGGGGATTTGGTGAAAACGGATGAGGTTAACCCTA
This sequence comes from Bacteroidaceae bacterium, assembly GCA_963639545.1. Taxonomy (GTDB): domain Bacteria; phylum Bacteroidota; class Bacteroidia; order Bacteroidales; family Bacteroidaceae; genus Prevotella. Next base: position 6,537 of record CAVHUZ010000019.1, read on the forward strand.
CATTCCAGTCCAGCCAAAAGACGCACCACCTCCTTGGCATGAGCCAAAGAATCGTTCAGTCCGTTGAAGACGATATACTCAAAGGAGAGTCGGCGCTGATGCGTAAAGTCGTAATGATGCAGCAATGCCACCACTTCCTCAATGCCCATACCTCGCTCTGCGGGCATGATTTGGGCGCGTTGCTCGGGTAAGGGTGAGTGAAGCGAGATGGCAACATGGCAGTCGCTCTCATCAAGGAAGCGTTTGAGCTTGCCCTTTACACCCACGCTGCTCACCGTGATACGCTTTGGTGACCATGCCCAACCATAATCAGCGGTGAGGATTTGGGTCACACGCAGCACGTTATCGAAGTTGTCCATCGGCTCACCTTGGCCCATAAAGACCACGTTAGTAAGCCTATCAACCTCCGGAAGCGAATAGATCTGATTAAGAATGTCGCCCGCCGTGAGACTGCCCTCATACCCTTGCTTTCCCGTTTGACAAAACAAGCAGTTCATCTTACAGCCGATTTGCGATGAGACACACAACGTAGCGCGGTCTCCATCGGGGATAAACACCGTCTCCACAAAGCCCGTCGCGTCTGCCTTACGCTTGCTTTCATCGCTCACGGGGAATAGATATTTGATGGTGCCGTCCTTTGAATATTGGGCATCAATAGGGGCTTGGCATCCTATATGGTAATGGTTCTTGAGCAGATCACGGTGCTTCTTGGAGATGTTGGTCATCTCGTCTATGTCCTTGACGTGCTGTACATACATCCATCGGGCTATCTGTTTACCAATAAAACCTGGCATCCCCAATTCCTTTACGATTCCTTGCAGTTCGGAAAGGGTTTTACCCAACAATGATGTCGTTTTGTTTTCCATTTTGTTCCCATTCAATATTTGCTGCAAAGATAGTTATTTTTTAGACAAATAACGGGATATTCTCACCATTTTATGTTATCTTTGCACCAATGTAAACGTAAAATCTAATCAGAATGAACAAAACTATCGATTGCTTTATCCTCTTCAATGACAATCCTTCGACGGCCCTATTCTATGAGACTTTAAAACAGAATCCATCTGTAAACCATATCTTCTGGCTTCTTGCACCCAATCAAGAGACTCCCGAGGGGGTTCCCGCCGAGTCAGTTTGTCACCTTGAAGGCGCTCCAACAAGCACGGCTTCGATGAAAGCCATTGCTCAAAAGGCAGAAGCCAGCAGCATTCTCTTGCAACTGAAGGATACCAGCGTAGAGCTAGGTTATCGTTACCTAGAGCGCACCAGTAGCGTGCTCAGCGACAATGGCGCCGTAATGCTATACACGGACCATTACTCTGTGGTGAATGGGGATACCGTGAAGCATCCGCTCATCGACTATCAAGCAGGTAGCTTGCGTGACGATTTCGGCTTTGGATCAATCGTTCTGCTTCGTTCTGATGCCTTCAAAGAGGCGGCTCTGACGCTTTCCGAGACCTACGAATATGCGGGATGGTATGCCGTGCGACTAGCCCTCAGCAGAAAGGGAGAGCTCTTTCATCTGAATGAATATCTCTATACGGAAAGCGAACTAGATACGCGTAAAAGTGGCGAACGGCAGTTTGACTATGTCAATCCTAACAACCGAAAGGTTCAGATAGAGATGGAAGCAGCCGTAACCAAGCACCTTGAGGCAGAGGGAGCGCTCGTTGACCCTGCCCAGTATCTCACACCCGACTTCACACAAGGCTCTTTCCCAGTAGAGGCATCGGTCATCATTCCGGTTTACAATCGTGCTAAGACCATCCGTGATGCCGTGGAATCGGCTCTCAAACAAGAGGCTTCGTTCACCTACAACGTCATCGTGATTGACAATCATAGCACTGATGGAACCACAGAGATTCTTAACGAGTTGGCTGCAAGCAATCCATCACTTATCCATCTTATCCCTTCACGTACCGATCTAGGTATTGGCGGATGCTGGAACTGGGGTATCTATGATAGTCATTGCGGCCGTTTTGCCATTCAGCTTGATAGCGATGACCTTTACTCTAGCCCACAAACGCTTCAGCGTATCGTTGATACCTTCCACGAGCAGAAAGCCGCCATGGTGATAGGATCATACCGAATGTGCGACTTCGACCTCAATACCTTGCCTCCAGGACTCATCAGTCACAACGAGTGGACGCCCGAAAATGGTTGTAACAACGCCTTGAGAGTGAACGGACTGGGCTCGCCTCGCGCTTTCTTCACACCACTGCTACGTGAAGTGGGATTCCCCAACACCAGTTATGGAGAGGATTATGCCATGGGGCTTTACTTCTGTCGAAGTTATCGTATCGGCCGTATCTATGACGAACTGTATCTCTGCCGCCGATGGAACGGAAACAGTGACGCTTCTCTAAGCATCGAGAAGGAGAACGCTAACAACTTCTATAAAGACCGTTTGCGCACCATTGAGTTTGAGAAACGTAAGTCGGTCAATAGCAATCGATAGACCAAGGGCTTATGGAAACACTTTCTTCGTTTTTCAACAACCAACTCAATGAATGGCCAGAAGCGCAAGCACGCTTTGACCAATTGGCTCAAGTGCAGACCAAGGAGGTAGGTCTGCTCAGTGCACAGCACAACCCCGCACGCATGGTAAGTACGGGAGCTAAAGTTGACAAGAAAGCCATAGCACAGCGTCCTTGCTTCCTCTGCAAGCAGAATAGACCCGCCGTGCAACGCGAATTGCCCTTTAACGACACCTTCCAGATACTGATCAACCCCTTCCCTATCCTTCCCGAGCATTTCACCATCCCCGCTCTGAGGCACCAACAGCAAGCCATCTTGCGCGATTATGGCGTATTTCACGACTTGCTCACTGCTTTTCCAGACAGAATGTTCTTCTATAATGGGCCAAAATGTGGTGCCAGTGCGCCAGACCATCTACACATTCAGGGTGGCACACGCAATGCTACGCCTCTCATAAGGAGATGGAACGAATGGAGCAAACAGCTCACACCCATTATCACCAAAGGGAAGAATGAAGGTATATGGAGCATAGATGCGTATCCCATACCGGCTTTGGTCATAAAGCATAACAATAAGAACACAGGATATGAGCTATTCCGTCGTCTCTACTACGCCTTGCCTTTGCAAGACGACGATGTAGAACCGATGATGAATATCGTAGCTTGGCGCAAAGGCGAAACATTCCTCTCGGTAGTGTTCCCACGTCAGAAGCATCGTCCCGACTGCTATTATAAGGAGGGAGAAGACCAGATGCTCATCTCACCAGGAGCTCTCGACATGGCTGGCCTAGTCATTGTGCCACGACCGACCGACTACGAAAAGCTTACCACAACATTATTATATAACGTGCTAGGCGAATGTGCTGTAAGCCCAGAGACCTTCCAAGCCATCACCGTACGTCTGCAGGAAGCCTACGTCTCAGTGGGTATCGTAAGCGCGGAGAAGCTCCACTTCTGTCTCAATGGTTGTTACCTAGCTGAAGGTACCCAGCTCACGGGCAGCCAAGAGGTGGTCTATGACAATGGGAAGATACTCTGGCAAGGTCACCATTACGACTCTTTGATCTTTGTTCCACAACATACTGACCACACCTTCTCGCTCGATGACGTGATGATAGGGGTCAACTTCCACTGGCAGCGCACCGAGACGCAAACCTTTGAAGGCGTCCTACGCATCATCGTGAACAACGGGAAGCTCTGCGTAATCAACGATCTCCCCGTGGAGCAATACCTCAAGAGCGTAATATCAAGCGAGATGAGCGCTACGTCTTCACTCGAATTGCTCAAGGCGCACGCCGTGATCTCACGCAGTTGGCTACTCGTGCAGATGATCAATCGGGATCGTGCGCAGCACAACGACCTGACGATTTGTGGCACAGAAGACGACCAAGAGCGTGTACGCTGGTACGACCGGGATGACCATACCCTCTTCGATGTATGCGCAGATGACCACTGCCAGCGCTATCAAGGTGTCACACGTGCCAACAATCCACATGTGCTAGAAGCCATCGAAGCCACTCGCGGCAAGGTGTTGTGGTGTGACGGTGAGATCTGCGACGCTCGTTTCAGCAAAAGTTGTGGTGGTGTGACTGAGGAGTTCCAATACTGCTGGGACAACACACCTAAGCGTTACCTCGTGGCTCTAGCCGATGACGCATCCTCGCCTAAACCTTTACCCGACCTGCGCAACGAGGAACAGGCACGTCAATGGATCTTAAGCGACGCACCAGCCTTCTGCAACACGCATGACAAGCAGGTGCTATCACAGGTGCTCAATGGCTACGATCAGGAGACGCACGACTTCTACCGATGGCAAGTGGACTACACCCAAGAGCAGCTCCGCGAACTGATTGCACGTAAGAGCGGTATCGACTTTGGCGACATCCTTGACCTTGTACCCTTAGAGCGAGGCACCAGCGGACGCATCTGCCGCCTGAAGATTGTGGGAACAAAGCGCACCTACATCATCGGCAAGGAACTAGAGATACGCCGTATCCTCAGCGAGAGCCACCTATATAGTAGTGCCTTCATTGTGGAACGTTCACAGATAACCGATGATATTCCCCAACACTTCTGCCTTAAGGGGGCTGGATGGGGACATGGTGTGGGATTATGCCAGATTGGTGCAGCCGTTATGGGAAGTCAAGGATACAGCTACACGGAGATTCTTGCCCATTATTTCCCTCACACCCAGCTACATCTTCTCTATCAATAACAACAGATATTCAAGGCTATAAAGCCAAGCTAACTCTTCAAGACAATAGATGAAATCAATCAAGAACATCAATCCTTGGGCATGGATACCCACGCTATATTTTGCTGAAGGACTACCCTATGTGGCCGTGATGACCATTTCGGTCATTATGTACAAACGTCTCGGCATCTCAAACACCGACATCGCCCTTTACACGGGCTGGCTTTACCTGCCTTGGGTGATCAAACCATTCTGGAGCCCGTTTGTGGATCTGATCCGAACCAAGCGTTGGTGGACCATCACCATGCAATGGATTATCGCTATTGCCTTTGCTTGCATAGCCTTTGCCCTACCCACACCGTTCTTCTTCAAGCTCACCTTGGCGGTCTTCTGGTTAGTGGCGCTCTCCTCGGCAACGCACGACATCGCCGCAGACGGGTTTTATATGCACGCCCTCTCCGAACATCAGCAGTCGTTATACGTAGGCATTCGTAGCACGTTCTACCGCATAGCCACTGTAGCCGGACAGGGATTGCTGGTCATTGTGGCTGGTCTGATAGAGACCAACACGGGGCTTGCACCTGCAAACGTAACCATAGAAGCCTCACCCGAGTACACCAATACGCTCACGTTGCCTCGCTCTGAGACATCAGCCCTCACCGAAGCGACCGCGGACGATGGTACGGCCCACTTCATATTCACCTCATCCACCGTCAAGGCGGGTATTGAAGCTACCCCCCAAGCGGGCACTGACGCCAAGGCGCAGATAGCCGCTCTGATGGATAGCGTGCAGCAAGCTAACGTTGCTAACGGCTTTGTGACACAAGATACAAAGGACGCTCAGGCTGCAGTGACTACCACTAAGGACGAAGCTACGCCGGCTGAAGAGACCCCAATCACCGACTGGATGCGTAACACCTTTGGTGAAGAGAAGCAACAAGCGGCCGAAACTGCGGTGGACAACATCGTCGTTGTGGGTGTCAGACTGAGTCAGAAGCCTGCCGAGGGCAAGACCACAGTTCTCAACTTTGCCTTTACCGATGGTGATCAGAGCATCTCGCTAGAGCAGACCAAGTGTCCTTCGCGCTTTGAGTTTACCCAAGCCAACTGGGACAAGACGGCTTACCTTGTGTTCCATATCGACCATAAGCTCAAGGAAGCGACCCAAGCCACCTTTACAGGAACATCGGGTAACATCCCCGTAGCATGGCTAGTGGTATTCGTGGTGCTGTCAGTCTTCTTCCTGTTCTGCGCCATCTATCATAGCTTTGCTTTACCTCGTCCCCATTCTGATCATGCTCCCGAGAACGTCACGGCAAGCAATCTGCTGAACGAGTTCTTTGCTACGTTCAAGGCATTCTTCTGCAAGAAGCAAGCCTTAGTGGCCATCCTATTCATGCTTCTCTATCGTTTGCCAGAGGCCCAACTGGTCAAGCTCATCAATCCATTCCTCCTTGACCCTGTTGACAAAGGCGGTTTAGGTCTCACCACGGGCGAAGTGGGACTGGTATATGGCACCGTGGGCATCATCGGTCTGACCCTTGGCGGCATCATCGGAGGCATCGTGGCAGCCCGCGGCGGCTTGAAGCGTTGGCTTATGCCTATGGCGTGGAGCATGTCGCTTACCTGTCTGACGTTCATCTACCTCAGTTACTTCCAGGACCACTCTCTTCTGACCATTAATCTCTGCGTGTTTATAGAACAGTTTGGCTATGGATTCGGATTCACTGCCTACACGCTCTTCTTGATTTACTTCTCCGAAGGCGAGCACAAGACCTCCCATTATGCCATCTGTACAGGCTTCATGGCGCTCGGCATGATGCTTCCAGGAATGGCAGCGGGCTGGTTACAGGAGACCATCGGTTACCGTCACTTCTTCGTTTGGACGATGATCTGCTGCGTATTCACCATTTTGGTTTGCACCTTTGTCAAGGTCGATCCTCAGTTTGGTAAGAAAGAGAAAGCCTAAGCCATATGTCACCCACCACGCCAACGACACCACTGCGTCCCGTCAAGCCCCTTCCCACATCGGCATGGTGGATGCTCACGCTCTTCTTTGTGCGTGGATTGCCATATATGTTCATGTTGATGCTTGCCCCAATCATCATGAACCGCATGCGCCTCTCCAACGGAACGATAGCCTTCTACACCTCGCTGGCATTTCTTCCGTTCGTGTTACGACCTCTGTGGGTGCGTATCATGCGTAGCCGTCTAGGTTGTAGGCGGTGGATGGTGCTCACCCAGTCATTGCTGGCGCTGACGTTCTTAGGTATGGCGGGGGTGTTGCAACTCTCTTGGTGGCTACCTTGCTTTCTCCTCTTATTGTATCTTCAAGCTGTGTTAGCAGCCATCTATGACATTGCCGTGTCACGTTATATGACCTTGATGACCGGCAGCGTGGTGCACGGCACACTCTTTGGGCTACGCGGTGCAGGCCTTTGCCTAGCCGTGGTGTTCGGTTTCGGATTATCGATGTTGCTCGGTGGCAACCTAGAGGTGGTCTATCGCAACATATCATTCGCTTGGAGCATGGTATGTATATGCCTTGCAGTGGGCGTAGCAATGCTTGCCTTGCTCCACTTTCTGCGCCTGCCGCATCTCTCAGAGCGTATTATCAAGGCCAATCCTTGGCGTACGTCCGTCCTTCTGATACCCAATGAGCTACGGCAACATCTCCTACAGCCTCATTTTATCTATAAGATTCTCTTCCTATTGTTGTTCTTGCTTCCTGAAGGATTCTTCTTTCGAATAGGCATCTTGTTCCTAATCGATCCCGGAAGCAATGGCGGACTATCGCTCTCACCGCAAGAATTGGGATTCATTCAAGGCTCCGTGGGCGGCATCGCCTTAATCATCGGAGGCTTATTGGGGGCGCATGCCATCCGCAGACAAGGCTTCAAATACTGGATATGGCCCATGACGGTTGCTCTGACCCTACCCAAGATCTTCTACGTCTTTATGAGTTACACGCTCACAACAAGCATTACGCTCATCACGCTCAGCGTGTTCTTAGAGCAATTGGGCTTTGGCATCGGTGCCATCACGTTTGTAGCGTTCCTCGTCAGGCTCTATAAGGGTCACCATTCCTTGATGCTCTTCACCTACGGCAGTTCCCTCGCCGTGTTTGCCATCATGCTCATCGGTGCCTTTGCTGGCTATGTGCAAGACTATATGGGCTACCGCCATTTCTTCATGTTGCTTCTTTGCATCAATGCCCTGCCCTTCTCCGTTGTGGCATTCATCCTGTTCCACCCCTCGTTCAGCTATCTACGCAAAGACTGAACGCGCATCGTCATCCATCATTCTCACTCCTCGGTCATCATCATCGCCTAGGCTTTCTATGCCCTTATCTGAAGCCTCAATCCATCGTTTTCGCCTTTTAGCTCCGAAGCTTAGGTAGAAAAAACAAGCTAAAAAATTTGTTAGATTCAATCAAACATCGTACTTTTGCAAGCCATAGGTATGCAGTGGCATCCTATGATTACTTACTTTTCATTGGGCTTGACTGGATTTGACGGCGAGATGAAATGGTATGTAAGCACGCGGAGACTCGTTGGCTATCTCCTAAATCTTAGCGAACACAAATTAATTGGCGAAAACAATTACGCTCTCGCTGCCTAATCGAAGTACAGTAGATTACTGGCTTAATTCCGTCACAAGGTGATGGAACGAGACATCGCTCAACGGATGTTGTTCCGAATCTTGTTGGTCAAGCGGTGCAGGTAAATCGGAAATAGTCGTTGTAGGCCTCGATGCCACGATGAAACTTTAGAGGATAAGGGTATGGTTGGTGGTTCAGGTCTTGCCATATCACGAAAATCAAAGTCTGAAATAAGCGTGTAGAAAGCATATGGTTTCCTTGTGCGGACGTGGGTTCGACTCCCACCAGGTCCACTGACGGCTTTGGTTGCAATGCGAAAAGCAAAGCAATCAAAGCCTTTTTGTTTCTTCTGCATCCTCATCGTGCCCAGAGCGAGGAGAGCAAGGGGCAATATCATCCCCCATTAGCGGCTCTGTCATCCGCCAATCTCTGCTGAATGACGAATTGAAAGGGCCTCCGCGAGAGAGAAAAACAATTTATTTTTCTCAGAAGATTAATTTATTTTTCGTCAGAAAATAAATTAATTTTTATCTCAGAAGCGCTCCTATCGCCACATGATAGAGCCATAGCGGCACGATAAAAGGATAGAGAAGAGCCTCCCATCGCTATTCTGGGCCACAACAGGACCTAATCATTTGTTCATCATTGGGAAGCTTTGAGCAATCCTCATGCTGCCACTTGATTGTGAAACGGGAATCAGAACGGCCAGCCATCGGGTCATTATAAAAAGACAACCGGAGCGTAGATGTATGATGTTCTACGCTCCGGCATGGTCTTGGTGACTCCGGCGGGACTCAAACCCGCGACACTCAGAACCGGAATCTGATGCTCTATTCAACTGAGCTACGGAGCCTAAAAGTGTATGCAAAATTACATAAAAAGTTCAGAATAGGCAAGAATTCAAACGAAAATAGGAACTACTATATTTTACTAGACCCACTGCGAGGATTCATCCTAACCTATCGTGCTTCACCAATCTTTATCCTCTGGCTTCTCTATGCGCCTCACCCAAAGACTATGCAAGGGGCATACTGGCCGTCTGTTCGATCTCACGCAAGATAAATACGCCCTCTCCCACACTCTTTACTTGATCTATCACCATATAGCGCTTGCCATTTTTCTCTTTCAGATTACAACGACGGGGATGCGAACCGATATAGTTGATCACCTTACCAAAGGCTTGGCTCTTATAGAATGCGCTGCTGGTGTTGGACACAAACTGCATCTGCATACGCCCTTGCTTGAGGATAAGCTTCTCACAACCTAGTCGCTTGCCCACCCTACGCAAGGATACCACCTGCATGAGTTCCTCTCCTTGTCGTGGCACGGGACCAAAACGATCAATCAGTCGTTGCTTGTAAGCCTCTAGCTCTGAGTCGCGCTCGATGTTATCTAGTTCGCGATAGAGGAGCATTCGCTCTGAGCTTCCTGGCACATAATGGTCGGGGAAGTACATCTCTAGGTCGCTTTCCACGGCACAGTCGTCCACAAAGTCATCGCCAGAGAGTGCCTGTCCTTGTTGCATCTGCTCGGTATAGAGATCCGAGAACTCATCGTTCTTCAGTTCGGTGACGGCTTGCGAGAGAATCTTCTGATAGGTTTCATATCCTAGATCTTCCATGAATCCGCTTTGCTCAGAACCCAATAGGTTGCCCGCGCCACGGATGTCAAGATCCTGCATGGCGATGCTGAATCCGCTGCCAAGGTCAGAGAAGGTCTCAAGCGCTTCCAGTCGGCGTCGTGCCTCTACATTGAGGTTGGCCAGTGGAGGCGCAAGGAGATAGCAGAAGGCTTTCTTGTTGCTGCGCCCCACCCTTCCGCGCATCTGATGCAAGTCGGAAAGGCCGAAGTGATGCGCATCGTTGATGATGATGGTGTTGGCGTTAGAGATATCGATACCATTCTCCACGATGGTGGTGGAGAGCAATACGTCATAGTCGTAGTTCATAAATCCGATGAGAATCTGTTCCAGCTCGTCGGGCTTCATCTGCCCATGTCCGATGGCAACACGGCAGTCGGGCACATACTTTTGGATGAGATTGGCGATGGATTGGAGGCTCGAGATACGATCATTGACAAAGAACACCTGCCCATTGCGACTCATCTCAAAGTTGACTGCATCGGCTATCACCTCTGCAGAGAACGGTGCTATCTCGGTCTGGATGGGATAACGATTGGGGGGTGGGGTGCGCATGATGCTCATGTCACGTGCTCCCATGAGGGAAAACTGCAAGGTTCGTGGGATGGGAGTAGCTGAAAGGGTCAGCGTGTCCACGTTGGTCTTGAGTTGGCGGAGGCGCTCTTTGGTTGCCACACCAAACTTCTGCTCCTCGTCTATGATAAGCAATCCTAGGTCGTGCCACTTCACGCTCTTGCTGATAAGCTTGTGTGTGCCCACGAGGATATCTATCTTGCCTTCTTGCAGATCCGTTATCACATCACGCGTTTGCTTTGCCGTGCGTGCACGGGATAGGTAGTCGATGCGTACAGGCATATCCTTGAGTCGACCGCAGAAGGTCTTGTAGTGCTGGAAAGCGAGCACGGTGGTAGGCACAAGAACGGCTACCTGTTTGCCATCGCATGCAGCCTTGAACGCAGCACGTATCGCCACCTCGGTCTTACCAAAGCCTACATCACCACAGATCAAGCGATCCATGGGCCGTGCACTCTGCATATCGCCCTTCACCTCCTGCGTGGCTTTGAGCTGATCGGGGGTGTCTTCGTAGAGGAATGAGGCTTCTAGCTCGTGCTGCATATAGTTGTCCGGTGAGAAGGCGTATCCTTTCTCCCTACGGCGCTTGGCATATAGCTTGATCAGATCGCGTGCAATATCCTTGATCTTCTTCTTAGCTTTCTCCTTCAGACGGTTCCACGCACCCGAACCTAGTATCGACAAGCGCGGAGGCTCACCGGTATCAGCACGTCGATATTTGCTGATCTTATAAAGAGAATGGATTGACACATCCACGATATCATTGTGCTGGTACACGATGCGAATCATCTCTTGATAGCTATCTCCCGTTGGAACGCGTACCAAACCAGCAAACTTACCGATGCCGAAGTCGACATGAACAATAAAATCGCCCGGTTCCATCTCTTGAAGCTCCTTCATCGTGAGTGCCATCTTGCCTCGATGAGCTTTGTCCGACTTGAGATTGTACTTATGGAATCGGTCAAAGATCTGGTGGTCGGTATAGAAGTCGGCACCTAGATCGTGATCGGTGAAGCCTTCATGAAGGGTGTGATCCACTGCCGTAAAGCGGATATCGCTAGCTCCGTCTTTGCTATCGAAGATGTCACGAAGGCGCTGCGACTGCTTTTCGCTATCGGCTAGGACATACAAGCGATAGCCTTTGCCTTGGTCAGTAAGGAGCGAGCTCACGAGGAGATCAAAGTTCTTATGGAACAGCGGTTGGGCTGTGGTGTGAAAGGTGAGGGTGGCTTGAGGTGTGGCTGATGGCGAAGCACCAAACTCTATCAGCTTAAACGCCTTCATATCGCTGGCAAAGATGGTAGGCGAAACCAGTTGGGTGTCAGCCGAATAACGCGCTAGAATTTCGCGTTGTTCCACCTCATTCTTACCTTCCACTTGTTCAAGGATGGCTTTCTGAGAAAATCCTTCAGCATAGACGCGGCTAATCGCATCACGCACAAAGGCGGTATCTTTCATCGCAAGCACTGCCGTCGATGGCAAAAACTGCAAGAAAGGCATCTTCTCCTCAGTCAGACCATGCAGCTCGGGCACTATCTCCACCTCGTTGCGCTTGTCTTGTGAGAGCTGGCTCTCTATCTCAAAGGTGCGAATGGTGTCTATCTCGTCACCAAAGAAGTCGATACGGAATGCGTTCTCGGAGCTATACGAATAAACGTCTACGATGCTTCCACGCACTGCAAACTGCCCTGGCTCATACACATAATCCACTTCTGTAAAGCCAAACTGCCTCAACGACTTAGCCACATCAAGGATATCGATGGTTTGGCCCACTGCCAAGGTCAGTGTGCGAGCATCAAGTTGCTTCTTTGACACAACGAGTTCGCTCAGCGCTGACGGCTCCGTGACGATATATAGCGGATGCGTCTTGCTACCGCCTACGGCTGACAGGCGTGCTAGGGTCTCCGTGCGTAGAATCTCGTTGCCCGCATCTCGCTGCCCATACTTCACCGAACGGCGATAGGATGTGGGGAAGAATAACACCTCGGGGAGGATGGCCGACGAATCCTCTGAAGCATCTGCATCAGTCAACAGCGTCTTGAGGTCATTGTAAAAGTAGCCTGCCTCATCAGCATCATTGAGCACAAAGACCATCGTCGCGGGATGTTGCTCAGCCAAACCGGCAAAAAACATTGGTGCGGCAGAGGCAACCAATCCTTTAAGATAGACGTGATTGGTGTCTTTGCCGCACAAAAGCTTAACAAGCGCATGCGTCTGTGGCTGCGCTGCATATAGGGTTCTAAGTTGTTCTATGTTCATTGTTCAACCCGAATCAGTATTGGTATTGGGGTTAAAAGAGGGCATCCGTTTACACAACGGGGCACAGAGACGCTCCTCGACGTTCAGCAATGGGATAGCTGCGAGGGCGATTGGGCAGGGCGTTAGAGTTTGGGGTATTTGCGGAACCAGCCATCCCAACGTAGGCGCATCACACCAAACAATGCCTCAGAGAAGATTCCGCCACTCATCTTGCTAGTTCCTTCACGACGATTGACAAAGATAACGGGCACCTCTTTGATCTTTGCACCCATCTTGTAAGACGTGTATTTCATCTCAATCTGGAAGGCATAACCCTTAAATCGAATCTTATCTAGGGGCAGTTTCTCAAGCACCTTACGTGTGTAACATACGAATCCGGCTGTCGTATCGTGGATGTTGACACCCGTAACAAAGCGCACATAGCACGAAGCGAAGTAGCTCATGAGCACTCGTCCCATAGGCCAGTTGACCACATTCACGCCGCTCACGTATCTGCTACCTACTGAGAGGTCGTACCCTTCGTCGTGACACGCAGCGTAAAGGCGCGGTAGGTCGTTGGGATCGTGGCTAAAGTCGGCATCCATCTCGAACACATAGTCGTACCGACGGTCCAATGCCCATCTGAATCCGGCTATATATGCCGTACCAAGGCCTAACTTTCCACTGCGCTCAATGATAAATAATCGACCATTAAACTCGCCGTCCATCAGCCGATGAACAATCTGTGCTGTACCGTCGGGGCTACCATCGTCAATCACGAGGATATGAAAAGCCTTGGGTAAGCTAAACACCGCCCGTATAATCTTTTCGATATTCTCTTTCTCATTATAGGTCGGGATGATGATAATGCTATCGCTTGTATTCATAAAGCTGTATTGAATTAGGTGAGATAAGCGGCTTACGGCAAGTCGTTATTACTTGTTCGTTGTTACCAAGATATGTTGCCACGAATAGGATTAAGCTCCTTCCGTCTAGATGCAAAGTTATAGGTTTTCGGCCAATCTGCCAAAATTGCAACCACTTTATTGGTCTTTGTTCTCGCGATAGCCTTGATATTTGGGGTCCAAGCCGGACATCACGGCATCATAAGAGAGCTCCATGAGTTGCTTCTCTGCCTCAGGACCGGTTCCGTCAACGCTCACAGGGGGATGAATGGTGAGTGTGAGTGGATGCCACTGTACCCAATGCCAGTCGCGCATACGTGGCATAATGTCAAACGATCCGTTGATGGTCAGCGGACAAACGGGTAGGTGAATCTCATCTGCAAGCATGAAAGCGCCTCGGCGGAAAAAGCCCATGTGACCGGTGAAGGTTCGCGCTCCCTCGGGAAAGACCACCAATGACATTCCCTCACGGAGCACTTCGCTTGCCTGTGTGTACGTTTTGCGAATCTTGCTGGGGCCTCGCTTGTCCACAAAGATATGGTGGCAAGCCTCACATGCCTTACCTACGAAGGGTATCTTGCGGATGCCTTGCTTCATCATCCACTTGAAGTTGCGGTTGAGATAACCATAAATCAGGAAGATATCGAAGGCTCCTTGATGGTTGCTCACAAAGACATAGCTCTGCCCGGGCTTTAGATTCTCACGTCCTTCGACCTTTACTGGTATCAAGAACAACCACAGACAGACACGTGACCACCACTTTCCGGGATAGTAGCCCCAAAAGTGTCCGTCACCAAGGGTGCATCCAATGATTGACGTCAGAGCCGTGATGAGAGTGGCTATAATCATGAGGGGCAAGGCCACAAAGAGCTGATATATACGATAAAGGTATTTCATTGTTTTTTATGTAAGGTGATTACAGTGATTTCGTTGGGCATATTGAGGCGGAAAGGCACCACCCCTCCCATGCCAGCAGAGACATAGAGGTAACGTCCTTGTTGCTCGTACAGTCCTAGATCTTCAGTGTATCGGAGCATCGTGGGACGCCAACCGCAGATTTGCATCTGTCCTCCATGCGTATGTCCGCTAAGCGTCAGTTGGGCGGATGAGTGCGGAAGGATGTTTCGGCGCCATGCCGAGGGGTCGTGCTGAAGCATGATGACAAACTGCGAGGGGCTTAATCCGCGAGTGGTTTGTGCGATATTTGCCACCTGCGGGAAAGGTGGCTTACCATCGTTCTCCTCCCCACAGATGATGATAGAGTCGGTTCTGCCATTGATTTGCTTTCTGATGACCGTGTGATTATTGAGCAACACCGTCCAGCCGAGGTCCTTCTGCATGGTGCGGAGCAGATGCTGACGCATGGTTTGAGCCATTTCGGGAGTGGCATGGGCATATTGTCCGTAGTCATGATTACCGAGAATGGCTATCGTGCCTTGCTTTCCTTTCATGGCTTGGCGCATCACGGGCACCTCAGGATCCACTTCCTCAGGCAGCATATTCTGCAAATCACCGGTGAAAAGCACCAAGTCGGCATGCTGCGCACGTACCGAATCCATCTCGTCAGACAAGATCTGATGTCGCCATCCACGGAAAGTGCCAAGGTGAAGATCGGTAGTTTGCACAATCCTATAGCCATCGAAGGCTTCCGGTAGGTCAGCGAACGTAAGGTCAATGTGGCGCACCTTGATCTCGCCCACGCCCCAAATATATCCATAGAGGTACGTGAGCATGCCCAGCAAACCCAAGACCACACCCACGCGGTGGCCCCAGTTGATGGCGGTACGAATGATATAACGGCGCACCAGTGATCCTATCAGCGAGCAAAGTACAAAGACAAACTTAGGACCGACGATGATTCCCACCAAGAGAAGGTAGATATTGAGCCACGTCATCTCCTCGGGGACAAAGCCATTGGTCATCGATAGGACGCAGGTATATACCGTCATAAGGAGACACGGCACCCACCATAGCAGTCGTTTGGGCCACGACAGGTGATGACGCCGGCGCAGATAGTGCCTATCGATGTACCAATCGGATAGCACTATGGACAACAGGATGGGTATAAAGCTACGAGCTATCATGTCAAGCTAGTTGATAATAGGAGTTATTGGCGGAACGTAAGTGCCTCGCCACGATAAGTTTGGTCAAACTGTCCGTGTTCTAAGAGCAGATGACCATTGCAGATTGTCTGCTCCACTGACCACTGATAGGTGTGCTGAAGCATCGGGCTCCAACCGCATTGGCTCTGTATGCACTCCTTAGTAACGGTCCAAGGAGAATGTGGGCGCACCACAACGAGGTCAGCTTGATAGCCTTCTCGGATGAATCCACGATGATGAATATCGAACAGTTCTGCCGGTGCGTGTGACATCAACTGTACCATTCGTTCGATGGTGATGACGCCTTCATCCACCAGTTCGAGCATGGTGGGCAATGCAAACTGCACCATCGGCATTCCGGAAGCGGCTTTACAACATCCTCCCTGCTTCTGTTCCAGCAGATGCGGAGCATGATCCGTGGCCACCGTAGTGATGGTTCCGTCAGCCAAAGCGCAACGCAGAGCATCGCGGTCAGCCTCGGTCTTCACTGCTGGGTTACATTTGATCAGAGCGCCTAGGCTTTGATAGTCGGCATCGGTGAACACGAGGTGTGCCGTAACAGCCTCTAGCGTGATGGGCGCATCGGCATATTGCTTAGCCAAAGCCAGCTCTTCAGCCGTCGAAACGTGCGCTATGTGCAGATGGGTGTGATGAGTAGCGGCCAACTGCATGGCTAGTTCGGAGCTACGCAGACACGCTTCCTTACTACGAATCTCGGGGTGGTGAGTCACAGCGGGATCTTCGCCATACTGCTGTTTGGCTTGCGCCATATTATGATTGATGATGGTGGAGTCCTCGCAGTGGGTCATCAAGGGCAACTGCAAGTCGCTACATTGGGCAAAGATCTGCTCTAGTGCGGCACGATTGTCCACCAACATATTACCCGTAGAGGCACCCATGAAGAGTTTGATGCCTGGTATGCGGTGCTTATCGAGGGACGCCAACTGCCCGACGTTATCGTTTGTGGCTCCGAAGAAGAAGCTATAATTGACGCAGCTATCCCGTCGTGCCCTGTCAAACTTATCCTCTAGCGCCTCCGGTGTGGTGGTCTGCGGTTTGGTATTGGGCATTTCGAGGTAGGAGGTCACGCCACCATAGGCTGCCGCACGACTTTCTGAAGCGATGGTTGCCTTATCGGTGAGTCCTGGTTCACGGAAGTGGACATGCTCATCTATCACTCCTGGAAGCACGAAACACCCCGTAGCATCTATCACTTGGGTATAGATGCCACGGGGAATCTGTGGGGAAGGGAGTATCTCGGATATCTTGTCATTCTCAATGACGAGGTCTGCTCTGAACGAACGACCTTCGTTCACAAGGACACCGCCTTTGATTAACATCTTCATTGTAGCTTTACATTAATGTGATTCTTACTGTACGCTATCGCTCGCCATGTCGTTAGGCGTTGGGGGAGCGGGTGCGTCGCCAACCGATGTAGAAGGAATGGGTGTGGCGGGGGTAGTCTCCATACCACTGTTCTTGCGTTGCCACTCTTGGAACTGTGTGTAAAACTCCTTCACGTCAGGATCGTTCTTGAAGCTATCGGGGGCTTTCACCATGATATACTCTATCCAAGAAGGCAACTGATTGAGGGCGTTCATCAGCATATAATCGCTCATCCAAGCCGGATAGAGCCCTGGTGCGCTATCGTAACTCACACGGGTGAGGAATGCCCAAGGTCCTAAGACGTTGTTATAATTGTCCGTGACAAACTTGGTGAACATCTTATCATACTTGGAAAAGATGGTCAAGGCACGCTTCACAAGGCGCTGATTGACCTCAGCCTCATCTTGTCCGTTGAGCAAGGAAGCGCTCTGCTCATGATCTAAGTCGGCATATTGGTACTGAATCTGCAAGAAACGATTCCAAAACTCGCTGAGCTTGTCATTCAGCGGTGTACCGCTTATCTTCTGTACCGAGTTGTCTAGCTTTACAGTGATATCTCCCTTCTCTACCACGATGGGCACCATCAGGTTCTTGTCATCCATATATATATGAGCGATACGGGCGCTATCGGTGTTGCCATTGAAGGTAAACTGGCCGTGAACCACGTCGCATGAGTCGAGATTAACCATCGCATCGCCTTTAGGAACCTTCAGATAAAGTTTCTGTCCATCAAGGTCTGAAACGTTGGACGACCCTTGTATATTATATGAACCCGCGCACGAAGATAGCGTGAGGACGGTAACGAGAAGCGTAGAGATCTTATTCATACTGTAAAACTTTGTCACGACAAATATACTTATATATGATGAATGTTCCGAAAATATTCCTTCTATTTAAAACTATTACAATTATTTTAGCGTTTTTTCAGCATTCGAAACTTCCTTTTTAAGCTCGTAGCCTATGCGATGGGTGGTGTATAGCTCAAGCGCAGCGCCTATAAGCAAAGCCACGACCCAGTTGTGATGGAACACGTTGACATATGTGGTATAGCCACTGATGCTCTTAGCAAAGACCGGAAGCAACAGATGGTAGCTGTCTTCTACCATAAACAGACCAGCTATGACAAAGCATGCCTGTGCCAAAAACATGATTCTGCGCAGGCGTCGGATGGTGACGCTCTGCCCCTCGTAACGCTGTCGGGCTTGCATAGCTACAAACAGGCATGCTCCTACAAGCATCACCCAGCACATGAAGGGCTGATATAACAAGAAGGCATAGAAGCCTGCGCCTATAGCCAACAAGATACCACCGATCATATAAAGGACGCTCTCTGTCCTATTCAATTGTCTCATACTTGGAAACTTTACGGTTTGACGGTTCGTCATCGCTTAAAACAAAAATATCTTCGTCCGCCTTCTTCATGAAATAGCGTTCGCGTGCCACCTTAGCATATGCCGAGGGATCACGTCGAAGCTCACGTAGCTGCTTGGTGTCAGCCTGGTATTGCTTCTCATACTTGGCGATTTCGTCCTTGATATCCTGTATCTGGTACTTGTATTCGACATACTTCATGATGCTATTCTCGTCGAAAAAGCCTATCAGTAACACGCCAATCGCAATGACGATGTGGTACTTGAAGCGTGCCAAAAGGCCTAATATGTGTCCAGATATTCTTATCACCTCGTTAGATATTTATCTGCAAAAGTAAGAAAATAAACGGAGATAAGATATTGAGAAGTAAATAATTTTATCTTATTAATATAATTTTGGACATCTTCAAAGCACTTGTCAAGGCTTTTAATTACCTTTGCAGAAACCAACAATCAGATAATGGAAGATTACATTGTATCAGCTCGCAAGTATCGCCCGGTGTCTTTTGCCACCGTGGTGGGGCAAGAAGCACTGACGAGCACGCTGCGTAACACGGTCAAGAGTGGTAAGCTGGCTCACGCTTACCTGTTCTGTGGGCCACGCGGTGTGGGCAAAACCACCTGTGCGCGTATCTTTGCTAAAGCCATCAACTGCGAGCATCCCACCGCAGAAGGTGAGGCTTGCGGATCATGCGAGAGCTGCAAAGCATTCGAAGAAGGACGCTCGCTGAACGTCTTTGAGCTGGATGCGGCTTCTAACAATAGTGTCAATGACATCAAGAGCCTGATGGAACAGACGCGCATACCGCCACAAGTGGGCAAGTACAAGGTCTTTATCATCGACGAGGTACACATGTTGTCACAGGCGGCGTTCAACGCTTTCCTCAAGACACTGGAGGAACCGCCTGCCCATGTGATATTCATTCTAGCCACAACGGAGAAGCATCAGATTCTGCCCACCATCCTCTCAAGGTGCCAGATTTACGACTTTGAGCGTATGTCGATACCCAACATCATGGAGCAACTCAAGCTGGTGGCTGAGCAGGAAGGCATCACCTATGAGGCTGAAGCCCTCAACGTCATAGCCGAGAAAGCCGACGGAGGTATGCGTGATGCCTTGTCGATCTTTGATCAGGTGGCTAGTTTCTCTCAAGGACATATCACCTTTGAGAAGACGATAGAAGATCTGAATGTGCTAGACTCGGAGAACTACTTCCGCACCATTGACCTCGCGCTTGAGAACAAAGCCGCAGACATCATGCTCTTGCTCAACGGCATCTTGCAGAAAGGATTTGAAGCAGGCAACTTTGTCAATGGTTTGGCCGTTCATATACGCAACGTCCTAGTGGCCAAAGATGCCGCAACCATCCCTCTTCTAGAGGTGAGCGAGCGTCAGAAGCAACGCTTTGAGGAGCAAGCCAAGCGCTGCCCTACCCGCTTCCTGTACCAAGCATTGCAGCTAGCCACCCAGTGTGACCGCGAATATAAGCGCTCTTCTAACAAGCGACTGCTTGCCGAGCTTACCCTGATAGAGATTGCGCAGATCACACAACCGGACGATGAGAAAGCCGGTGCGGGGCGTAGCCCTAAGCAACTGAAATCCCTGTTCCGTCACATCGTACTCAACGCTCAGCCCAAAAAGGTTCAGCAGGTAACCATCACTGAGCGCCCTTCACATCCCAAACCCACCACGGAGGATGTGAAGAAGGAGTCGACGCCCGCTGTCTCCGTACAGACCGCCCCAGTATCAAGCGCTTCCCACTCGTTCAACCTTAAGGGAGCCAACCTCAAGCTAGGAGGATTTGGCACCTCATTCAATGCCTTGCTCAATAAGGAAGAGAAGAAGAAAGCGGACGAAAACAATATTGAGGTCACCAATAAAGACGAAGATGCCCAGTTTACCGAGGCTGACCTCTTGCTTCATTGGCGTGCTATGTGCAACCGAATGCCCGACTCTATGTATGGCATGGCGCAACGTATGAAGAATATGAAACCCATCATCACCACCTTCCCTAACGTGGAAGTGGTGGCTGAAAACAAGATTCTGTATGAGCAGATGACAGGTATCGTCAAGCGAATACGCGCTACCTTGGCCAAGGATCTGCACAATGGGCAGATCAACATCCTGATCCGACTAGCCAAGCAGGAAGAGATCAAACCGATGCTCTCACCCAGTCAGGCGCTAGAGAAGCTCACCAAGGAGAATCCTGCCGTCAGTAAGCTTATCAAGACATTGGGGCTTGACCTCGTCTGACACACCCTTTACCAATACAGAGAAGGTGGCTTTGTGCCTCGATAGAGAGGTCACAAAGCCACCTTCTTATTATTCTTATAAGTCAGAATGGATTCTTTCTGCTATCAGGACGTATCGTCTGACCACATAGGGAAGCCGTTATCAGATGTAAAATCAAATTGTTTTTCCCACAAAATTAATTTATTTTTCGATGAAAAACAATTTGATTTTCTCTACCAAACGTATTCTATTGAATAATCGAAGCAACCCTTAGGGTACGTGATTGAGCCTAGAAAGGATGCCGAATAAGACAAAAAAGGCTCAAAGAGCTATACCATCTAAAGACGAAAACTGCTGTGCGGAGATTTTATAGAACACGCTTATATGTCACGGGGCGTCCATTGATGGCATCTGCTAACTGTTGAAGCGCTTGCGCTACCAACGCTCTTGGGCAACCTACGTTGAGCCGCATGAAGCCTTGACCGCCGGGGCCAAACATCTCGCCGTCATTAAGGGCAAGGTGGGCCTTGTCGATGAAGAGGTCAAGCAAGGCGTCGTGGTCTAGATGTAGGTCGCGGCAGTTGAGCCAAACCAAGAAACTGGCTTCCGGACGGAAGGGTCTTACTGCGGGGATATGCTCCTTGCAGAACTGCTCCACAAAGCGGATGTTGTCCTCAACGTATGCTAACATCTGCTGACGCCAAGGTTCGCCCTTGCGGAAAGCGGCTATCGTGGCGATGGGAGCAAAGACATGCGCCTCATCTAGCTCGTTGACCGTGAGCCATTGGTAGAACACCTTACGCAGCTCAGGATTGGGAACAATGGCATAACTAGAGATGATGCCCGCAATGTTAAAGGTCTTAGTGGGTGCTTGGAAGGTGATGGACAGGTCACGCGCCTTGTCACTTACCGAAGCGAAGGGGATGTGCTTGTGACCAAAGAGAGCCATATCTGCATGAATCTCATCGCTCACCACCAACAGATGGTGGTCATAACAGAAGTTGGCTAAGCGCACGAGGGTCTCTCTATCCCATGTGATACCACCAGGGTTATGAGGATTACAGAGGATGAGAAGCTTACACTTGTCGTCACACACCTGCTCTAGCTGCTCAAAGTCCATCCTATATCGGCCATCTTCCTCCATGATAAGCGGATTCCATACCACCTCACGATGATTGCCTTGAGGGGTGAGGAAGAAGGGATGATAGACCGGGGGCATGACGATAACCTTCTCATCGGGTTTCAAGAAGAGGTTGCAGACGATGCCGATACCCTTCACGATGCCTGGGATAAACTTAAGCCAGTCGCGCTGTATGTCCCATTGGTGATGACTGCTGATCCAGTCGTGGATAGCTGGGAAATAGTCGTCGGGCTCCATTGTGTAACCGAAGACGGGATGATTCAAGCGCTCACGCATAGCGTCAAGGATGGCTGGGCACACGGCAAAGTCCATATCGGCTACCCACATAGGTAGCAGATCATCCCGTCCCCAACGGGGCTTGAGGGCTCCATGCATCAAGTCGCCTGATCCTTGGCGTGAGATGACGGTATCAAAATCGTATTTTATGTTTTGTTCTTCCATTGTTTATCAGCTAAATTGGGAATGGTTATTGGTGCGTTCTATAAATTCCACACACCCTTATATTCGTCTTTAGACGGATGGTTCTTTGTGTCTTTTTTGTTTTTATCTGGCATCTTTTCCTTCCGTCATCAGTCGCTATAGCTCGCTATGCGCCTTCTGAAAGGAAGCAAAATCTGCTCGGCTAAAATTCAAAAAAATCCATCAATGCTAATTTTCAGAACCCGCCTACAATCAGTCTACTGCTTGCAGAGCCTGCTGGATATCTGCAAAGAGATCGTCAACATGCTCTAGACCCACCGACAGACGGATGGTGGTGTCAAGCACATCCATCGACTGCTTCTGCTCAGCGGTGAACGGACCGAAGATGGTGCTGTAAGGATGGATGGCCAAGGTGCGACTATCAAAGAGGTTGGTGGCACGATAGATGAGCTTCAGATGATTGATGAACGAGAAGCAAGCGGCTTGGCTAGCGAGATCGATGCAGACCATTGCACCTGCCGTGGGGCCAAACTGACGTTGTGCCAAAGCGTGATAAGGATTGTCCTCAAGGCCTACATAGTTGACCCGACGGATCTGCGGCAACGTGGTCAAGCGCTGAGCAAGGTCGAGCGCATTAGCAGCCTGCACATGATAGCGTGCCGAGAGGGTCTCAAGACCCAAGGTCTGCATATACGCCACCTGTGGTGTCATGTAAGCACCAAAGTTGAATACCACCTCGCCTTTGATGCGCTGAGCGAGTCCTTCCACCGTGCCATAATCAATAATCAGACCACCTAGGCAGGTAGCACCACCGCTGAGATACTTGGTGCTGGACACGATCTCTACGTCAACGCCCAGTGCATGTGATGAGAACTCGGTGAAAGGAATGGTTGTGGTGTCAGCCACCACGGGACAATGCTTCTGATGTGCGGCTGCGCAAAGGGCTGTGAGGTCAGCCACTTCCATCTGAGGATTGGTGATAATCTCTAGGAACACACAAGCCGTCTGGTCATCGATGGCAGCAGCAACCTCCTCTACATTGGTCATATCCACGCATCGTGCTTCCACGCCAAAGCGATGAAGCGAATCATTGAGCAAGGATACGGTGTTACCGAAAAGATGTTTGGAGGTTACGATGTTCTTCCCCTGTGCCGTCAGAGAGAGCATGATTGCACTGATAGCGGCCATTCCGCTATTGAGTGCTACCACGGCATGAGCTCCGGTGAGCGCTTTGACACGATTCTCAAAGTTGGTCACCGTAGGGTTTCCGGTACGCGAATAGTCGGGCATATCAATGCGACCACAGAACGCATCTGACATTGTCTGTGCATCACCAAACTCGTATGCCACTGCGTTATACACGGGCATGCTCAACGCATGATAAGCGTCGGGGTGCATAAAGGGCACGTGAAGTGCTTGTGTTTCCTTTTTCATCTGTATATCCTAAATATATATTGCTAATGAGTTTTCGTCTATTGAGGGTGCTCCGACATTAATACCACTGTATAGAGTTGCTTACACCAGATCGCTTGTCATACTTCAAGGCATCTGTCAGCGTAGCGGCGTTGCATCGGAAGGTGAAGTTGTATGACGTGTATGGAGCCAAAACCACAGATGCACTCATGTTGAAGCAGTGCAAGTCGCGTGAAAGGCTAGCGGTGGTCATACTCATCTTGTGCTGGTCAAAGTCGTATCCTGATGAGAAGTTGATGTTCCATCCATCGCTGATACGGATGTTACCGCTGAGGTTGAGCGTCTGTGTGAACTTGTAAGGATAGCGCATGGTCTTGGTGTTGAACGTTCCTTGGGTGTTCTCGCGCATGGTGATGCCATATCCGATGGTGAGCGACCAAGGCATATTGAATCGCATATAACCATCTTCATCGGTCTCGGCGATGTTGCTCTTCTTCTTGCGAGCAGCATGCTTTCCACGTTCCATATCATCGTCAACGTTCGACTCGATATCGGTATCCAGTCCTTCGTCATCGTCGTTATCCTTGTCGTCATTGTCTTTATCGCCCCCACCAAACCACTTCTTGAGCTTTTCGGGATTGAGGGTGAAGGAGAAGTTCTGACTCATACCTTGGAATCGAGGCAGACGTCCAAATCCCCACTCGGTGTGGTTGCCGACGTAGGGTTTGCCAGCCTCGTCTAGCTCGTATGCGTAAGTGGCAAACTGGGCGTTGAGCGAGAAGGTATAGTTCTTCCACCACTTCAGTCGTAGACGCATGGTAAGGTCGCTCCAGCGGTGATAAGAGGCTGCAGCGTTATAGCTCATCGCTGCGCCTAGCTCATCAATGATGCTAATCTTCTTATAGCCAGTAGTGTCTTTGTCGCTCTTGACCTTCATCTCAATGTTGTTGCTCACATCCCATGAGATCATCTCAGTCTTGCCTGTGCCTGGCACACCATAGCTGCCGCCAGAGAAAGGCGAATAGTTCACGAGGTGAACATCACCATTAGCATCGGTGTATTGGTAGCTGTCATAGTAGCCGTAGTTGGGCGTAGAGAAGTCGGGAGCGTAGGAAATGCTCACTTGCGGGGTGAAGACGTGGCGGATGGCTTGGATCTTGTCACCGAAGATCTTACGGCTAGGCACCCAAAAACCATAGAGTTTGGTAGACGCACTCATCGAGAAGCTCCAGTTGTAGACGTTGTAGAAGCCGTAAGTGGTGTCGCGTTTCTCCACCATTGCGGTCTCGTCCCACGAGCGCATCACCTTGTTGGTGTACATTCGGTCGGTGAATGAGAACGACGGGGTGAGGTTGATATAATTAAATAAGGTGAAGTTGGCTTGCACAGGAATCTGATGCTGGAAAGCATTCTTCCAGTCTTTGACCAGATTGGAGTGGAGCAGCTGATCCTCTTTGGTGCTGATAGAGTTGGTGAGATGACCCGTATAGCTCATCGATATCTTCTCATACCACTTCTCTTTGCCTACGGCGTGCTTGCGCTTGAAGGGATAGAAGCGGCTGATATTGAGGTTGAGGTCGGGCAAGGTGATGGCGATGGACGAGTCGCGCATGTTCTGCGAGAGGTTAGCAGAGGTGCTCAGCGATAGTCCGATGCTAGAAAACTGGGTGCTATAGCTTACTGATGATGTACGGGTAGACTGGGTGAGGGTCTGCGGATTGTACATACTGTTGAGGTTGTTGCGCTCATAGCTTGAGGTGGCAAAGTTGACGCTGGCTGACAGAGAGCTGAAAGGATTGGCCTTGGAGTCCTGTCTGTGGCTCCATTGGATCTTGAAGCTCTCTTGTTCAGAGTAGTCGGGCATACCTTTATCACCCAGTTTGGTATTCTGAAAACTGAAGTAGAACGAACCGTTATAACGATAACGCTTCACATAGTTGCTTGCTAAGCTCACTCCCCAAGAGCCTTGTGTATAGATCTCGCCTAGGACCTTGAGATCCATCTTGTCACTGAGCGCAAAGTAATAACCACCATCACGCAGATAGAAACCGCGGTTGTTCTCCTCACCATAGCTTGGCATAATGAAGCCACTACTATACTTTTTGCTGAATGGGAAGAAACCATAAGGGATGGCTAAGGGCAACGGCACGTCAGCCACAACAAGGTAAGCAGGTCCGAAGACCACGTCCTTACCGGGGCGAACCTTGGCGCGAGAGAGGGAGATATAGAAGTCGGGGTGTTCCTCATCGCAAGTGGTGTAACGGCCATGCTTGAGATAGACGGTACCGGAGGAGTCGCGCTTGCCTATCTCGCCACGCATATAGCCATCGTCTTGCTCGGTATATACACCACGAATCAAGCCCTTGCGTGTCTTGAAATTGTAAGCCATCGTGTCGCTCTCATACTCGTCTTTGCCTAGACTGAACGTAGGACGATTGCGCACACCATTCGCCGCAAGACTGTCTGGGGTTCCTGTTGCTCGAACCAGACTGCTATCCATGTTCATATAGATCTTGTCGCTATTGAGCTTCATGGTCTGATAGTCGACCTTTGACTTGCCGTAAAGATGTGCCGAACCAGTCAAAGCATCGTAGACTAGAGAGTCGTCAGCAGCGAAATGCACGGGTGCATCGATTCCGTTGCGGCGCGATTTCATGATGCTATCGGCACGCAGGGAGTCGTCCACTTGCTTGTTGTGATGATAAATGGCCAACTGCAGTGAGTCCATCCGTGTGGTATCGTTGGCCAAGAGTGAGTCAGAGGGGGTAGCGATTGTGCTGTCGGCGTCGGCTATCGGGGTGCTAAGATATGTCACTTGAGACATAGGCATACGCACAGAAGCCATGGCTAGAGCCACAACCATCACAAGAAGGCTAAGTAACGTTTTCTTTCTCATTCTTTTACTGAGATGCAAAAATACTTAAATAATAGCGGATAGATACCTATTTTCGCAAATTTAACGCTTCTATTCGAACATTTCGTGCCATCTGAGAAAACGTTGCCATCCATCATCACCAAACCTAGCTATGCTCTTCTGAGCTTGTTCGAAGGTCTTTTCGCGCTCGAGATGACTCTTCGAATAGAACTTATCAGCATAGCAGATTACCTGTTCTTCCAATGTTTCGGGCAAGAAATCCTCATGGGGCAAGGGCAGATGCTGGCTCACGATGTCGTTTACAGTCAGTCCAGCGCCAGTATGTCGCTCGCACACACGGGCATGGCGGGGATAGCCTTCGCCTCGCATGATCTCTGCACCCAGTCGTCCGTGACAGATATACGGCTCTGTGCCCATGCAGCAGATACCCGGAGCATCACAACGGAAGATGCCTAGGTCATGTAGCATCGCCGCTTCTTCTAGGAAGGCATTGTCTAGATGTAGCTCGGGATGGCTCGCGCTGATCTGCAACGCCCTATCAGCCACTTTCCGGCTATGAACCATCAAGATGTGACGGAGCTCGTCTTGCCGTGGATAATACTTGTTAATGATGGCTTGATAATCCATATTGGGTAAAAAGAAGAAGAGAGTTAAGGAAGCACGCACTCGCTCGGAATGGTCTTCTTTAACTCTCCCCTACTATCGTTTGAGGTTTATTCTTCGTTACGCTGGATGTATGCTATCACGTCACCCTTGCTTACCTTAGAGCCTTGCTTGGCGTTGATCTCAACGAGTTGACCTCCAAGAGCTGCTGGAATGGTTACAAACTCACCCCAAGGAGCCTGTATGTAACAGAAAGCGTCGCCCTCTTGGTATTCCTTACCGATGTAAGGCTCTACTGCTGGAGCTGCCTCGCCATCGCCCTGGAACTCCCAGAACACCTGACCCTTAACCGGAGCAACGATAGCATCGGCCTTAGCGTGCTTGAAGGCGGTAGCTTCCTCAACGGAAACCTTGGCACCAAGCTTAGCGTCCTTGGCTTTCTGAAGGTCTGAAAGGAAGTTTTTCTTAGCCTGTCCGCTCTTATAGTTGCGATACTGCTCGGGGTGCATAGCAAGCTCGAAGAGTTCTTCGTTGTCTTGACCATACTCCCATCCGTTCTCGTCCATTTCCTTCTTGAAGTCGTCAAGGGCATTATTGAGCAACGTATGAGGATCTACCTCAGTAAACTCGAGGCCTTTCTCCTTAGCTAGTTCAACTAGTTCGGGTGCAATCTCGCCTGGTACTTTACCGCTCTTGCCTAAGATCATACCCCACATAGCGTCGTCTACATAGACGTAACGACCCTTACCTTGCTCCAAAGAAAGGAGGTTCATCAAGGCAATATTCTTCACATACTGAGAGAATGGGGTCACCAATGGAGGATAGCCCACGCGTGGCCAAACGTAAGCCACCTCGTCAAAGAGCTTGATAAGCAGATCGTCAACGCTGAGTTCGGCATCACCCTTCTTCTTACGAAGGTTGTTGATGGTGGTGCGAATGCCGCCAAGGTCGCTCATCATGGATCCCATCATACCGCCAGGCAGACCGCAGCTGAGCAACAAGGAGCTCATAATCTTGTTCTGAGGATTGATGAAGTAACCCAACCAGTCGTCGATAAACTCCTGAGTCAGGGCGCGTGCCTTCATATAAGCGTCCATATTGATCTCAGGCACATCAAATCCGGCATGCTTCAACATGCTCTGTACCGAGATAATATCTGGGTGAACCTTACCCCATGACAATGGTTCGATGGCTGTATCGATGATGTCGGCGCCGTTCTCGCAGACCTCCAAGATGGAAGCCATTGACAGACCGGGACCTGAATGGCCATGATATTCGATGATGATATCGGGGTGCTTCTCCTTGATAAGCTTGGTAAGCTGACCCAAGAAAGCGGGTTGGCCAATACCAGCCATATCCTTCAAGCAGATTTCCTCTGCTCCTGCAGCAATCTCCTCATCTGCCAACTTGGTGTAATATTCCAACGTATGCACGGGAGAAGTGGTGATACAAAGCGTTCCTTGAGGTGTCATACCAGCCTCTTTTGCCCACTTGATAGATGGCGCAATATTGCGAATATCATTCAGACCGTCAAAGATGCGAGGGATATCCACACCCTGTGCATGCTTCACTTGGTACATCAAGCGACGCACATCGTCTGGAACAGGATACATACGAAGCGCATTCAGACCGCGATCGAGCATGTGTGTCTTGATGCCGACCTCATTGAAAGGTTTACAAAACGCACGTACAGCATCATTGGGGTTTTCGCCGGCTAACAAGTTAACCTGTTCAAAAGCGCCACCGTTGGTCTCGACACGAGCAAAGCAACCCATATCAATAATAACAGGAGCAATGCGCTCCAACTGATCCTTACGTGGCTGAAACTTTCCTGAGCTCTGCCACATATCCCGATAAACGAGACTGAACTGAATTTTCTTCTTCATATTTGTTGTTATTGCTTTCGTTTGAACTGCCAAAGGTCATCAAACAGCACCCATTGGCACATAAATACGGATTGCAAAATTAGATATTTTTTTCTGAATATCAGATATAACGTTTTATATTTTTGCAGTTTTTATCATTCGGCAGAGGCGACCTCTGCACATGAATTCTATGAGCAAGTGACGTTTAGCACAAAGAATGAGTGAGCCATCAGGGACCTTCATGCGGTTGGTATCAGAATAAAGTGGGGCTTTTTCTTTGAGATATGTTCACTTTACACTAACTTTGCATGAGTACTAATGCGCCCCATTGTTTAACATTTCTAGTTCTATGCCAACAGCCAAACAATCTTCCAGTCGTATCCTATCGCTAGATATCTTGCGCGGTATCACCATCGCGGGGATGATCATGGTCAACAATCAAGGTGATGAGGAGCATGCTTTCTTACCGCTTACCCACGCCGAATGGATCGGACTGACGCCTACTGACCTTGTATTCCCGTTCTTTATGTTCATCATGGGCATCACCACCTACCTGTCTCTGAA
The DNA here is from genome assembly GCA_963639545.1 of Bacteroidaceae bacterium. GTDB lineage: Bacteria > Bacteroidota > Bacteroidia > Bacteroidales > Bacteroidaceae > Prevotella. Next base: position 36,136 of record CAVHUZ010000019.1, read on the forward strand.
GAAGTATCAGTTTGAGTGGTCAGTGCCTTGTGTAAAGAAGATTCTCAAACGCACCTTCCTATTATGGTTTATCGGATTGGCGATAGCATGGCTGTTGGCTTTCTGCAGAGGAATGGTCTGCCCGGCAGACCCCACATGCGGCTTTGGCGAAAGACTTTGGGCGGCAGCCAACACACTTGGTACGATACGTATCTTGGGCGTATTGCCACGTCTAGGTATATGCTACGGACTGGCTGCTATCACTGCCATCACCGTGAAACATAAGTATATCCCGTGGCTGATTGCCGCGATATTCATTGCCTACTTTGTGATATTGGAGTGCTTCAACGGCTATGCGCATGACGCTAGCAACGTGATTGCGGTGGTAGACAACGCCATCCTAGGCAGCAATCACGTATACCGATGGGACTCACCCGACCCTGAAGGCATCCTCAGCACGCTCCCCGCATGGGCGCACGTCCTCATTGGGTTCAGCGTAGGACGCTTTGTGATGCAGAAGAAGGACCTCAATGACAAGATAGAGATGTTCTTTATCATTGGCGCTCTGCTTGTGTTTGGCGGATTCTTACTGTCATACGCTTGTCCGATAAGCAAGAAGATATGGACTCCGACGTTCTCGATGGTGTCATGCGGAATGGCTTCCACCCTATTGGCACTGCTCACATGGGTGATAGACAAGCGCCAGCACCAAGACCGAATCACCCACTTCTTCCACATCTTCGGCGTCAATCCGTTGGCGCTTTACATCTTTAGCGACTTGCTGCTCATCCCGTTGGCCATCTGCTTCCATGTGCAGCAGACCTGTTATAAGGACCTCTTTGTTCCTATCATGGGC
>CAVHUZ010000020.1:0-25385 GCA_963639545.1 Bacteroidaceae bacterium
TGCAGAGGCAGCTGCTGCTGTTTGTGCATTTTCTGCATCCATACCAGAGGCAATCAGTTTCTGATAGATGCTCTGGGTCATACTGCCTAAGATTGCATTGTAGATGTATGAAGACGTTTGGTTTGACAGATAGGTATTCATCTCGCTACCAAAGGTTACGGGAGCTTCCGTGCGAAGCCAAGAATAAGAGGCAAATCCGCCAAAGGTCCAATGCCAAAAGCCCTCGCCGCGACTCTTGAAGGTTAGTTCCTGTGTAAGCGAGTTTTGCAATTGCTTCTCTTGCATATACATATAGTCTTTGGGCATATAGTCGATATCCATCAGCATATCATCGTCAAGAAGCTGATAGGTTGTCATGCTATTAAACTCAAACGACTTGCCTACATATTTGGTACCGATGCCCGTATTGAGCATGTTTCTTCGATAAGTGCCTTGACGATTGGTGTTAGGATCTTGCGTACCGGCTTTCAGAGCATAATAAGGTGATGTGATAGAAGCCGAACCTATCATATCCTTGGTGACTACCTGTCCATAGGCAAAACCATTTTGGTGCGTATATTGATAGTCAGCAATGAAGTCGATCTGCCAACGATCAGTTGGTTTCCATAGCAATCGACCTCTACCGCCAAACTCATCATAGCTGTCGGCACGTTCGCCATTGTATTGATTGACCAAGTAACCATTTGATCCGTCATAGAATCCAGATAAAGCGTAAGCCACCTTATCGCTCACTTTCTGATAATGGCTCACCTCTGCTTTACGCCAAAACTTGGTTCCCACGGATAGCGACACATCTGTTCCTTGATAAGCAAACGGATTCTTGCTATACATACGTATCAGTCCACCCTCCGTATTCATACCATAAAGCGTTCCTTGTGGTCCGTGCAACACGTCCACACGGTTCATATCATAGGTATGAAAGTTGAAAGCGCTCTTGCTCTGAAGAGGCATACCATCTAGATAGACGCCTACCGCTGGCGAACTGATGCGTGAACCGATGCCACGCACATACATTGCCGATGTGATTCGACTACCATATTCGGGCATCGAGAATGATGGAACGAATGATGACAGCTGACGCAAATCTTGTACATGTAGTCCAGTCAACTGATCCAACGAGAACGAAGTGCTACTCAGCGGTTGCTGACGTAACCGGAAAGTCTCCTTTGGCTGTTCGACCACCACCACTTCGTCGATATCATACACACGGGCAGAGTCATTCATTACAGGCTGGCATTCTTTCTTTCCGTCAGGCGTTGCCGAAGCTGACAAGGCCAACAAAGAGTAAAAGAACAACGAGTTATAACGATTAATCATTGTGTTATATTCTTTTATGATTTATGATATTGTTTACTTATTTAGCTATGATTCTGAGGTGCAAAGATAGGAATACCATTTCTGTTCACCCCTCGTAAGTTCTTGATATTAATGGATTTCTATTTATTTAATGACTAATATCAAGGCTGGTTCATTCATTCAGCGTTCCACACTTTGGGCAGCGTCCTTTACGACGAAGTTCTGCACCGCAGTTGCCACAATAATATTTCACACGCAGATGACTGAAGTATCGTTTCAGCGCAAACCACATATAAGCCGCCAATATTACGTAGCCCACGTAGTAAAGGGTTGACACCGAGAACAGTATATAATTGAAAGCACATACCGCACCAAGTCCTGCCATATATAAGAGGGCTTCACGTGCATTGAGTTTTCTCATGATATCATCCACCGCTGCAATGCCGGATATAGGGATAGCCCAAACAAAGATTAGGAACGCTTGCAATAATAAGGGTTGCGTGAAGGGATTAAGCGATGGATGGAAATAGAACTCACGCCACTGTTCGGGCGCAAATAGTTGGATACTGGCGTAGAAGGTGGCACTCATCGCCACTACTAATGCCAACAACGTAGGATAGAACGAATCAATATCGTTGAAATGGACAATCTTACCTCTACCGCGCATTTGCTTCACCACGATATAGGCTATAGCTATCAGCGTGATGATAACAAGGAAGATGATCAGGTGGGTATCCGAGAAGACGGAGATAAACATAGAGATGGAGTCGTCTGGATCTACTTGTTGCAGCAGTCGATGCTCATGCACCCACCCAAACTGACTATTCTCGGTAGCTACCTGCACCCAAACCGAGTCGACCGAGTCGGATGGAAGGATACGTATATCTGCTACCACCAATGCCTCGTCCTTCTTTACTTGGAACGAATCCACGGGGAAAGAGAACACTTTCTCTTCAGGCAACTGCCTTATGAGACCGAAGGAATCAGACTTTACCACAAAGTTGAACCCCACATGATAGTGGTGCTTATAAGCGAAATAAAGCGAATCGAGCTGCAAAGAGTCGAGCGCAGCTATCGTATCGGGCTTGATAGCCATCGCACTGTCTTGCAGACGAAAACGACTAGGCGTCTTCTTGTGGTAGCAACCACATAAGATCAAGACCATCAACAATATAGGTATCAGTCTGCTATATCGCATAGACATTCATTTGGCAGTGTTTACAATCAAACTCTAGCTTGAAGCGTCCACGATCTTTTAGTTCTAGGAACAATGGTTCTTTCCATTGAGGCTTTCTTCCACCACGTTTCACGCAGTAGCCTAAGCTGTATCTCAAGCAATGCCGACATTGCATCACTAAAAGAGGTTGCGCCGCTCTCTTAGGGGCTGTTAATTCAAATGCAGACAATTCTGCCGACATACCACACGAACGATAGAACGCTACCGCATCCGCATTGGCTATATTGAATAGATAGGGCGTACCCGCATATTGAGGAGCGTTAGCTGCTAATGGGGAAACAACCGGTGCATTAGCCACATCAGTTGAAACCGCCGCATTACCTCTATCTGTTGGCAATGACTGCTCTGCGCGAGTGTTTAGGGTATGGTCCGCTATCATCTGAGGCAACGTGTCGCAGATCGTTTGACGGATTTCAGATATGACGCTGTTAGGCACAAAGAAGGTTGTGGCATCTTTCTCAAACGTGATATCGGCTAGAGCAAAAATCGATGCGCCCAACTTTGATAGCTGACGGCGAACATTCTCTTCCTGTGGCTTTTGCGCTTTCTCTAGTTTTAGAGCCCTCTCACATACTGTTTCGAATGCGGTGTTGTGAGCCACTCCCGAAGTGACCGCTACCTGACACCTCACACCTTCGGCATCAGCTGCCCAGTGGATCGTGATAGGAATCTTACGCTTGACGGTCTCGCCTTGCAGTTGATGTTCGAACACTTGGTCTTGGTTACGATACAACGCTAGTCCGGGATGCAAATCGTTTGGCATCTTAAAGGGATAGAGTCGGTTGCCCGCCACCTTATTGACACGGAAGCCTTCTAGCTGATTTTGGTCATTGAGATAGCACAATCCGTCTCCGTTGGCAAACGAAGCCGTCCCTGCAACATTGAAACTATCACGTCGCAGCTCTTTCACCTTGCCCACATACTCGCCAAGCGCTTTCGGTGTATGAGGCGAAAAGATATCGGGTTGTCTTCCTTTTAGGAAGTAATGGGTATAGCCACGATTGAATGTCTTCTTCAGATTAGGTTCAAACGTTGGCACGCTACGCCCCAAGCTTGCACGGCAATAGCAATCAGGATGCTGTTCCACTAGTTGGTTCAGCGCTTGATTATATGCCGCTACTACGTTCTTAACATAATTGATATCCTTCAGGCGTCCTTCTATCTTGAAGGAACAAGCACCGGCATGAGCTAGTTCTTCCAAATGATTGATTTGGCAAAGGTCTTTCAGCGATAGCAGATGGCTTTGTGAAAGAATGGTCTTTTCTTCAGAATCGATGAGGTTGAAGGGCAAACGGCAAAACTGCGCACATTCGCCTCGGTTAGCTGAACGCCCAAAGCAATATTGCGAAGCATAGCACTCACCGCTATAGCTGACACATAAGGCGCCATGAACAAACACTTCCAACTGCACACCAGGGTTCAGCTTATGTATCTCTGCTATCTCCTCTACCGACATCTCACGTGCTAGCACCACCCTACTGAATCCTTGCTGATGGAGCCAAGCCACCTTGGCGCCACTACGCGAGTCACATTGCGTGCTAGCATGCAACGCCACCTCCTTATCTAGCCCCTCGGCCTTGATGCGCTGTAACAGACCCATATCTTGAACCAGAATGGCATCCACACCGACAGCCACCAGTTCACGAATGAGCTGAAGCGTGTCATGCATCTCTTGATCATAGATAATCGTGTTGACCGTCACGTGGACACGCACACCATACTGATGCGCATACTGACACAACGCACCTATATCCTCAACGCTGTTACCGGCTTGCTGACGAGCACCAAACCTGCTAGCACCGATATACACGGCATCTGCGCCATGATCAATGGCAGCCTTTCCACATTCTAGATTCTTGGCAGGAGCCAATAGTTCGATAGTCTGCACCATTCGGTTTTCTTTATCTGATTGCGTCAATATTATAAGGAGTAGCTTGATATACGTAATAGTTGATCCAATTGTTGAACAACAGATTGGCATGCGCACGCCATCGCACCAATGGCGGATTGGCGGGATCATCGTCCTGATAGTAATGCTGTGGCATCTCTACATCATCCCGTTTACCAAAGTCGCGACGATATTCTTTATCTAAGGTGTCAGCAGCATACTCCAAATGCCCCGTCACATAAAACTCCCTACCCTTTCTACCCATAACCATGGACACGCCGCTCTCATCTCCACTGGCAAGGATTTTCAGATCGTGTATGCCATCCATATCGGCCCGGCGTATCTCGCTATGACGACTATGGGGCATATAGAACACATCATCAAAGCCACGGAAGATAGGCCATCGGTCAGGCACCGTATGTTGGGGGAAGATGCCGAAGAGCTTCTTGGGCAATGGATATTTAGGCACGCCATAGAAATGATACAGCGCGGCCTGTGCTGCCCAACAGATATAGAGCGTCGATGTGACGTGCGTGCGTGCCCAGTCAAAGATGGGTTTGATCTCATTCCAGTAAGTGACCTCTTCAAATGGAAGTCCTTCCACGGGCGCACCAGTCACTATCATGCCATCAAACTTCTGCTTGCTGAGCGTGTCAAAGTCTTTATAGAACATCATCATATGCTCAATGGGCGTGTTCTTTGGCGTATGGCCCTTGAGCTTCATAAAGCTGATATCTATCTGAAGCGGTGTATTAGAGAGCAATCGTACAAGATCGGTTTCAGTTGTTATCTTTAATGGCATCAGGTTGAGGATAACGATTCGCAGTGGACGTATATCTTGACTATGCGCCCTAGTCTCATCCATCACGAAGATATTCTCCCTTTTCAGTATTTCTATAGCCGGCAATAGGTCGGGCAATCGTAAAGGCATAATGTACTAATTAGTTTCTGCAAAGTTACATATTTTTCCGTTGTGTTAGGGTTCTTCTTTCCATAAAAAACGCAAAAAGCCACCGAATGTCTACGCCTGTAGAGATTCGGTGACTTATGCTTACCCATGATCAGATGACCGGTCGTGGGTAAAGGGGTATATTATGGTCTATTCTACCATAGTTGGAGACGTTGGTTTTCGGGCAAGAACATCTTGTCATTCTGTTTCACGCCGAAGGCATCATACCAAGCCTGTACGTGTGGCAAAGCACCATTGACACGCCACTTGCCCAATGAGTGAGGATCGCTCTTGGTACGGCTACGTATCTCCTTCTCCGTGATGTTAGCTGCCCAAACACCTGAGTAAGCGATGAAGAAGCGCTGCTCAGGTGTGAAACCTAGAAGATTCTTTGCTTTCTGTCCCTTGGTAGCTTCCTTGAAAGCAGCATAAGCCACCTGAAGACCTCCATGGTCGGCAAGGTTTTCACCTAAGGTATGACGACCATCAGCGTTGAGATCAGGAAGCACCTTGATGTTACTGAAGAAAGCTGCGTATAGGTCGGCGCGTTCATTAAAGCCCTTAGCGTCATTAGCAGTCCACCAGTCGGTCATGTTGCCGTCCTTATCATAGTGGCGACCTTGGTCATCAAAGCCATGAGTCATCTCGTGACCGATAACCACACCGATGGCACCATAATTGAATGCGTCATCAGCCTTGGCGTCAAAGAAAGGATACTGCAAGATACCTGCGGGGAAGCAGATCTCATTGGTGGTAGGATTGTAATAAGCGTTGACCGTCTGAGGTGACATGAACCACTCGTCACGATCCACTGGCTGACCTGCTTTGTGCTGGATATCATACTCATCCCAGAACTTGCGGCAAGCTTGGATATTCTCATAATAAGACAGTTCGGGGTTGATTGTGAGATTGCTCAGATCCTTCCACTTGTTAGGATAGCCCACCTTTACATAGAAAGCTGCAAGCTTAGCCTGCGCTGCAGCTTTGGTGGTGTCGCTCATCCAGGTCTGCGCCTCGATGCGCTCAGCAAGACTCTTCTGCAGATTGGCAACGAGAGTCTCCATGCGCTTCTTGCTAGAAGCGGGGAAATACTTCTCACAGTACATCTTACCTAGCGTCTCACCCATCTGTCCTTCTACCTGTGAAGTGGCACGTTTCCACAATGGATAGTCTTCCTTTGTACCACGCATGGTCTTAGAGAAGAAGTTGAAGTACTCTGCTCGTACATCATCGCTCAGATAGCTAGCCGATGAAAGGATCACGCTCCACTCCATGCGAGCACGCAGCTCGTCTGCCGTCTGTGTAGCGATGAGCTTGTCAAGGCCAGCCAAGAAGGTGGGTTGACCCACTACCATCTCTTGCAGATACTTAGAGTCGATGCCTTCAGCATTGCAGTATTTCTCCAATTGCAAGTTTGGATATTTTTCGGCAAACTCCTTTAGGGTCATCTTATTATAGTTGGCTTCCACATCGCGAAGCTCCGTGCTACTCTTAGAAACAAATGAGAGGGCTGTCTCAAAACGGATGATATAGTCGCGTTTCTGCTGCGCCTGTGCCTCGCTGAAACCATAGAGCTTGAACATATTCACGATATGCTGGCAATAAGCCGAACGAATCTCTGCCGTAGAGGGATCATTGTCTAGATAGTAATCCTTCTGTCCGAGGGTCAAGCCACCTTGATAGATGTTCAAGATGTTCTGCTTTGCATTCTTCTCATCTGAACTGAAACCCATTCCCATAGGCACGCCATATCCGTAGCAAGCATACTTGCGCTGGATGGCTTGTAGATCAGCCACGGTCTTAGCGTTCTCTATCTCGCTGAGCAAAGGCTTCACGGGAGCCACACCTTCCTTATTTCGACGTACCGAATCCATCGCGAGCTTGTACAGGTCGCTCAGTTTCTGCTCCGTTGATCCTGGTGTAAACTTCTTCTTAAGCAGATCACTTAGGATCTGATTGATGCGCTTATTGTTGTCTTCTTGCAGTTGGTCAAAACTGCCATAACGCGAATAAGCTGCAGGTAAGGGGTGAAGCTTCTGCCAACCACCAGTAGCAAACTGGAAAAAGTCCTCGGTAGGATTTACCGTGCGGTCGAGATTCTCCTCCAGGATACCCGCTTTGTTCTGTGCCATTCCTACGATTGGAGTTGTTGCAATCATCACCATGGGAATGATTTGTTTAAAATTCATAATCTATTATCTTTAAAGTTACATATCTTAAATAACGCAGACTATCCCTTGTTATTGTCAATATGTAGAATTATTATAATTGTTCTTGTTCTGATTCTAGCTTCTCTGACAGTTCCATCCATTCATTGTTAGCTTCATCGAGAGCTTGGCGTGTAGAGGTGTATTCGGTAACGAGCTGCATGTCTGACGCTTTATTTGGGTCCATAAACAGCTGGTCTAGTTCCTTGATGCGTTTCTCCATCGATGCGATACGTTTCTCACACTCCTCCACTGCGCGCTGTGCCTTGCGTATCTTCTTCTGCTGTTCCTTGCGTTCTAGATACGATTGCTTGCCTGCAGCGTCCGTTGTCTCTTTGGAGTTATTAGCAGATGACGTCGCGGCCTTCTGACTTTGCGCACTGGCCTGCAAAGCCAAGTCGATATCACGCTGACAGTCTATACCATCACCCGATATGCCATGACAACTACGTAGCCAGTCGTAGATACCTCCTAAATGCTCACGCACGATGCCGCCGCCAAACTCATAGACCTTCGTTACCAGTCCGTCTAGGAACTCACGGTCGTGGCTCACGATGATAGCAGTACCGTCAAAAGCGCGGATGGCTTCCTTGAGCACATCCTTAGAAGGCATATCTAGGTGATTGGTAGGCTCATCAAGAATGAGCAGATTGACCGGATCTAGCAACAAGCGTATCATCGCCAAGCGAGAGCGCTCACCACCCGAGAGCACTTTCACCTTCTTATCGGCGGTCTCACCGCCAAACATAAAGGCACCTAAGAGGTCATTGATACGAAGACGCATCTCACCCGTTGCCACCTGATCTATGGTATCACGCACGGAGAGGGATTCGTCTAGCAGTTGGGCTTGGTTCTGCGCAAAGTAACCTATCTGCACGTTGTGTGCTATCTTGAGGTTGCCATCAAAGGGTATCTCGTTCATGATACACTTCACAAGCGTTGACTTACCTTCGCCATTGCGTCCCACGAAAGCCACTTTCTCGCCTCGCTTGATGGTGAGATTGACATCATGGAACACGTTATGCTCACCGTAAGTCTTACTTACATCTTGGCATATCACTGGATAATCGCCCGAGCGAAGGCATGGCGGAAACTTCAGATGCATAGCAGCATTGTCCACCTCATCAATCTCGATGGGCTGAATCTTTTCTAGCTGACGGATGCGTTGCTGCACCTGCACGGCCTTGGTGGCTTGATAGCGGAAGCGTTCGATGAAAGCACGCGTATCGGCTATCTCCTTCTGTTGGTTTTCCCAAGCACGTTTCTGTTGCTCCCGACGTTCCTTGCGTAGCACCACATACTGATCATACTTCACACGATAATCCTCCACATGAGCGCAGGTGATCTCTAGGGTGCGGTTGGTCACGTTATTGATAAACGCCCTATCGTGGCTGACTAGCAACAAGGCTTTGGCGCTTTGCTTGATAAACTGCTCCAGCCACTGTATCGATTCGATATCTAGGTGGTTGGTAGGCTCATCGAGCAATAGCACGTCTGGGTTGCGGAGCAAAATCTTAGCGAGCTCCACACGCATACGCCAACCACCCGAAAACTCCTTTGTAGGACGATCAAAGTCGGCTCTGCTAAAACCTAATCCCACAAGGGTGCGCTCAATTTCGGCTTCACAATTATCCCCACCTATCATCATATAGCGATCATGCAGCTGCGTAAATCGTTCCACAAGGTCAGCATACGACTGGCTCTCATAGTCGGTGCGGTCAGCCATTTCTTGCTGCATGCTCTCCAGCTGGTGTTGCATCTTAGTGGTATCGGCAAACGCCTTGCGTGCTTCTTCCTTAACGGTGGTGTCATCAGATAGCTTCATGACCTGTGGAAGATAGCCTATCGTGGTGTCACTTGGGATAGCAACCACGCCCGATGTGGGCTGCTGCAATCCGCATATAATCTTCAACATCGTCGACTTGCCCGCACCATTCTTACCTACGAGGGCAATACGATCATGGTCATTCACCACAAAACTCACATCATGGAACAATGGTTTCACACCAAACTCCACGGTCAGATTCTCTATTGATATCATTCGATTATGTTCTTTTTCCTTCTCCCTAAGACATCAAGGAAGATTTCTTTTCTTCTCAAAAAGACTTTACTCGTAATTATTTCACTGCAAAGGTAGTAAAAAATAATGTGTCTATGAAATGTGCATGGATAAGAGTTTGAATTGGCAAAACGATTCTTTTGCATGCCGAAACCTTTCCTTCACACTTCCTCTTAAGGTGGTATAAAAAAGAAAAACAATTTATTTTTCCGCAACTTTTAATTTAAATTGTCTGGAAAAATAAATTGTTTTTATCTTTAAGAGTATCGTTCTTGGGGAAAGGAAGGAGCCGTCAGGATAGGTTTCGGATAGGCTTTGGGAAGATGAAAGCATACCTATTACTCATACCTTCCTATGCTATGTCTTTGTCATATGGAGGCAGTGCCAATGTCTATGGCTCGGTGCGATAAAACTCAAGCAAGGCGTTCCACACATCTTTCTGCTCATAGCGTTCATGGATAATGCCGCGAGCATTATGTCCCATGCGCTTCACCTCTGCCGGATGCTCCACAAACCAAGACATCGTAGCAAAGAGTGACGACTCATTGCGTGGCTGAATAATCTTACCATTGAGCCCATCCTTCACTATCTCATTGCAACCATTGATATCGGTCACGATAGATGCTAGCTCCATACATCCGGCTTCCATTGGTACATTGGGGAAGCCCTCACGATAGCTTGGGAACACCAAAGCATCGGCGGCAAGCAGATAGGGACGTATGTCATGTTGTTCACCAACATATTCTACCTCTGCCGACTCTTTGAAATAGCGTCTCACATCTTCAGGGATGGCATTGCCCACATCTTCCATTCTGCCCACAAGCAATAGACGCACGTGCGAATAACGATTGTCTAGCTTCTGCATACTGTGAGCCAGTTCCACCATTCCCTTGTCACGTGTGATGCGACCGATGAAGACGAAGACAAACTGATCATCGGTGAAGCCTAGCTTTTGACGCACATGTGCTCGCTCTGAAGCTACTTGCTCGTCGGTAATATCTGCATCAGCGGGGAGCTGCAACTGCTCACGCGTCCACTGTTTGCAAGATAGATATTGGGTATCTTTGCCATTGATGTTACCATAATGCAGCACGCGTAGAGGTTTGCGGGTGATATGGTCAGCCTGAAGGCAATGCATCACACCTTGTCCTTCGGGTATCACCTGGGTGGCAAAGAGGCATGTAACCTGCTCCATCGATTTGAGGATAAAGCGGAAGATGCCGCTTGCGCCTTGATAGCGCAACCCTGTAACGAGATAGATGCGACGCGGCACACCTGCTAGCTTGCCGGCAATCATTGCGAGCAGGGAGCCTTTGGGAGTGTTGGCATGGAGAATGTCGGGGCGTTCTTTCTTGAACAATCGATAAAGAAAGAAGAGCGCTTTGAGATCTTTCAGCAGAGAGATGGGGCGCTCGATAGGTGCATTGATGACGCGAATACCCTCACGCTCAGCACAGGCTTGTAGGTCGCCAGTGTCTTTGGCTACGCCTACCACGTCATAATATTGGTTGAGAAAATGTAATTGTCCTTTAAGCAAACCGTTGAGTGAAATATCAGCGGTGGTAAGTCTTAACAACTTGGGCTTAGTTTGCATTTATATATAGATATGTAAGTTTGGTTGCAAAGATAATCAAATAAATCGGATTATCGTCCTATCTCCATGATGTAAATATCTTGCCACACGATGATATCTACCCATACTGAGTGTTGGGCATTGCGAAACATCAACCGATTGGATTGAGAAGGACTGGTTTGGAGGCGGAAATTCAATCGTTGTAACTGGTCTGCAAAACTACGATAGTAGTGCTTGTCCCAGAAATATACTTGCGTGATGCCGTGCGGTGCGTCATAAATGACCACCGAGGACAACGATTGGGGTTTGAACAACCGATATGAAGGGGCAGTGTTCTGATACGTCTCGTTAGGCGTAACGCGGTAGGTCCAGATGCGCAAGCTATCACTACCGGGGAAGGCTTGCGTGATACGTTGACGATGCATACCCGACTTGCGAAAGGGGGCATAGGCATCCCCTGCTCGCATCTTGGTGCGTTGATACTGCAACAAATCGGATATGGTCAACGGCAACAAGGGTGTGCCCATGCTCCACGTATCATTGGGCAAGCCAGCAAGGGTGGTTGCTGAGCCTGTCAAGCATAGGATGCTAGCCAATGAGACTAGAAAGGTTCGGATCATGGGCATACAAGGGTATGGTGAGAGCGAATGAATCAGTCGAGCAGATGATCGGTTTCGTCAATCCATAGCTGTGCCATCGCATCAGAAGGCATACGCCAATCGCCTCGAGGAGAGAGACTCACGGAGCCCACCTTCGGACCATCGGGGAGACAACTGCGCTTAAACTGCTGTGAGAAGAATCGCCAATAGAATGTGTGAAGCCAATGAACAATGACCTCTGGAGCATATTTGTCCTTAAAGGCTTGCTTTGCCAAGAAGAAGACCTTGGCGGGACGGAAGCCAAAACGTAGATGATAATACAAGAAGAAGTCGTGTAGCTCATAAGGGCCGACGAGATCTTCGGTCTTCTGAGCGATATTGCCATTGGCGTCCGCAGGCGTGAGCTCTGGCGAGACAGGCGTATCGATCACATCACGGAGGAATGTGGCCAACCGCTCATTGCTCTCTTGGGCATAATACTCTACCAGATAGCGAATGAGCGTCTTTGGTATGCTGACATTAACGCCGTACATGCTCATGTGATCGCCATTGTATGTGCACCAGCCCAAGGCTAGTTCGCTCAGGTCACCCGTTCCTATGACTAGTCCTTTGTACCAGTTGCTCAGATCCATAAGGATTTGGGTGCGCTCACGCGCTTGCGAGTTCTCGTACGTTACGTCATGTATGGTCTCATCTTGGCCTATGTCGCTGAAGTGTTGACGTACCGACTGAGCGATATTAATCTCACGGATAGTGATCCCTAGCTCCTCCATCAGTCCCAAGGCGTTCTGGTACGTACGATCAGTGGTGCCAAATCCGGGCATGGTAACACCTATGATTCCCTTGCGATCAAGACTAAGGTAGTCGAAGGTGCGCACGCAGACAAGCAGCGCCAATGTAGAGTCGAGACCGCCACTGATACCTATGATGACATGGGTGGCATGGGTGTGAGCCAAGCGCTTAGCCAGTCCGGCTGTTTGTATCGAGAGTATCTCTTCACAAGTGGCGGACATCTCGCCCGAGGAAGGGATAAACGGATGAGGATTGACGGTGCGAAGGAAGGGCTGTTCAGTAGCGTTACTATACTGTGTGGGATGTGCACTTATCAGGACGTTGGGGCACGTTGGCGTAGACGCTTGAGCTGCAGCAAAGGTTGTGCTGGCCTGTCTATCGGCGCGCAAGCGATCGATATCAATCTGCGAAACTATCAGTTGGGCTTCTAGAGAGAAGCGTTTAGCCTCAGCTAGGAGTTGACCATTCTCATAGATAAAGGCATTGCCGCCATAGACCACGTCTTGTGTGCTCTCCCCAAAACCGCAGCTACTATAAACGTAACCAGCAATGGTGCGAGCGCTTTGTTGTGACAAGAGGCTCTTGAGGTAGGCATGCTTGCCTATCAAATCATCACTTGCTGAAAGGTTAAAGATAAGGTCAGCACCGCGTAGGGTCAGATAGTTGCTCGGTGGACAAGGCGACCAAACATCCTCACACAGTTCGATACCAAAGCGCACGCCTTCTGCTGTAACAAACAAAGGTGCAGAAGCGCTCAGCGTTATCGACTGCTGTGCATACTCAAGCGATATCGTTTCGCGGATATCACGTGAGGAAGCGAACCAACGTTTTTCATAAAACTCGGCATAGTTGGGCAAATATTCCTTAACCACTACGCCCAAGATAGCGCCATGCTGAATCACCACGGCGCAGTTGAGAAGCAGATTGGAAGCAGCAATGGGAACACCTATTATATATATCAGATCCTTGCTTTCAGTCTCGTGGAGCAACCACTGTACAGCCGCCTCAGTTTTTTGCAACAAGAGTTGTTGCCTGAACAGGTCTTGACAGGTATATCCCGTAACCGCCAGTTCGGGGAAAGTAAGGATTTCGACACCTTGCTGCTCAGCTTCGTCCACTAGGCGTGCTATCTCTTTTATGTTGAAATCGACATCAGCTACACGCACTTGCGGAATCGCTGCTGCCACTGTGATAAATCCTTGTTGCATATTATAGGATGATGAATAGATGATTATTTGATGGTGACCTGTGTTGCTCCGTATCCATACTCGCGGAACGAAGCATCTTGATAAGGATATTGCTTGTAGCGATAGTTGAGTTCATGAACAATAGCACGACGCAATACGCCCTCGCCTTTGCCATGAATGAAGATCAGCTTCTGTCCTTTGTTCTTCTTATATTCCTCCAATGTGCGACGGAACACTTCAAGCTGATACTCTAAGATATCTGCGCTAGACATACCTACGGTGGTATCTAGAATCTCTGTGGCATGAAGATCTACCACAATCTTCTCGTCCTTAAGAATCTGCTTGGTACGCTTGAGTGGTGCGGGCTTGGGCTTATCTACGGCTTTGGGCTTTAGAGGTTGTTCGGGCTTGACCTGTGTTGCCGGTTGAGAAGGGTCTGAATCTGCATAGAGCTCGGACTTGAAGTCGCGTGCTGAAAGGGTAAACTGGCGCATCACCTTGCCATTATCCACTAATCGATAGAGCAAGGCGTGCTGTTCAAAGAATTCGTTGACTACGAAGGTATTCGACTTATAAAACTTGATAGCGTCCAAACGGAACTGCACATCCACCATGGGTTGTCTGAGGAAGGATTTGTCCTCTTTGTACGCAATCAGTTGCACGCCTAGGTGTAGCATGCTATTGAGGTCGTTGCGATGGATCTCTTCAAGGAAGAGCTTGGTATTAGGTTCCACCTCACCCGCAAAACGGAGTCGGCAGTTGGTTCCTTCTATCGTGAAATAGGCATAAGCCACCAGATAATTGGAGTCGTTAACAAGGTAAGTCTCGAAGGTGGTGTTCTGAAAGTCGCGCTCGTCCACAGGCACAAAGGCCAAGCACACCGATAGCTTATCGCCTCCGGTACGCTCTTTGGGTTTGGGTACGAAGTGAACTGAAGGATCATCCACTTCTTCGTCCTCTTCTTCAGCAAGATCGTCGGGAGCACTAGCTGAGAGCTGTTGCTTGATGGATTGGTGAGTGTTGGTATCGGTGCTTTTGCTTGAGACAGACACTTGATGTGTGCTGCTATAATCTTCGTTGGTGACCACAACCACCTCATTGATGGGTGTAGGAATCTCGAAGCCGTCTTCATCCTGTACAAGCACGATGTTGTTGCCCTTGAAACCGGACACACGACCACCACCCGTCTCGCTTAAAAATCTTACCTTATCTCCTATCTTCATAATCGTTTGAATGTTTTATGGGTTCTACATTAGGGTATCAACAAGCTACTATCGCCATAGCTTAGGAAACGGAAATCATGCTGAAGGGCATATTGATAAATCTTCTGCCAATCGCCTGAGACAAAAGCCGAAACCAGTAACAACAACGTGGATTGAGGTTGATGGAAATTGGTAATCAGCTTGTCCACAATCTTATACTTGTATCCAGGGGCAATGATGATCTGTGTAGACGAATGCAACACGGAGAGATGGCCTTGCTCTAGATAGGTAAGGATGGCAGTGATGGCGTCAGCAACCGTAACCACCTTATCATCAACAATGACCAAACCTTCTTCATTGTGGGGCAGATCGTATGGTTCCCATTGGTTGACATGCAGATCAGCCTCAGCCGTTGCAGGATTCTGAACCAGTTTGACACCTATATAATAGAGGCTTTCTAGCGTACGAACACTCGTAGTGCCTACCGCAACGGCGTGACACTGATGGGCCAAGAGTTTCTGAAAGGTTTGTTTCTTAACCACAATATACTCGGTATGCATCGGATGGCCCTCGATCTCTTCCGACTTAACGGGCTTGAACGTTCCGGCTCCTACGTGCAATGTCAGTTCTTCACGGTCCACGCCATGTTCGTCTAAGTTTGCAAGCACCTTGTCGGTAAAGTGTAGACCTGCCGTCGGAGCTGCTACTGAACCCTTGATTTTAGAATAAACCGTCTGATAGGTGGTTTTGTCGCTCTCTTGCGTTTCACGATTGAGATACGGAGGAATGGGAAGTTCGCCTACCGCATCCAGCAGTTCTGCAAACGAAATGGTTTGGTTGTCCCACGAGAAATCGACCCAATAGTTGGTTCCACCGCTTCGCTCTACGATGTGTTCGCGGTCAAGTGTCACCGAGAGAGTGACTTGGACGCCCTTCACATCTATCGTACGTGACAACGATCCTTCCTTCCACTTCTTCAGATTGCCTATCATACATAGCCAGGCACAATGGCCCATGGTCTGGAACATCAGCTCATAGTCGGTTGGTGCAGCTGGTTCCATCAAGAACACTTCGATCAATGAGCCTGTGGTCTTGCGGAAATGCATGCGCGCTTGTATCACTCGGGTGTTGTTGAACACCATCAAACTGCCTTGAGGTATGTAATCAGACAAATGACAAAAGACGTCTTCCGACACGGCACCATGGCGATAGAGCAACAGCTTGGACTGGTCGCGCTCGGCTAAAGGAAACTTGGCTATGCGTTCATCGGGAAGATCGTAATTATAATCGGCTATACGTATATGTTTTGTATCCATAAGATTTTTTGAATTTCAGAGTTAATATAATGTGGATGCTGCCACAATCGAGCGGAGCAAGACATAGCCACTAACGAGAACGACAATGGTCATGAAGACATCAAGATCGCTCAAGCTATAGCCTGTAGAGGTGTATTGAGAAGAGATAAAGTGGAAACGTTGGCTGATGCGATAGTAGAGTTTCAGGTAACATGCATATACTATCACACCTGTCAGACTGCCGACCAACAACCCCACTAAGACGTCTGAGGGATAATGAACACCTAGATACAATCGCGTCCAACTTCCCACCAAGGTCCACGTGAGCAGCGTAATGGTCACGGTGCGTCGACGAATGAGGAGAGAAAAGAACACGGACAGACCTGACAAGTTGGCTGCATGCGCAGAGAAGAAGCTATAACCTGTACCAGTATAGCCATTGACAAGACGGACAATGCCTACCATGGATGGATCTAACGAAGGGCGCAAGCGAGCTACAGAGGGTTTGACTAAGCCATCGGATAATCCGTCAGTAATCAATACACATACTACAGCCGCCATGATGGTAAGAAAGATCTGACCTGCTTTCTCGTTATTCTTAATTATCAGATAGGCAAACCCCAGATAAAAGGGTATCCATGTGTAGCCATTAGTGAGGGTAAGAGCTAAACTATCTATAAACACGGAATTGCTACCATTAAAGAATGATAGCAATGCCTTATCAATATTTAGGAATGATTGGATGTCTAAAAGCATTAAATGAGTTCTAATTGATTGGATTTGATCCACCCTTCTCTACCATCTTCGAGCTTCACGTTGTACCATGAACGCATGGAATGGTCGGTGACAAAGACCTTGGTTCCCTCATGTATCACAAATGTCTCGGTTCCTGTTTCGGAGGGGGTCTTCTTCACTGATACGGTGGGCGTGATTATGATTGCCCCATTCTTCTGGCATAGCTCAGACTTCTGTTGATGAGCAAAGACTATAGAGAAGATGAATACGCACAAGAAGAACAAGCCGGCAAAGAATCCCCACTTACGACGAACAGGTGTGGTAGATAGGAAATAGACACACGACATGACCATGGACAACAGCAAACAGAACAATCCTATCACTGCCCAACTGTCCACTCCGAAAAGATTGACCAATGCCTTATACCAAGTGACGAAGAACATCTCGCCGTCGGGTGTAATCTTATCAATGGTTTTGGACTGCGCCATCTGTAAGTTGAACCGGATATCGCCATCGCTTGGAGATAACTGCAAAGCACGTTCATAAGCTAAGATGGCTTGGGGAATGTTATCCAAACGATAGTAAGCGTTACCTAGATTATAGTAAACCGAAGAAGACACACCGCCTTCAAGGAGTTCCTTATAGTCTTTGACTGCTTGTGAATAGTTTCCCTTTTGGTATTCGGCATCTGCATTTTGCTTTGTGATAGCAGATGATGACAATGGGAACAAGCTAATAGCCAGCAAGAACAAGAAGACAAAAGCTGACTTCTTCTTACTAGAACTACCAGGCTTATTCTGCAGTGTGGTTTCGATCTTGGATATAATTGTCATAGCATTTTCTATGATTTGAGTCATGTTTCCCTGAGCCTCACTTGGTGCATAGCGAGCGAACTCACAGTCGTCAACGATACCAATGAAGCGTTCGATGGTTTCGTCAGGGATATTGTTCTTTGACATCTGTTCCTTAACGGTCTCGCGGTTAAGGGTCTCGAGCGGCAGATTCATGCTATCGCTAGCGTATCCCCATAATGCTTGCAACACTTCATCGTAGAACTGTTGTGTCTGCCCTTTGAGCTTGAAGGTATCGGCATGATGGAGACGTTCTAACGCTGTGCGGCTTGCCTTCTTGCGTTGCATACCTAGAACATCTGCTCTTTCGGCCATCTTGTTGCGTAAACGATATAGCGCAAAGGCATACGCAACAATCATCAAGATGATTACGAACCAATAAGGTAAGGAATTGAAGAAGAAGTTGTGTAGGGTCTGCGAATCGGCTTTACCCGTTTTGATGGGTAAGATGTCCTCCTGCGCATCCGAATAATCGGACACGGAGCTATTGGTTCCATCGCCTTTTTCCACTTGAACTTGGAACGATTGGGTGCGAAGCGTACGATAAGAATTCGACTTCACATCATAATAAGTGAATGTCACTGACGGTATGGTATAAGCTCCTTGCTTACGTGGCACTACCACAAAGTCGTACACCACGTTACCTTCCACGCCATTGGCGGTGAGCTTGGTCTTGTCTGTTACCTTGGCATCGTAGCGATCAAAGCCTTTGGGAACATTGAGCACGGGTTGCTTAATCAACTTCAAGTTGCCTGAACCACCCACTACCACACGTAGATTGAGCGGATCACCTACCTTTATAGTCTTCTTATTGAGTTGAGCCGAGATGTTAAAAGTGCCCACTCCACCTGAGAAATCGGCAGGCTTTTGTGGTAATGGATCTACTTGAATGGTCACGCCATTGGCAGAGATGTCACGTTTCACTTCTTTATATCCGCCACCATCAAAGAAGGCTTCAAAGGGATCAATGTCGCGGTTTTGTTCTTTGACCACTCCGTGGAACATGATGCTAGGAATCTGGAGCTTTCCTGTCATCTGAGGATACATCATATATTGGCTCCAAACCACGCATTTGTAGGTCTTATTGCCAAGGCGCTCTGTATGGAACGTCTTCTGTTGAGGAAGCTTCACTTCTTGTACATGGAAGCCGGTGAGGTCGGGCATCTTGACATCATAGAGCTGAACAAGGTTTGTTGTGGTGTAGACCTTATATGTCAGCATGATTGGTTCTTGCTCGTGAACGCGAGTCTTACTAGCAATAACACGGATGAAGAGGTCTTTGCCATTCGTCTGTGGCTTACGATAGTTATCTTCCGGCTCATCGTAAGGGGTTGCCCCTGCTGACGATGCTGAACGATAACTCGTATTGCCAGAAGCGGTAAACTTCACTGGCGTAGAAGCCAAGTTCATTCCATTGGCAACGAATCGAGCTGGTGGAATGGAGAATGTTCCACTCTTACTAGCTTTCAACACATAAGAGAAAGAGATATACGAGGAACTGGTAACGTGACCATTGACCATCTGATAACTGGATTGCTGTGCGGTATAGGGCCCACAAAGTTTCTCCACACCATGCGGAAGATTCCCCATTCGGAAGTCGCGCACATCTTGGGTATTGATGATATATTGCACTTCAAACTCTTCTCCGACCGATACATGACGCGGTGAAACTACTTGCACGCGTTGTGCCCACATGGAGAATGTGAGTATCGTTATCAGCAATATTGTGATGGATAATCGTTTTATTGTCATAATACGGATATTACCAATTTTTGTCTAAGTTTCTACGATTAGCTTGCTTCATAGCTTGCTTCAAGCGTTGTTGCGTGGCTTTTTCCTCTTGCATGGCAGCGTTAAGCATCTGCTCGGCATTTTGTCGGCTCATCTGCTCCTTCTGTTGCTGTTGTTGCTGTTGCTTATTTTGAGGTTTCTGCTTTTGCTGCTTATCTTTATTTTGTTGCTTATTATCGTTCTTCTGTTGTTGTTTATTCTTGTTTTGCTGTTGCTGACGTTGTTGTTGCTGCTGTTGCTGGCGCTTGCACAACTGATAGTTATAACGCGCATTCGCATTGTTCGGATTTTGTTTCAATGCATTCTTGTATGCCTCAATGGCTTTGTCATATTGTTGTTGTTGCTGATGAATGATACCCATATTATAATAGGTATTGGATTTGGTATCAGCAGAAGGGTTCTTTTGCAGCGTCGTTTGATATTGCTTAAGTGCTTGCGGGTATTTCTTCTGTCGCTGAAGCGTACATCCCAAGTTGTAGTTGGCAATGGCGTTGTCAGCATTCTTGTCTATAGCTTTGTGATACTGGGTCTCTGCCGAAGCGTATTTCTGCTGACGATAATGACGATTGCCATCTTTTATATTTGCATTACCTGTTTGTGCGTGGCTCGTAAGGGCTACGCAGAAACTCATCAGGCATAATATGATCAATTGTTTCATCATTTCTTATCAAATAGATTCCACTTGTTCAACCATGAATTAGGCTTCTCTTGTAAGATTGTCTCAGCTATTAACAATAAGAGAATTATCAATGCAACGGCCTGAAACTGCTCATCATAGTCACTGTAAACGATGCTATTGATATCACCTTGTTGTATTTTCTTTATTTCATTATTGAGTTGTGTCTCAGCCAAACCTGTATTGTCGACATGAATATACAATCCCTTACCAGCTTGCGCGATTTGTTTGCACATCTGTTCGTTGAGTTTGGTCATCACCACTTCCCCACTTCGATCCTTGAGATAGCTGCCATCGGCCATTGGAATCGGCGCACCTGCGGTAGATCCAATACCTAAGACGAACACGTTGACGCCTTGCTTCTGTGCTTGCTCTGCCAATTTTTCCGCATTGCCTTCATGATCTTCACCATCGGTAATGATAACAATGGCTTTACCTGCTTTGCTTTGTGGATCAAAACATTGCAATGATAGTTGGATAGCCTCACCGATATCAGTGCCTTGGCTACCGATCAAGGACGGATCAATGTTTTGGAGAAACATCTTGGCCGACACATAATCGCTTGTGATAGGAAGTTGGATAAACGCATCTCCTGCGAAAACCACCAATCCGATTTGGTCGTTTGAGAAATGATCGATCAGATCTTCGACGAGAAGTTTGCTCTTATCCAATCTTGACGGAGCCACATCCTTACACAGCATAGAGTTGCTGATATCCATACAAATCATGGTTTGGATTCCTTGGCGTTTCTCGCGGGAGATCTTGGCGCCCATTTGCGGACGCGCTAACATCAATATGCAAAGCGTCAACGCCACCAAACAAAGCCAAAACTTGATCGCTAGGCGCTTAGGCGAAGCTCCCGGGGAGAGGTTCTTGATAAGTTGCGGATCGCCCAACCTAGCAATCAGCTTCTTTTTCTTCCGACGGCTATATTGCCAAAGCACCAAGACAAGCGGCACTAAGACCAACAACCAAAGATATTCTGGATATTCAAATCTGAACATAATTACTTTCTTATTTTATAACGCTAGCCCTATGGCAAACGACGATAGACCGTCAGACGCAACACAATCTCAAACAACAAACTGCACAACGCAAGGATAGCAAATAGTGAATAAGCTTCATAGCGTTTCGCATACGATGATGACAGGAGCTTGGTTTTCTCGAGCTTATCTATGTCTTGATAGATCTTAGAGAGCTCTGAACGACTCTCTGCCCTATAAAAGTTGCCGTTGGTTTCGGCTGCAATATTCTTCAGGGTTTGATAATCTATTTCGCCTTTCCCTTGCAGATATTGAGTTGTACCTCCCATCTTAACGGGATATCTGACGATACCATTCGTTCCAAGACCGATGGTGTATACTCTGATACCAAACTGCTTTGCGATAGTGGCTGCAGTCATAGGAGAGATGTCACCCATATTGTTGCTTCCATCAGTCAAGAGAATCACCACCTTACTCTTTTCCTTTTGGTTCTTCAATCGCCCTACGGCATTTGCCAATCCCATACCTAAAGCAGTGCCATCCTCAATGAGTCCATTGGCTGCCAAGTCGGGACGCACATTGTGCAGAAGGTTAAGCAAGGATGTATGATCGGTGGTCATCGGGCATTGGGTAAACGCCTCTCCTGCGAAGATAGTTAGACCGATATTGTCGTTAGGACGACCTGAGATAAACTCCGAAGCGACATCTTTGGCTGCCTCAATTCTGTTAGGAGAGACATCTTCTGCTAACATACTGGTCGATACATCCATTGCCAACATGATGTCGATACCTTCCACCTCTTTATTATTTAAGGCATTGTAGGTTTGTGGTCTTGCAAGAATCAATACGACGAGGATGTAAGTGAAGCAACGCAGAAACATCGGAAGATGAATCCACCGTAGCTTACGGCTTTTGCGTGCACCCTCGTAAGCCCTGGTGCTGCTCATCCGTAGCGTAGCGATACGTCCTTTCCTGCCAAGGAAATACCAAAAGATATAAGGTATTAGCAATAGCAGCAGAAACAAGTATTCTTTATTTGCAAATTCCATTTCTTCTATACTAAGAGTCCGTATACCTGATAAGCAATATAGATAAGAGTAGATACCGCGATGAGTGCGACTATTATCAGCGCCCCTTGGAGTAATCGACGCAATTGCTTTTGGCGTTTCAGACTATTGGGATTATCTTCAAGAGGATTGATAACGATTGGCGTCTCTCCCTCCTTCGAATGATTGATAAACGTGGTAAGACGATCTAGATACAACTCGTCCTCATTTCGGGGAGTGGAGAACTTGGCAAACTTCACTAGATCTGCGGTCAACAACAATTCTCTAAGTTGTTCTTCTCCTATGTTATCTCGGCTCTTTGCAAGACTTTCGATGATTTCGGCAGAGGTCTGTTCCTTTGCTTTGATACCGAAGCGGACCGAGAGATAACTACGAAGAATCTCCGTAAGGTGCGTATAATAATCCTTTTGAGTTATGTCTGCATGGTCAAGTGCTGCCTTGAGTTCTTGGATTTGCTCCAATGCTTGTTGATGGGGATAGACCTGTTTGGCTATAACAGGAACCACTTTATTTGTTGGAGTCTTCTTCAAACGCTTATACAAATATACTTCTAGAGCAACCAACAGCACTACGAACACAAAGAGCCAAAACGATGTAGACCAATCATCCCATGTTAATGTAGGCTCCTTCACATCTGCTTGTTCTTTGAGTTTATCAGGATGGAGCGTATCTACGGGTACTGTCAACACTTCCAAAGGAATAGACCGAGTCTGATATTCCTTATTATTGACCTTTATTTTCATAGCTGGGATTTCGCATTTACCAGCATCCCAAGCCGTAATCAGATAGCGACGTTGGTAGTTGACCTTTCCATCATTGGCTTCCGACTTATCGGTTTGTTCCTTTATCACCTCTATGCTCTTTGTGAGTTGGTGGTTCTGAACGGCGGGGAATGTGACCTTACTATCTTTATCAGCAAGCACATTGACTGAAACCCAAGTCTGTCCTCCTACCAAGATCTGCGCAGAATCGACCTGAGCCTTCACTTCCACTTGCGCTGCCAAGTGTAGCGTGAACCAAATGAAACATAAAATAGAGAGATATCGCTTCATATTTATTTCCTTTTGCCAAATAGCCTCAATAAGGCTTGTACATAGTCCTCGTTTGTTGCCACCGCCACACTGTCTACATTGCAGCGCGCAAACGTCTTATCTAGCTGAGCTTGCTGGGTGCGCCAGTGGTCTTCATGCAACTCTCTGAAGTGCCGATCGCTCGTATCTATATACATCTCATGTCCTGTCTCCGCATCCACTACGTTCAAGATGCCCACATTGGGGAGACGCTTTAGGAAAGGATCATACACCTTGATAGCTACCACATCGTGCTTCCGATTAGCGATATTGAGATTCTGTTCGAAATCGTCTTTGCTCTTTTCGGTATAGAAATCACTGATCACAAAAGAGATGCATCGATGTTTCATCACACGAGTAAGAAACTCTAGAGATTGCGTGATGTTGGTTCGGCGACTTGCTGGCTTGAAGTCGAGCAACTCACGAATGATCGTCAAGATATGTTTTCTTCCGCTTTTGGGTGGAATATATTTCTCTATATGGTCAGAGAAGAACACTACGCCCACCTTGTCATTGTTCTGCATAGCACTGAATGCCAATGTTGCGGTAATCTCTGTCACCATATCGCGCTTGGTCTGACGCACTGTACCAAAATCGAGCGAGCCACTCACATCGACTAGTAACATCACGGTGAGTTCGCGTTCTTCTTCATACAACTTGACATAAGGGCGATGAAAACGAGCCGTCACGTTCCAGTCGATATCGCGAATATCATCTCCGTACTGATACTCGCGCACCTCTGCGAAGGTCATACCTCTTCCTTTGAATGCCGAATGGTATTGACCTGCGAAGATGTCTTGACTCAAGCCTCGGCTCTTAATCTCGATCTTCCTTACCTTTTTAAGGATTTCAGTTGTATCCATTTGCTCTGTTATTATGGCACCTCAACCTTGTTGATTATCTGCGAGATAATCTCTTCTGTCGTTACGTTTGCCGCCTCAGCCTCATAAGTAAGACCGATACGATGGCGCAACACATCATGTACGATGGCACGAACATCCTCAGGCACCACATAACCACGACGCTTGATGAAAGCATAAGCCTTACAAGCCTTAGCTAGATTGATGCTTGCACGTGGACTACCACCAAAGTCGATATACTGACTGAGCTCTGACAATCGATAACGCTCAGGATAACGTGTTGCAAAAACGATATCTGCAATGTATTGTTCGATCTTTTCGTCGAGATAGACATCGTTTACCACCTCACGTGCGTGCAATATCTCGTCAGCCGTTGTCACTGGCAAAACCTTTACTTTTGTTCCTGCTAGGTTCTCACGGATAATCTTCTTCTCCTCCTCTATCGTTGGATAATCGATAACTACCTTAAGCATGAAACGGTCCACCTGTGCTTCGGGCAAAGGATAGGTTCCTTCTTGCTCGATGGGGTTCTGCGTTGCCATTACCAAGAATGGGTTAGGCAGGGTGAATGTCTCCTCACCTATAGTCACTTGATGTTCTTGCATTGCTTCAAGCAGAGCGCTCTGCACTTTGGCTGGAGCACGGTTGATCTCGTCTGCCAATACAAAGTTGGCAAAGACAGGGCCTTTCTTTACTTGAAACTGCTCTTCTTTCTGCGAGTATATCATCGTTCCCACCACGTCGGCAGGTAGCAAGTCGGGGGTAAACTGAATACGATTGTAATGCGCATCAATCAATTGTGACAAAGTTTTGATAGCCAAAGTCTTTGCCAAACCAGGCACACCTTCTAGGAGAATGTGGCCATCACTAAGCAAACCGATCAGTAACGAGTCAACAAGATGTTTCTGTCCCACAATCACTTGGGACATTCCTGTGGTTATATTCGTAACGAATGCACTTTGTTGCTCTATTCGCATATTCAGTTCGCGAATATCAATAGATTCTGCCATTTGCGTTATTGTTTTGTTTAATCTTCTTGTTCTTAAAATTAAACGCAAAGGTATAACT
>CAVHUZ010000020.1:25395-36573 GCA_963639545.1 Bacteroidaceae bacterium
ACTTATATATGATTATGGCGAATGTGGCTATCTAAATAATATTAAAAAAGTTTCCTAAAACCTACATTTTAAGAAACTTTATGTATCGATTTTGATTCCCTTTTCTTCTGTTAAGAACAAAGGGCTCGTCTATGCGATAAGATATGATTCGGCGTGTTACAGAAGAAGACGTAATCGTTTATTTCAGTTTGAGTTTTGGAACGATTATCGTATCGCCTCCTTGCTTGTTCATATCACTATTGACGGCCTCAAAATAGCCCATCATATCTCTGCCTAGGTGCCGATGGCAATAGCTATTCATCGTTTCGTTTGGCTTCAGTACGTCCTTTTCTACGCCAATAATCTTATACGCTCCATAACGGATAGCGGGATACTGATTAGCTGTTTCCAGATTGATTGTTTCCAATGATGGTGTAGAGGCAGATGTCTGCACCGCCGTATCTGAAGGAGTAGCGGTTTCTAGCGTAGCTTCTGCCGCAGCAGCAACCTTAACATTCTGAGTACTAGTGGTATCCTTTACCTGTTTTGTTACAGCCACACTCTGTTGCGCAGGCTCATTCAGATAGCTCTTGCCGTAAAGAAAACCAATGACTGAGCATAGAACGATAGCCACGATAGATGCCACGACACAACAAATGGTACGGCATTTACTACGACGAAGTTTGGCTTCGAGCTGTTCTATCTTCTCATGATTGTCAGCTTCGGAGGTTGTAGGCTCTGAAGGCAGTGAAGGCTTCGTAACTTCAGGCTCTCTCTCGTGCGGCTCTTCGCTAATGGGCGCTTTCTGTTCAAGAGCTTGTTCCTCCTTCTTTTCTATCGTTTCGGTTACATGCTGCAATGGTTGTTTCGCAGATTCGGAGTGAGTTATTGGCTCCGACTCGTCCATCAATTTCGTAAACCTCTCCTTAGCGTTAAGCGTTCGCTGCTCTGCAGGCTCATCTTTGGATTTTGCTTCGTTGCTAGCAGCCTTTTCTTCGGCTACTGTCTCTTCCTCTTCTTCCTCCGATGCCGTTGTTTCATGGGCAATGGCTTGCTCACTTTTCTGTGCTTCAGTTTCTTTAAGCGGCTCTTCTGAAGAAGGTTCTCCTTGTGCTGGCTCGTCCACTTCGGATGGTTGCTGATCCTCTTCAGCAGCCTCATCTATCTCATCAAACGATACTCCATCGTTGACGATAACGGTTTCAAACTGCGAGAAAGGCCGATTGACAAGTTCTTTCATCGTATTGTCCGGAGTGAACGTCACCTTCTCATGCTCCTCTATCACCACACGTTCGCCCGTATTCACGTTGACGCTTTCACGTGCCTTGACCGTCGAAACCTTGAACGTTCCTAGTCCCTTGACCTTTACTTGCTTGTCGCGCTCCAATCCGCTACGTATCACATCAAAGATAGCCGTCACAAAGGTGGTTGCCTCTTCAGACGTGAGATGGTAACGCTTCACTAAGAAAGAACCTAATATCTGCACTGCATTCTTAGCCATTACTCAGTCCCTCCTTTCTTAAATTGAGCTTTGACGGACAAGGTTGGTTTAAAGTTTAATACCAACTTAGGTGGAATAAGCATCGTGTTGCCCGTAGATGGATTCTTCATTACTCGTTCCAAACGTTTCTTCACCTCAAAAGAGCCAAAGCCCGTAATCTGTACTGGGTCACCAGCTTCAAAGTTGGTTGCCATCACTTCTATTACGGTCTTGACCATCTTTTGGGTTGTCTCTTGCGAATAACCCGTCCTGCTGGCAAGGCTTGCTATAAATTCCTTGTTGTTCATATCAAACTCTTTTACCCATTAAGTCAAATTCGTCCGAATCTGTTATTTGAACATTATAGAACGCACCCACCCTTAATCGGCCATCAGATACAGGGATGAGCACTTCTGGATCCACTTCGGGCGAACTGTATTGCGTTCTTCCTATATAGTAGTTACCTTCTTTTCTATCAATGATGACCTGCATTACTGTACCGACAAGCTCCGACTCTATTTCTTCGCTTATGCCTTGTTGCACTGCCATCAACTCATCTAGTCGACGTTGCTTCACATCGGCTGGAACATCGTCAGCATAATGCTTAGCGCTATATGTTCCCTCTTCTTCCGAATAGGCAAATGCGCCCATACGTTCGAAGCGTGCCCACTTGACAAACTCTACTAGCTCTTCAAAGTCGGCTTCACTCTCGCCTGGGAATCCTACCATCAACGTGGTGCGCAACGCAATGCCTGGCACCCTGCGACGTATCTCCTCTATCAGCTCGATGGTCTCACGTTTGGTGACATGACGATGCATACGGTCTAGCACCGAATCACTGATATGCTGCAAGGCGATGTCGAGATATTTGCAGACATTGGGGCGCTCTCTTATCACGTCAAGCAGGTCAAGTGGGAACTGGTTGGGATAGGCATAATGCAGACGAATCCACTTCACGCCTTTGATATCAGCCATTGCCGAAATCAGCTCAGAGATGTGGTGCTTGCCATCTATATCGATACCATAATAGGTTAGCTCTTGCGCTATCACCTGAAACTCCTTTACGCCATCGGCTACCAACTGCCTTACCTCGTCTAGGATTTCATCCATCGGCCTACTCTGATGCCGACCCGTCATCAACGGAATGGCACAATAGGCACAATGGCGGTCACATCCTTCAGCTATCTTCAGGTAAGCATAGTGACGCGGGGTGGTCTGGAGACGATTGCGTTCGGGCTTTACTATATCTGCCTTACCTAAGTCGGACAAGAGTTCTTTATAGTTGAACTTACCATAAAACTTATCCACTTCGGGTATTTCTTGCTCCAGCTCGGCCTTGTAGCGCTGCGACAGACATCCCATGACATACAGTTGGTGCAATCGTCCTTCCTTCTTGCGCTCTACAAACTCAAGGATGGTGTTGATGCTTTCTTCCTTTGCACTCTCGATAAACCCACATGTATTGATGATAGCTATCTCACCTTGCGGTCTCTTTGCATCATGGACGCAATGATAACCATTGGCTTCAAACTTACTCATGAGGGTCTCTGTATCTACCAGATTTTTAGAGCAACCCATCGTTACAAAATCAATCTGGTTTCGTTTCATAGCTTCTGACCGTCAAATAAAGACTTTACAAACTCTTCTTTGTTAAACAATTGCAGGTCCTCCATTCCTTCACCGAGACCGATAAAGCGCACGGGCACTTTCAGCTGATCGCTGATACCTATCACTACACCTCCCTTTGCGGTGCCATCAAGCTTAGTAATGGCGAGCGAGGTGATCTGTGTCACGGCTGAGAACTGCTTGGCTTGCTCAAAGGCATTCTGTCCGGTGCTACCATCAAGAACTAGCATCACCTCGTCAGGAGCTTGGGGCACCACCTTCTTCATAACGTCCTTGATCTTCTTCAGCTCGTTCATCAGGCCCACTTTGTTATGCAGACGACCAGCGGTGTCTATCAAGACTACGTCAGCGCCATTGGCTTTAGCGCTCTGCAGGGTGTCAAAAGCCACACTAGCAGGGTCCGAACCCATCTGCTGCTTGATCACTGGCACGCCTACCCTATCACCCCAGATCTGTATCTGCTCCACTGCGGCTGCACGGAAGGTGTCAGCTGCACCGAGATAGACCTTCATACCGGCTTGCTTAAACTGATAAGCGAGCTTACCGATGGTGGTAGTCTTACCGACGCCATTCACACCTACTACTAGTATCACGTATGGTTTATGATCGGTGGGGAGGTTATAACCCTGCATATCATCCGAATGATTCTCGGTAAGCAACTTAGCTATCTCGTCCCGAAGAAGATCGTTGAGCTCAGATGTAGAAACGTATTTATCCCTAGACACACGTTCCTGGATGCGGTCAATAATCTTCAGCGTGGTATCAACACCCACATCAGAGGTGATCAGAATCTCTTCTAGATTGTCCAGCACCTCATCATCGACCTTAGACTTTCCGGCTACAGCACGTGCCAGCTTAGAGAAAACGCTCTGTTTGGTCTTCTCCAAACCCTTGTCTAGAGTTTCTTTCTTCTTTTTACTAAATAAATCGAAAAATCCCATATATAGTTTTTATAGCTAAATATAGCAATTAATATGCAAAGTTACGAAATAGCCACGAATTGCACAAAGAAAACAAAAAAAAAGCGGAGCGATGCTTTGTTGCACCACTCCGCTCGGATATGATTAATATGAATTATTTCTTAAAGAAATCTTGTACAGCCTCGTTAGGTACCATCTTCTCGTCGAAGATATATGCGCCAGTCTTGGGGCTCTTAACCATTTTGATAACCTTTGAATATGCGCGACCATCCGTTGAACCTTCATGGAGGGTAGCGACCGCTTTCTTTGCCATAGTTTAAAACGATTATTATAGATTACTTAATCTCCTTATGAAGAGTCATCTTCTTCAAAATGGGGTTATACTTCTTTAGTTCAAGACGCTCAGGAGTATTCTTACGATTCTTGGTAGTCACGTAACGGCTTGTCCCGGGCAGTCCGCTATTCTTCATCTCTGTGCATTCAAGAATAACCTGAACTCTATTGCCTTTAGCTTTCTTTGCCATTGTTATATTCTCCTTTGCTAATCTTAGTTATTTGTATCATCGCCATCAGCAATGACCTTGATATCTTTCCAATCTACATAGCCCTTAGATACAGCTTGCTTCAAAGCAGCATCCAAGCCCACCTTATTAATAAGACGGAGACCTGCAGCACTAATCTTAAGGCTAATCCAGCAATTCTGCTCTACATAGAAGAACTTCTTGCTGAAAAGGTTAACATCAAAGCTGCGCTTTGTGCGATGCTTTGAGTGAGACACATTATTGCCTAGCTGTGCCTTCTTACCTGTGATTTGACAAATCTTAGACATTTCTATCCGTTGTTTCTAATTCGTTTAATGATACCTATTCCAAACAGAGTGCAAAGTTAGAAAAATAATTCGATATAGCAAAGTTTTTTCAAGAAGAATTCTCTTTTTAAATATTTTTTACACCGAGACCGGTCTCTGGCAAGCACCAGGACGTGTACAAAGTCAGCCGATCACTAAGCATTCGCATCGTCAAAGAACCTCTCTTAGCCATCTCAACATCTCATAACCGGCAAAGCCACATGCCTTCAAGATTACTAAAGCCCTTGCAAGTCTGCAATAGGACCTACAAGGGCTTTATATTACGGTGTGTTCTACGACCCGCCTTATATGAGTCGGTGAGTATTACTTGATAATACCCTGTGACTTAAAGATCTCTGTCAGTTTCTGAACTGCTATCTCCACCTGTTCCTTCGTGTGAGTGGCCATCAATGCAAAGCGCACCAAGGTATCCTGAGGAGCACAAGCTGGAGGGATAACGGGATTGATAAACACACCTGCGTCATAAGCGAGCTTGGTTACAAGGAAGGTCTTATCCACATCGTGTACATAGAGAGGAATGATAGGGCTCTCTGTGTCACCAATCTCGAAGCCTTCTTCACGGAAGCGCTTCAACGCATAGTTGGTCACATCCCAAAGATTCTCTAGGCGCTCTGGCTCATTTTGGATGATGTGCAATGCCTCAAGCGCTGCAGCGGTAGCCGCTGGCGTATTAGAAGCGCTGAAGATATAGGTACGGCATGTATGGCGCAGATAGTTGATGGTATCCTTGTCTGATGCGATGAAACCACCGATGGAAGCCAAACTCTTTGAGAAGGTACCCATGATAAGGTCTACCTCGTCCGTCACGCCGAAATGGTCACATACGCCACGACCTTGCTTACCAAAGACGCCAAGACCATGTGCCTCATCCACCATGATAGAGCAGTTGTACTTATGCTTGAGCTTAACGATCTCGGGCAGATTAGCCAAGTCGCCTTCCATAGAGAAGACACCATCCACAACGATCAGCTTGATAGCATCATGTGGAAGCTTCTGAAGCACACGCTCAAGGTCTTCCATATCGTTGTGCTTGTAATGAAGCTGCGTTGCGAAACTCAAACGGCGACCATCCACGATACTTGCATGATCACGATCATCACAGATGATATAATCACCGCGGCCTACCACTACTGACAACACACCTTGATTAACCGAGAAGCCTGTAGAGAAGCACAGAGCTTCGTCTTTGCCCTCAAAAGCAGCAAACTCTTTCTCTAGCTGCACGTGAAGATCCAGTGTTCCGTTAAGGAAACGGCTACCCGCACAACCTGAGCCATACTTTTCAAGGGCGCGTTTACCAGCCTCTATCACGCGAGGATCGTTGGTCAAACCGGTGTAGGCGTTGGAGCCAAACATAAGAATCTTATGACCTTCGATATCTGTTACTTCTGTACTCTGTTTACTTGTAATCTCTCTAAAGTAAGGATACACCCCAGCTTCCATATATTGCTGAGGTAAGCGATAACTTTTGTACTTTTCTTGTAATTGTCCCATTATTAATATAGGCGTAGCATTGCTACTTCATTTTTTATTAGGCTGCAAAGATACGAATTTTGTACTAAAAGACCATTTATTTTATTGGAAATCTTTAAAATATGTGTTTTTTAACGCGTGTGAACCGATCTATTCATAGCATTTTCGTAAATTTGTCACGAGATAGATTATTAGTCGTACACCTTATACATTATATAGATAGAGTATGAAGCACATCATGTTTGTTCTCAACCCTATTTCTGGGACAGTGAGTAAGGCACATATGCCTGAGCTGATTGATGCCTACCTTGACAAGAACCAGTTTACATACGAGTTTGCCGAGACTCAATACGCTGGCCATGCCACCGAGCTAGCTCGCCATGCGGCTGAGGACGGCATTGACATTGTGTGTGCGATAGGTGGCGACGGCACGGTCAACGAGGTGGGCCGCGCACTGGTGGACACCGACACGGCGATGGCTATCCTTCCTTGTGGGTCGGGTAACGGACTGGCTCGCCACTTGTTGTTGCCGATGGATCTAAAGAAATGTATTGACGTCATCAATCGTTGCTCCATCAAGCGCCTCGACTCCGGAAGGATCAATGAGCACGCCTTCTTCTGCACTTGTGGCATGGGCTTCGATGCATTCATCTCAATGAAGTTTGCCGAAGCGGGCAAACGCGGTCTGATCACCTATGCCGAGAACGTATTGGCGGAAGGTCTGTCATACGAGCCTGAGACCTACGAGATTGAAGACGAGCTGGGATCGAAGACCTATAAGGCTTTCCTAGTGAGCGTGGCCAATGCTTCGCAATATGGCAACAACGCTTACATCGCTCCCCAGGCATCCATGAGTGATGGCCTGCTGGATGTGATCATCATGGAGCCCTTTGATATCTTGGAAGCGCCTCAGGTAGCTATCGAGCTCTTCAACAAGACGCTGGACAAGAACAAGAAGATCAAGACGTTCAGAGCCAAACATATTCATATCCACAGAAAGAGTGCAGGCATCATCCATTATGACGGTGACCCGAAGATGGCGGAGGCGGATGTGGATATCCATATCAAGCCGCAAAGCATCTCTATCGTCACCAACCCTGATGGCGACAAGGCGCAACGACAGCCTAACATCGTGCAGAATGCCGCCTCTGAGCTCTTCTATGACATCGACACAATGCGTGAAAAGCTCATTCAGCAGACACGCAATCTGCAAGCCGTCAATAAGAAAATCCTTCGGAAGCTCAACCTCTAACCATCTCATAGCATATGTCTGGATCATTTACTTTCAAACAGTTTACCATCGACCAGGACCAATGTGCCATGAAGGTGGGAACGGATGGCGTCTTGCTAGGAGCATGGGCGGATGGGGGCGAACGTATCCTGGACATCGGCATGGGTACAGGACTGATCTCGCTGATGATGGCGCAGCGCTTTCCACACGCTCATGTTGATGGTGTAGAGATTGACCCGATGGCAGCGAAACAAGCACAAAGCAATATTCGGAGATCGCCATTCAGCGACCGTATAGCCGTCACATGCCAAGCCATACAGCAATATGATGCTGAGCCTTATGACGTCATCGTCTCTAACCCTCCTTTCTTCAACCGATCATTGCTGACGCCACAAGAAGCCCGCACACAAGCAAGGCACACCACTACCCTCTCCTATCGCGACTTGTTCCATCATGCTTGGAGATTGGCAAAGGACGTTGCGCTGCTTTACATCATCGTTCCCACAATGTTGGTGGACGACTTTGTAACCGAAGCGACATTTGTGGGTTGGAACTTACATACCCAAACGGATGTTCGTACCACACATACCAAACCTCCGAAGCGTTCTTTGCTATGTTTCGGAAAGACGATTATTGCTACCCCCACACACCTCACGCAGACAATGATGCAGGATGGTCAGCCGACTGAGTGGTATAGGCAGCTGACGGAAGCCTTCTATCTGAACCTTTAGCTACACCCATCTAGGGCTCAGACGTTGAATGCGTGATATGCCGACCTGATTTAACCAAGCTAACAATACCTACCCACGCATTTAACGGAAGCGTCCTTATTAAGATGTAAAGGGGCTTCGATTAAGTGTCGATAGCTGCTAGATGGCAATGAAAAATAATTTATTTTTGGAGGAGAATTAAATTAATTTCCTAAGAGAATCAATTTAATTTTATAGATGCAAGAGCCTCGGACATATTGTCGCAGATGTCCTTCTACGATGCGTAACGTGGCGTTTCGGCTTCGCTGGGTAGCCGTTTTATATTTGCAAGAAACGCTTAAAGATCCCAAAACTTAGACCCGTCACAAAGAAATAAAAAAAGAGCTAGCGACTGTTCCTTTTCCTTTTCTTAGGTTGGGAATCCTCGCCAGCTCTATTTCTAATAAATTGTTAATCTATTATTCACTCATGTTATTCGTCCCAAAGGGAGCTATTGGGGTTAGAGGTTGAACCGCTTTCGGCATCCAAGGTGTTTTCCTTAGCACCTGTCGGTAGTTCACCCTCAGTAGGATCAACTTTAGAGGCAAAACCTATATTGATATCCCCCATGAGACTATCGGGCAGCACTACTGTCCTTACTTCGGGCTTTGTGTATTCTTTCATGCTTCTTTGTAGTTGTTTAAACTGAATCATTATTTTACAATAACTTTCTTTCCGTTCACAATGTACAATCCTGCTGGGAGCACAGTCTGGTCATTACCCATGTACACACCTTGGAGGTTGTATACCTTATGAGCAGCTTCGCCAGTAGCATTGTTAACCTCATTGATACCAGTAGCGTCATCGCCACTTACGTAGAAGCGAATTGTCTTTGGTGCTGATTGCTCGTTGGTAGGATAGCAGTAGCTGTTGTCGCTTCTATTCTGAACGGTCATGTAGAACGTTGTAGGGCGAATGTAAGCTGATGCAGCTGATACAGCTGTGAATTGTTGTTGTGCAGCGTTGAGGTAATAGCCATACTTGTCTAGCAAGGTGGTATTCTCATAAACACCATAGAAGGTAAACTTCTGTTCGAAGGTAGAGCAATCGTATGATGTGGTACCCACTTTCTTGACGTTGGTGCCAGAGAGTTCCAATGTATTCTCGCCTTCAGTAAGAGCCTTGATTAGGCATGGAGTGTTGGCAGAGATCTTGTCTCCAGCCTTCAGAAGCTTAAACTCAAGGGTGGTAGCATCGTTAACGAGCTCGGTATCCCAAAGCTTAGCGAAAGAGAACTTCTCTAGAAGCTCGTCTGTAATGGTGATATCAAATGGCACATAGAACGAAGACCAGTTAGTAGAAGAGAAGGTCTTGGTCATCTTAACGGTAGCATCGTCAACGTCAGCGTTTACGAGCAGTTTGGTAAGACCGTCAGTGGTAAACTCAAGTGACTTCTCGCTTGCAGCTACAACCTTAGAGCTGTTATCATAACCGATGATGATGTCGCCTGTAACAAGACCGTATGTGCCATCGCCATTGGCTACTGCCACATAACCATCTACACAATAGTCGGTCACGTCGCTGCTGAATGTACCACCGCTAATCTTAACGGCTTCCTCAGCTGATGCCACCTTGTTGCTATTGATAACCTCAACGGCTGTCTTGGCACCGCTCACCTTGGCATCGTCAGAGATAAGAGCGTAAACGTTGGTAGCATCATAGTAACCTGCATCGTAATCATAAACCACACCTGAAGTACCTACCTTTACTTTTGTGTCGCCAACCCAACCAGTAAAGCTTGCGTCACCAGTAGCAATGATTTCACCACCTGTGAGGTTCAGTTTACCACCACGCATCAGGACACCGCAGCCACCGAGGGCTACAATCTTACCACCACTGATAGTGAGCGTTCCTTCCTGTGGATGATAAACACCACATGCTGCAAAGCCTTTTGACGTGGATAGGTTCTTACCAATCAGTGTGCCGCCAGCGATATTGATGGTTGTGCCGCCAAGCTTTGTATCAGCATTATAGATACCATTACCGGCAACTACGGCGTTATCACGTGCAACGAGTACGCCTCCATTGACATTAGCAATAGCACCTTTGCCTTGTGGAGAGGCTGTAAACTCTTGCGATTCGAGATAACCACCATTAACGGTTACGGACGATTTCACCTCAGTTGCGCCAGTTTTATCGCCAGCAGCATTTAACAAGTTACCTTTATCATTGATATATCTACCGCTATTAACCATTACTGAACCGCTAGTCACTGCTGCCAAATCAGAAACCACATGTAACGTACCTGCGCTATAGGTCACAGTCTGATAGTCGTCGCTTACTACTGGCAATGATGATGCAGCGGTATTGTCTTGGAGTACAACCATAGCACCATTTTGGGCCTCTACATATTTCAGATATATCACCTTGCCATTGATATCAAGAGCAATGTTCTTACCACTGATCTCTAATGCTTTATCCGAAGCGGTTACATCGCAAAGCACAGTGACTGTCTGACCTGTAGTGGCATTGCTAACTGCGTCGAAGAGAGAGGTATATTTGGTATCACCTACCTTAGCCTGATAGTAGTTGCCCTGTACGGTTACTGTGCCATCGCCTTCGGTTGTGACGTCGCTTTCATCTAAGAACTGGGCAATAGCCTCTGCAGTTCCGCTGAAAGTACCACCTTTAATGGTTACTGCATCGTCAGCTTCAGCTTCAGATGTCTTGAGGTATTCTACTGCGGCTTTGCTTCCGCTGACCTTAGAGTCGCCCGAGATGGTAACGACGCTGTTGCTTGCGTCATAATATTGAGCAGAGCGGTCTAACACTACACCTGTTGTACCTACCTTTACTTTTGAGTCGCCAACCCAACCAGTAAAGCTTGCGTCACCAGTAGCAACAATCTCACC
>CAVHUZ010000021.1:0-33372 GCA_963639545.1 Bacteroidaceae bacterium
TTTGCTAGGTATTAAGAATAAAAACTACTAGCTATCCCAATCGCTGAATAGTTACTACCTAACCCCGAATTCCTAAGAAATTGTAAAATCGGTGCGAAAGATATTCTATTTCGGATTTTCCATATATCTTTGCACGCATAAGCAATGCGCACCTAGTGTGTTGCAAAGTAACGGATATTGATAGATAAACGTTTAGAAAGTGAAACAAGATCTTAGGTATATATCATCCATATCGATACTCTCTTGTCTAGCAGTGTTGTTCGTAAGTTGTAACAAGCAATCCAGTGCTCCAACCGTCAAGCATGAGGACACCACCCAAATGGTGCTCGCTACGATTCACGAGTGCTCCAAGCTGTACACGGTGGAGTATGACATCCATAAGGTGGTGCTCCATGAAGATACGCTCAAGGTGAATGGCAAGTTCTTGCAGCACGATTTTAGTATAGACGTACCACAAAGTGCTCGCCACATTGCCATACCAATGGATGCAACAATCAAGGCTTATATCGATATGTCAACGATAGGGGAACAGCAGATTGTGCGCAGAGATAGTCAGATCGTGGTGTTGCTACCTACTCCTCAAGCGGTGCTAACCTCCTCGCAGATTAATCATTCAGAGGTCAAGCAATATGTCGCCCTACTTGGGAAAACGTTTAGTGATGCCGAGCTTTCCAGTTATGAAAAGCAGGGTAGGGAAGCCATCATGGAAGATTTGCCCCATCAACAAATCAAAGCTGATGCGATGGCCGCTGCTGTGCGCTTGCTCGTGCCGATGCTAGAGCGAATGGGGTATGCTGAGAAAAATATCCGAATCGTCTATCGCGATCCTCAAGCAAGCGTCTCTCTGGGTCAGATCGAGAACAAATCTACAATAGAACGTCATGAATAAGATTCGATTATATATCATTGGTACATTGCTGCTCGTAGTGCTGGTGCTTGCAATGGGGTTTTATCTTTGGCATAAGACCAAGGACGATAGTGTGTCGATGGTGCGTAATGAAAGGATAGAACTGACACCTACGCAGGTGGAATCGATTAAGAATATCGGTCAATGGGAGTTTCTTTCGGTGAGCGATGAAGAGATTGTAGACACAACGAAAAATGGTTTCTTGCGAGATGTTCGCCTAGCGCGCATCTATTATGGTGAACTCCGACTCGGCATTGATCTCCGTAAGGTCACCGATCAGTGGATAGCTTATCATGGTGACACGCTCGTTGTGAGTTTGCCGCCCATCTCGTTACTCGATGAGAAGTTTATCGATGAGGCTCGGACACGCCCATTCTATGAAGACGGAACATGGACCGAAGACGAGCGTATGCAGCTTTATAACAAGGCTTATCGTACGATGCGCACACGTTGCTATACGCAGCGCAACCGCCAACGTGCGCGTCAGCATGCCATAGAGCAGTTTACTCAACTGTTTCACAACATGGGTATAGAACATGTACAAGTGTCTATTCCGAAATAGGAACAGATCTGTTACAAGCATTGAAGGAGATATCGGAAGAGATTTTATATACGCATGAAAATTGTGAAAATGTCAATATACAATCACATAAATTGCCCCTTCTCAATGTGGTGAAATAGAATCAGGCTGCTAGTATATACTCTCGATACTTCTTAAAAAGCATGATTGTTTTCTAAAAGGTATCCTTTGAACACCCCAAAGAGCCCGTTTTGCCTTCCCAAAGAGCCCCTTTCGGAAAGCAAAACGGGCTTTATTTTGGTAAAATAAGTGCGTTTTTGGCTAGAAAATTTCCCTTTTTGAGTTGTAATCATTGTTGGTTTTGTTACAAGTACTTTGTATTCAGAGGTTTGCATTTTTGGCATTTTTCGAAGGGTCCTAGTCTCTCTTTCAGAATATTCGACGTATGAATGTTTAAATGTAAAGATATTTGATGCTTGCGATTCTACGTTATTTGTATCGATAGGAATGAATGAAGATGCTTTCTTGGTATATAGAAGAACCATTACGGATAAGCCAGTGAAGCTGCTTAAAACAAGAAATGGTCTGAAAAAACATACGTTTTCAGACCATTCCAAATATCTATCCCTGATGGGGTATTAAGTTTATGCTATACGCCGCAACAGAATAGAACTATCAATTGGGCGGTTAAAATCCTTAAGAACATTGTCAAAGGATAAACGGTGGAGTAACCCAGTGCGGGCGCTTCACCTGCGCACACAGAGTTGGCGTATGCCAATGCGGGTGGGTCAGTGTAGCTACCTGCAATCATACCCATAATGGTGAAATAATTAAATTTGTATTTCAATCGGGCTATTGTTCCTATAATTAAGATAGGTATGATTGTGATGAAGAAACCTGTGTAGACGTATTTCAGTCCATCACCAGCAACAACGGTGTCCCAGAATCCTTCACCTGCCTTTATTCCCACTGATGCCAAGAATAATGCCAAGCCAAATTCGCGAAGCATCATATTAGCTGATGTGGTGGTGTAGGTGACGAGGTGCATACGCGGACCCCAACGACCGATGATGATTGCGATGATCAATGGACCACCAGCAAGACCTAGCTTCATAGGAACAGGCATACCTGGGATCGCGATTGGGAGCATACCAAAGATGATACCAATAAGGATACCGATGAAGATGGTGGCGATGTTAGGATTGTTCAGACGCTTAGATGAGTTACCCATCATCTCTGCGATGCGCTCTACGTTGGCTTTTGGACCTACTACCATGACACGGTCGCCTACTTGGAAGCGGTGGTGACGGCTAGCAAAGAGATCAATGCCCTGACGTGTGATACGTGTGATGTTCACTCCATATACGCTGCTGAAGTGCATCTGGCCTAATACCTTACCGTTCATTGACGAGTTGGTGATTACGATGCGGCGGCTCACCATCGGTTGCTTCTGTTCTTCTTCATGCCAGTCAACCTCAATCTCAGGGCCGATAAACGCTTTAATAGCTTCGACATCCGACTCGGTACAAACAATCATTACTTCATCGTTGAGCTCTAGTTTGGTATCGCGTATAGGCACAATTAGCTCGCCTTCGTGACAGATACGTGAACAAACAATCTCGCGGTTGAGGAAGTTGTTGATTTCCTGAAGCGTACGACCGCTAATGTAAGCGTTTGACACTTTCAGATACATCACGTGAGGCTTGCCATGAGGATCTTCCGATTCGAGCAGTTTGATAGCTTCGTTCTCTTCATCAAAGTTTACCTTACAAATGAACTTTACAGCTAGTGTTGCTCCGATAATACCTAGCACACCCAAAGGATAGGCACATGCATATCCCGAAGCGATTGAAGGAACGTCTCCTTTGGAAAACACTGAATTGAGAGCTTCACTCGCAGCACCAAGACCAGGCGTGTTGGTAACGGCACCATAAAGGGTACCCACCATCATCGGCAGATTGTTTGGATTCTTCGTGTCAAAGAAGATGTAATAACAACCAAACATCACTGCGATGTTAAGCAGAACCGTTACAGTCGCTAAACAATTGAGTTTGATACCTCCTTTACCAAAGCTTTCGAAGAAACCTGGTCCTACTTGAAGTCCTATCATGAACACAAACAGGATCAGACCGAAATCTTGTAGAAAGTTGAGCGTGGCTTTAGGCCCTGTGAATCCGATATGTCCGGCAACGATACCCACAAAGAGTACAAACGTAACTCCTAGCGAGATACCGAAAAATTTAATCTTGCCTAGGTACACACCCAAGGCAATGACAACTGAATAGAGCAAGGCTATATGGGCTATAGAGTCTTGCTCTGTGAATAAATTGATTAACCAATCCATATAATTAG
Organism: Bacteroidaceae bacterium; assembly: GCA_963639545.1. Classification (GTDB taxonomy): domain Bacteria; phylum Bacteroidota; class Bacteroidia; order Bacteroidales; family Bacteroidaceae; genus Prevotella. Next base: position 3,780 of record CAVHUZ010000021.1, read on the forward strand.
TTTAAAAATATTTGCGTTGTCCAAACGTTTTGAAGTCTCTAATTGTTAGTTATTTTATCTTAAGCCTTAATTCTGTCTTTCACCGCATACGTATTTTGTTCTTTTTCTTGGCTATGGCTCTCTGTGTATGGGTACATAACAACCGAATCACCCCGTAGCGGCTACTATTGCGATATAGCTATTCTATTTCTCTGCAAAGATAACATTTCTTAAGCAATGACGCAAACCGAAACGTTAAAATCTGCTTAAAGCCGAAAAACTATTTGTGCTTATTTTATGTAATCGTTATCTATTAAGGTCCTTTGTTGGAATAATTTTATACGTCTTATATATTTAATGGGACCTATAACTCGTCAGTATTATATATTAATCTGTGCAGGTTCTGCATACATTTGCTTCTCATAGTCATTGCATTGATACATATACAATAAAAGCCACTGAATGTCAGCGGCTTTTATTTGGATATTCTCTAATTGGTTGAAGCGTGCTTAACCAAAGTTGTCATACATGATGCTATCTGTATCTACGCCTAAGCTATCGAGATAGTCGGTTACGGTCTTGATCAGCATAGGAGGTCCGCAGAGGTAGTATTCGCAGTCTTCGGGTGCTTCGTGATCCTTCAGATAGGTGTCACGGATGCAGTTAACGGCGAATCCAGTGTAATAGTTAACGCCTGCTTCGTCTGCTTTAGGATCTTGGCGGTCGAGCGATAGGTGGAAATGGAAGTTGGGGAACTCCTTCTCTAGCTCCCAGAAATCCTCTAGGAAGAAAGCCTCGCCAAGTGCACGCGCTCCGTAGAAGAAGTGCAGCTCGCGGTCAGTGCAATGCAGAGTCTTGGTCATGTACATGATCTGAGCTCTCAATGGAGCCATACCTGCACCACCTCCGATCCAAATCATCTCCTTTCCTGACGTGAGGTTAGGGTGGAAGTCGCCATAAGGACCACTCATCATCACCTTGTCGCCAGGCTTCAGAGAGAAGATGTAACTAGAACCAATACCTGTTGGTACATCTTGGAATCCAACCTCAGGACGTGGCTTGAATGGGGTAGAAGCAATACGAACGGTAAGCGTGATGATATCACCTTCGTCAGGATAGTTGGCCATTGAGTAAGCACGCACGGTCGCAGAAGGGTTGTGTGCCTTTAGCGAGAGGATATTAAACTTCTTCCAAGCACCAATGTATTCTTCTCCGATGTCGTCCTTATCAAAGTCTTTATCGTAGTCGATGCAGTCGTATGCCGGAATCTTAATTTGCGCATAAGAGCCAGGCATAAAGTCCATGTGTTCTCCTGGAGGCAAAGCTACCTTGAACTCTTTGATGAAAGAAGACACGTTCTTGTTCGAAATCACCGTACATTCCCATTCTTTTACACCGAGTACTGATTCAGGAACCTTCACGGACATATCGCCCTTAACCTTGCATTGACATCCAAGTCGCCAGTTCTCTTTGATCTGTTTACGGGTGAAGTGGGGACGTTCAGAGTCTAGGATTTCTCCTCCGCCTTCTACCACTTGTACCTTGCATTGTCCACAACTAGCCTTGCCACCGCAGGCAGAAGGAAGGTAAATGCCATTTTCGTTGAGAGTAGCCATTACGCTGCTACCTTGGTTAACCACCAGTTTCTTATCCCCGTTGACTGTAATAGTAACCTTACCACTTGGACTAAGAAAATTCTTGGCAACCAGCAAGATGATTACTAGGAGCAATATCACTCCTAAGAAAATCCCGACGCTGTTTAATATAAAACTGAGATCCATAATCCTAATTAAAATTTAAGTCCAGAGAAGCACATCATGGCAATAGCCATCAAGCCTACTGTGATAAATGTGATGCCCAATCCTTGTAATGGCTTTGGTACATCGCTATATTCCATTTTCTCTCTTATTGCACCCATCGAGATGATGGCAAGTGTCCAACCCAAACCTGAACCGAACGCATATGCTATCGAATCCCACACATTACCAATGTATTGCGTGTTGGATGGGTCTAGATTGATGCGCTGCTGCATAAACAATGAGCAACCCATGATGGCACAGTTTACTGCGATGAGAGGCAAGAAGATACCTAACGCACCATACAACGAGGGCGAAAACTTCTCTACCGCCATCTCCACAATCTGTGTGATACCTGCGATAATAGCAATAAACAGGATGAAGCTCAAATAGCCCAAGCCTAAGGGATCAAGAACCACCGTCTGTAATAGGTAATCAATGGGAACGGTAACGATCAGCACAAAGGTTACGGCTGCACCTAGTCCCAACGATGTCTTTACATTCTTAGATACCGCTAGGAAGGAGCACATTCCTAGGAAGAATGCAAATATCATGTTGTCCACGAAGATGGACCTAAAGAATAAACTTAATAAATGTTCCATAGTCTTTACTTGTCTTCTTTATTGAAATAAGCACGATGGATCCAAATAACGCATCCTAATAAGATCAATGCCATTGCAGGCATGGTCATCATACCATTATTAATATATCCGCCGTCGTAGAATCCTTGTGGGATAATCTTGAAACCGAGCAGACTTCCGCGGCCAAAGAATTCGCGTACGGCACCTACGATAACTAGAATCATGGCATAGCCTAAGCCGTTACCGATACCGTCAAGGAAGCTAGGCCAAGGTTTGTTGGTCATTGCAAAGGCTTCCAAGCGTCCCATCAAGATACAGTTGGTGATGATGAGACCCACGTATACCGAAAGCTCTACGCTTACATCATAGGCAAAAGCCTTGAGCAACTGGCTTACCACCGTTACCAATGCTGCAACGACAACAAGCTGTACGATGATACGAATGCGGTTAGGAATAGTCTTACGAATTAAAGATATAATCACGTTGGAGAATGCGGTGATGATGGTTACCGACAGTCCCATTACTATAGCCGGCTTCAGTTGTGAAGTAACGGCAAGAGCCGAGCATATACCTAGGACTTGTGCCAAGATAGGATTGTCAAGGTTGAGGGGCTTGACAAATGCTTCTCTATTTTGTTTACTGAATAAAGCCATTGTATTACTTCTTTGAATTTAAAAATTTGACATAAGGCTGCAAACCACCTTTCTCATCTTGGAACATCTTGGTTACACCGTTACTTGTCAAGGTGGCACCTGTTACAGCGTCCACTTGTGTTTCGGGATCTTCCACTTTCTTTTCCACAGCTAGAGCAATCTTGTCTTGATTGTCTTTACTGAACAAGTGCTTGCCTTTAAACTTAGCTTGCCAGCTAGCATCATCTTTGATTTCAGCACCTAGACCTGCGGTCTCACCTTCATGGTTGAAGTATACACCAAAGATGGTGGCTTTGTCCTCGTTGATGGCAATAAAACCATTGATAGGTCCCCATAGCCCGGCACCATAAACGGGTATCACGTACTTGTCTTTACCGTCTACCTTGCAACGGAACAATGCTAGTTTGCCTTCTTTGGCATCTTGGCTGTTCAGTTTGAAACCATTATCCACACCACCTTGTGTACCCGCTTTCACTACATTGCCGTCGGCATCAATGATGTCATCAGCAACAATCAGCTTGTTCCAAAGCGCAATGGCTTCTTCGTTGGTCATATTGCGGTCTTGGTTGAGAGCAAAGAGAATCTGTTTCTGTTGGTCTGCTTGCACATTAGCCTCTTGCATTGGCTTGAGCGCTTGGAACACAAATGCCAAAAGGAACGCAACGATGACTACAAGTATAACCGAGTAAACGATGGTATATGTATTACTATTTGTTTTCATCTTGATTTTCCTTATTTGATTGAACGTTTAGCTCTATGATTGATATTGGATTGTACCACGAAGTAATCGATGAGTGGTGCAAACATGTTTCCAAGCAAGATAGCCAGCATCATGCCCTCAGGATAGCCTGGGTTCTTTACTCGGATAACTACCGCCATCACACCGATGAGCAAACCATAAAACCATTTTCCAGTCTCTGTACGGGCTGATGTAACAGGATCGGTTGCCATAAATACAGCTCCAAAGCAGAATCCGCCCAGTACGAGATGCTCATACCAAGGGATAGGTGTGGCGCCTAAAGCTTGGAAGATAGCTGCTGTTGCAGCACCGCCAACAAAGACGCTAAGCATCGTCTTCCAACTTGCAATGTTTGTCCAAAGCAAGATGATAGCACCGATGGCAATCGCAATCACTGAGGTCTCACCCATAGAACCAGGAATCAAACCAATGATCATGTCGCTAAGCGAGTTGGGTATTGTTGCATCTTGCGCCAATTCGCCAAGTGGGGTAGCCATTGTAAATCCGTCAGGAAGAGCGTAACCCAATCCAAAGATGGTGTCGGTGTTTACCCAAACGGTGTCACCTGACATACGACTAGGGTAAGAGAAGAACAAGAAAGCACGCGCAATCAACGCGGGGTTGAAGATATTCATACCCGTACCGCCAAAGATCTCCTTGCCAATGATTACTGCGAATGCTACAGCAATAGCCAAAATCCACAGAGGAGTGGTTACTGGGATTACCAGTGGAAGGATGATACCCGTCACTAGATAACCTTCCTGAATCTCCTCTTTCTTCCATTGCGCCCATGCAAACTCGATTCCAAGTCCGACGATATAAGACACAAGAATCTTTGGTAACATCGCCAACAGACCATAGCAGAACATGCCAAACCAAGTAGCTTCGGCTAGTTTGCCGGCAGCAGCAGCGTTTTGGTAACCAATATTGTACATGCCGAAAAGCATAGCAGGCATCAAGGCAATGACTACCATGCTCATGATACGCTTTGAGTCAATGGCATCGTGGATGGATGAACCGCTCTTGGAAGTCTCGTTGGGGACAAGCAAGAACGAGTCAAATCCATCATAGACACTCTTGAAAGCATGTAGCTTCCCTCCCTCTTCAAACTGAGGGCGTATCTTATCAAGATAATTTCTTAAACTCATACTATTCTTTATAATCTTTATGCGTTTTCTTTACGGAGCAAATCCAGTCCTTCTCTTACAATCTTTTGTAGCGGAAGCTTCGAGCTATCTACAAACTCGGCCAAGGCAAAATCCTCTGGACTGACCTCGTAGATACCCAATTGCTCTTGTTTATCGATATTTCCGGTGAGGATGGCTTTGATTAAGTATTCGCCATAGATATCCATCGGAAGTACGCGATCATATTCGCCACTCATGATCATGTGTCTTTGACCACCTTTGATACGAGCGTCAAGGTTGTATTCCTTCTTCTTTCCTTGTAGCCAAGAGAAGTAACTGCGTGACGTGGAGAAATCGTTCAAGCGTGGGCAAATCCATCCTGCCACTTCGTTTACGTCGTCTCCTTCTGGAATCAAGGTCACCTCTGAGGTGTGCGCACCTAGGCAGTCGGCCTTAGGGTCAGCTTGTTTTCCAGTAAGCGGATTGCCATTGATCACGCGGATATGATGGTCCGTGTTTTCGTTCCACTGATCTGTGAGCACGATATCAAGCGGTGTGCCGACAAGCGCTTTGACGTATTGCGGATGTTTCGCCTCGCTACCAGCTACGGCGATGGTTCTGGTGAGGTCCACTTTGCCTGTTGTGAACAATCTGCCGAAGAAAATCACCGATGTAGGCTCTACCGTCCAAACCACTTCTCCCTTGTTTACCGGATCGATATGGTTTACTTGTACACCCACGTTACCAGCTGGACAAGGGCCATCAAACACTACCACTTCTGCGTCCTTGGCTTGCAATAGCGCTTCGCTAGACTGCTGTGCGCCTACGCCAAGGTACACTTTGGCCATCTTCGAGAGTGCGGTGAGACCTGCTTGGAACGCTGCCTCTTCTCCTTTGAGCTCATATTCGAAGTCGCCTTGTAATGGTTTGTCGCGCAGAGCGGACACAAAGATAGCCTTTGGAGTGGTGTTAGGAGTGGTGGAAACGGCATAAGGGAGCTGATTGATGTATCCAAACAGTCCGGCTTTGAGCAGATGTTGCTTCACTTCTTCGCCGTTGAGCGTTGAAGGATCTTTCTTGCCAAAGTCGGTAGCCGTCTGTTCTTCGTCAGCCTCTACCGTTACACGTAGCACCTTTCTGCGGTCACCACGAACAATAGCTGTCACTTTCCCACTTACAGGAGAAGCAAATCCCACTTCTGGGGCGTGCTTGTTGACAAACAAAGCATCTCCAGCCTGAACATGATCGTTTTCATGAACAACTACTTTAGGAGTGATTCCAACAAAGTCATCGGGTACTAGAGAGTAGCTTCCTGATGTCTTGAGTGTTGTAGTCGACTCTACTGCGTGTCCTTTCAAACGAATGTCCAAGCCTTTACGTAGCTTAATAAATCTTGACATAGTTTATTTTAGGAATTTATTTGTGTGATTTCTGCTTTTTAATAGACCTTAAAAACTTTTTGCAAATATAGAAAAAAAACCGCAAATGGGGAAGATTTTCTTGGATAAATTCCACAATAAATTATATTTTTTGTAGTTTTGTATTTGCTATGCGCAGATTACGCTCTTTTATCAGTTGGCTACTATGGCTTTTGGTTTGTCTATACTTGCTTTTGATAGTAATGTTTCAAGTTCCTGTGGTGCAGAATTTCTTGGCACAGGAAGTTGCTTCTGTGCTATCCCAAAAGCTTGGAACAAAGGTTAATATAGGCTCAGTCAATATTGGTTTTCTTAACCGCATAGTCATCGATGACGTTCACCTTTATGACCAAAACCGCCAACCCATGCTTGATGCAACGCGTATGGCGGCTAAAATCGAAGTTCTTCCTCTCACTCAAGGACGCATTGTTGTTACTTCAGCTCAACTCTTTGGACTTCAAGCCAATATTTATAAGAAAACGCCTAATGACGCATACAACTTCCAGTTTGTAGTGGATTCCCTGTCTTCGAAGGACAAAACCACTCATACCCCTTTGGATCTACGTATACAGTCATTGGTTATTCGTAATGGTGTAGTCAGCTATAATGAATGCTATCATGCACGTCAGCACACCTTTGATGTGCATCATGTCCTGCTCAATAAACTTAGTACGCATATCGTTCTTGAACATCTCACAGACGATGCGATTGCTCTTCAGCTGAAGAATACATCGTTCACCGAGCAGTCGGGGCTTGTTGTGGACCATCTATCTTTCGATTTCAACGCTGATAAGCATCATGCGGTGCTATCCCAGTTTGACTTACGCTTGCCACAATCGCGCATCCAGATTCCATCGTTGCAAGCCTCTTATCGTATAGAGCAGGGGAAGCTTGTTAATTCTTCTTTGAATTACGACTTAAATCTTAAAAATCTGCAGTTATCTCCAGCCGATGTGGCATGCTTCTATGCTCCTCTGAAACACGTAACCAAGACGCTAAGCGTACAAACCCAATTGAAAGGCAATCTGAATAATGTCACCGTGTCCAATCTTCAGGCTCAGGGACAAGATGATTGGTTGCGCTTGAACGCTCGGGGCAACATCGATTTGGCCTCCTCTATACCTCAAGGTAGATGGCATGTTTCTCAGTTTGCCGTGGATGCCGATTACGTGATGAGTACGTTAAAGCAAGTGTTGAATAAGCAATCGCTATTACCGCAGAATATCAATAAGTTGGGTATTGTCTCTTTTGTAGGCAATTTAAGCAATGTTCAGCAGCGATTGGCGCTGAAAGGAAAGCTCTCTTCAGCCTTTGGAAGTCTTGTTATTGATGGCTCCTATAATAAGAATCGTAAAGTCTTATTGTCGTTGCGTACAGATGGTTTCGGCTCTAAGCAATTGTTACCTCAGGGCAATCCTATATGGGTAAGAGGACGCATGTCAGTGGATGGCGTAATTCCTGCGCAATGGAAGGAAGCCGATTTTAAGGTTAATGCCGATATAAGCCAGTTGCAATTTGCCGATTTTGATTTCCAGCGAATCATAGCTGAAGGACGAGTAAGCGGCAATCACATCCAAGGACATTTCGCTATGAACAATCCTAATGGCGATATCGATTTCCGGGGAACGGTGGATAATCTGTTGTCATTGCTTAATAAAGAGCATAAACCTTTGGTTGTAGATGCCGATTTATCCGTCAAGCATCTCAATCTGCAACGTCTGAAGTTGACCGATGCACTCGGCAATCAAACCTTCTCATTCACCACACATGTCGAGGGAAGTGGCTCAACGCTTGACGACCTATGTGGCTTGCTCCGTCTAGACGATTTCTCTATGACCGGTAGTGGCGATCATTATGCGCTTAAGTCGCTCGTAGTGAAAGCCTCCAACAATCTATTGCGTCGCCAGATAGATGTGCAGACCGATTTTGGAAGAGCTTCTCTAGATGGACAATTTCAATATCAGACGCTCGTACAGAGTTTTAAGCAGATTCTTAGTCGCTATCTGCCATCTTTAGCACCCAGCGAACTAGCCCTTGCGAATAAGGACAACTTCCATGTTTCGGCTTATCTGCACAACTCCCAACTTCTCTCTCATCTGCTCCGCATACCCTTGTCGTTCCAGTCACCTATTAATATAGAAGGTGTGATCAATCATCGTAGCGGTGTGTCAGACCTATCAGTGGAAGCCCCCTCGATTACGATTAGTGGACAAAAGGTAGAGAATCTCTATGCTAACGTTACGGCTTCCGACTCACTTCGGGCGCAAGTGAATGGCCGTTATGTGATAAGTGACGACAAGGCGATTGACGTTAAGGCCCGAATGCAAGCGCTGTCCAATCAGGTTGCGACCGATATGGATGTCGTGGTAGGTGGAAAACATCCTATGGGAGGTCAGTTGAACGCCTTGGTAGACCTACAACGCGTCAAAGGTCGCATCTATCCTCGTGTCCACTTCAATCCTTCCGAAATCTATGTAGATACCATTCAGCTACAGGTTCAGCCTTCAGACTTGAGTTATAACAACCATAACTTGAGCATTGATCATTTCGAGTTGTCTAATCGCAACCAACATATCATCGTGAATGGGCAAACCAGTGGTAGTGCGTCCGACTCGCTCATGGTATCGCTTCATAACATAGACGTGCCTTATGTGCTGGATCTTGTCAACTTCCATTCGGTGGATTTTGGTGGATTAGCATCAGGTACAGCATATGTGAAATACATCTTTACCAAACCAGAGGTGCATGCTGACCTCACCGTATCCGATTTTACATTCAATGATGGTCCTTTAGGAACGCTATATGCGGATGCTTCCTTCGTAGATGGACAGATCAATGTAGATGCGCAGGCCGTAGCTTCGGCTGATTCGTACACCGACATCAAAGGATATATCTCGATTAAAGATCAGTACATCAACCTACCAGTATATTCGCATCACACACGATTAGACTTCTTAAAACGCTATTGCGGTGTGTTCATGCGCGACTTTGAAGTCTATGGCGATGGCTTATGTCGTGTCATAGGACCGCTTAGCGATGTGAACATGGATGGCGATATGAATGTTTATGGAGATGTGAAGATCTCGTCCATTGGCGTCACTTATACTATTCCTAAAGCCCATGTGGTGATGCAACCCAATGAGATTACCTTCGATAATGATACCATCTATGATCGATATGGTCACATGGGCGTGATCACCGGTGGTTTCCATCATGACGCTTTCCGTCATATGACCTTTGATATCAATATCAGCGCCAATAACTTATTATCCTACGACTTCCCAACTCCGCAACATGGCGACACCTTTTGGGGTACCGTCTATGCTACGGGCAATTGTTTGATACAAGGCCGTAGCGGTGAAACGACGATGACAATCAATGCCACGCCCAATCGCAATTCCTTTATGGAATATAATGCGGCTTATACTGGCGATGTGGATGAGAACTCGTTCATCAAGTGGGTGTCAGCTGATGCACAATCCAATGATACGTTGGTTTCTTCAGCATTGTCTATAAACACCTCTAGTTCAATGGGTCAGACTCCTTCGTTCCACCTTCCTGCTAACCTAGAAGATGTGGATATACCAAGTGATCTGATTCTTAATTTTATCATTAATAGTACGCCCGACTTTACCCTAAAGGTGCTCATGGACGAAAATACCCATGATGAGATACAACTCAATGGATCGGGTGTGATTCGCGCCAACTACTTTAATAAAGGTGCTTTCCAAATGTATGGCAATTATCATGTTGATAGAGGAGCGTACAACTTGACCATTCAGAATCTGATTAAGAAGACAATCGAGTTCCAGCCCGAATCGTCTATCACCTTCGGAGGTAGCCCCTATGATGCCGACCTCAACCTTAAAGGTCTTTATACGGTCAATGGTGTGAGCCTATCCGACTTAAAGCTTGGGACATCGTTTGCCAATAACTCAATTCGCGTCAACTGCTTGATGAACATCCTTGGTACGCCGTTGCAACCGTTGGTGACGTTTGACCTTGCTTTCCCTACGCTTTCGGCAGATGGTCAGCAAATGATACGATCGGTAATCAATTCGGATGAGGAGATGAGTCAGCAGGTATTGTATCTCTTAGCCGTGGGCAGATTCTATCCACAGGGGGCCAACAATGCTTCCTTTGAGTCGAACGCAGCCCACAACCAGACTTCACTTGCCATGCAGAGCCTATTGTCAGGCACGTTGTCACAGCAGATCAACACCGTGCTTTCGAATGTGATTCAGAGCAATAATTGGAACTTCGGAGCTAACATCGCTACCGGTGACGAGGGCTTTAGCGACGCCGAGTATGAAGGATTGTTAAGCGGAAGGCTATTGAACAATCGTCTCATGATCAACGGACAGTTTGGGTATAAGGACAATGCGGTTACTGACAACTCCTCATTCATCGGCAACTTTGATGTTCGTTATCTCTTCCGACCCAATGGCAACTTTGCCATTCGATTCTATAATCAGACCAATGACCGGTATTTCACACGCAACTCGTTGACCACCCAAGGCGTAGGTCTGATTCTGAAGAAAGACTTTACCAATATCTTTGACCTCTTTGGACGAAAGCAAAAGAAGAAAAAGGTGAAGGAGCAAGAATCCCACTAGCATCTCTCCGATGCTCTATGGTGCGGTGATTATCGTCGTTTCAGACTTGTTAAGCAAAGGACTCTACGCTTCAGGTGAGACGATAAGCACACAGGCATAGCCTCTTTGCACGATCGATAGGTATGGTCTGACTCGGTAAAATGGATAGGATGACGTGTCGAGTAAGGTCCTATTACAACCAAAAATAAATTAAATTAGGATGAAGATTAAATTAATTTTCTAGACAAATCAATTTAATCTTCATCCTATTATCATCTTTAGCGACTCCTAAAGGCATAGGTTTGATGTTTCTGCGATGCACCTATTAGGACGTGAATCGCAATCAAACTATCCTTAGCTCTTGCTTCTATATTCTGCTGAAAGCATACTCCTATTTGAGATGCTTGCTCACTTTGCCGTTGCTATTGATACGTAGCTCTATGCAATAGGTGGTTGAGGCATCAGGGATACCAATGCTCACATCATAGTAGAGGGCATCCTTAGAGGCGTGTGAGAACGTGATACCACGAAGCATACACTTGGCAAAGTACTGCGAGGGGATGAATTCGGAGAACTCAGCTTTACGGAAATCATGCTGATAGGTGATAGCGCCGTGGTTGGTGATGGTGATGCGCACCTTGTTGTCTAGGTACCGATTGTCAACCTCTACACCTTGATCATTATATGCCGACTTGATGATAGGATCCGATGTGGTCTCGGCATGTATCTTGGAATCAAAATATCCCATATCGTTATTGACCGTAGTGTCAGCATCGTACGTGTTGAAGGTATTGATGGCGTACGTCTTAGGCTGGGTAAACTGTGCCTGAAGCTGTTTGCTATTTCCCTTGACTAGTTTTACCTCGTCACCCGATTGGTTGCAGAAACGCAACAAGTGATCAGCTTGCTTCACAATCTTGTAACTGTTGACGTGGCTACCTTCAAGGTACAAGCTATCACTGACAATCCAGAACCGCACGGGTAGGCTAGTGGCGTCAGGGTAGTATATGCTGTCGCCACGTGCTTCCCACACGGCTTCGCCGTCATCCAGCGTCCAATAGCCTTGGAGCAGTTTCTTGGCTTGCGCGTCTTCTTCCGATTGGCTCGCTGGCGCATTTCGGCATCCAGCAATCAGCAACGTCAGCCCTATTGCGCCAAGAGTCAGTATGAATCCTTTCTTTGTATTCATGTTTCTTACGGCGTGTTCAGTAAATTCCACGCACCATTATTTCTCTCTTTAGACGGATAGCTCTTTGTGTCTTTTTTGCTTTTATCCGCCATCTTTTTCCTCCTTCATCAGTAGCATAGTACGCTATGTTCCTTCAGAAAGGAAGAGAAACCAGCTCGGATAAAAATCAAAAATCCATCAAAGGCCTTTCTTTAGAACCCGCCTTACATGATTTTATTTTCCGATGCAATGGTATTCGAACCCATTCTCGGTAAGTTCTTCTGCATCGAAGATGTTACGTCCATCAATAACAAGAAGGTGGTTCATCGCTTTGGCAATGACCTTCCAGCTAGGCAGACGAAACTCCTTCCATTCCGTCAATAGCAGTAGCGCATCAGCATTGTTTACCGCATCATACATATTAGGGCAGTAAACGATGTCGGGTTGCTGGTCACGCAGCGCCATCCGACGCTTACACTCGCTCATTGCTACAGGGTCATATGCTTGTATCTTGCAATGCGCTTTCTGCAGAAGGTCAATAATGACCAGTGCGGTAGACTCGCGCATATCATCGGTTTCGGGTTTAAAGGATAGTCCCCAAAGGGCTATCGTCTTGCCTTCTAACGATTGGTTGTCAAAGGCAGCGCATAGCTTCTTGTAGAGAATGGACTTCTGATTCTCGTTGACCTCTTCCACCGCTTTCAGTACGTGCATGGAGTAACCATTCTTGTCGGCTGTCTTGATGAGCGCTTTGACATCCTTCGGGAAGCAACTGCCACCATATCCGCAACCAGCATAGAGAAACTTCCGTCCGATACGCGTGTCAGAGCCGATACCTTGGCGCACCATGTCTACGTCAGCTCCTACCAGCTCGCAAAGGTTTGCTATATCGTTCATAAACGAGATGCGGGTGGCCAACATTGAGTTGGCGGCATATTTGGTCATCTCGGCAGATGGGATGTCCATGAAGATTACCCTAAAATTGTTGAGCAAGAAAGGTTTGTAAAGCTTGGTCAGAATCTTCTTGGCACGTTCACTCTCTACGCCTACCACCACACGATCAGGACTCATAAAGTCTTTAATGGCATTGCCTTCCTTGAGAAACTCGGGGTTGCTAGCCACGTCAAAGTGGATATCCACACCGCGCTTGTCCAGTTCGGCTTGTATAGTAGCTCTCACCTTCTTAGCTGTACCTACAGGTACGGTGCTCTTGGTGACCACAACCATATACTTATTCAGATTCTCGCCTATGGTCTTAGCCACTTGCAAGACATACTTTAAGTCGGCTGACCCATCTTCGTCAGGTGGAGTTCCTACGGCTGAGAACACAATCTCTTGATCATTGAGAACCTCGCTCAAATCAGTAGAAAACTGCAGTCTGCCTGCCTTGACGTTCTTGATGACCATCTCGTCAAGCCCTGGCTCATATATAGGAATCTCTCCTTGTTTCAGACGTTCTATCTTTTGAGCATCTACATCAATACATGTCACATTGGCGCCAGTCTCTGCAAAGCATGTTCCCGACACCAAACCTACGTATCCTGTACCAACTATTGCTATATTCATATATGATTCTTGGTTAATCAAACAATTCTGCATTGAGCAGGTTGGCGGCTTTGAGGTCTTTCTCTGAAGTCTGTACATCTTTAGCATCGATAGGCCATTGGATGCCGATAGTGGGGTCGTCCCAACGGATGCTCGCTTCATGTGTGGGGGCATAGACGTTGTCCACTTTATAAGTAAAGATGGCTTCCTCGCTGAGAACCACAAATCCATGTGCAAATCCGCGTGGGATGAAGAGCTGACGCTTGTTGTCCTCGCTAAGCTCCACGGCTACATATTTACCAAAAGTGGGCGAACTCTTTCGTATATCTACGGCTACATCCACCACTTTTCCTTTGATAACCCTAACCAACTTAGCTTGGCTGTATTCGCCCTTCTGATAGTGTAGGCCACGAAGAACGCCGTAGCTCGACTTTGACTCGTTGTCTTGTATAAAGCTAACATGCTTTCCTATATGGTTATCAAATTCCTCTTGCTTCCATGCCTCGAAGAAATAGCCACGTGTATCCTTGAATACCTTAGGCTCAATAACCCAAACTCCATCAATGTCAGTCTTGATATATTCCATGATATGTACTATTTATAAATGCAAAGGTAGCTAATATAATTATGTTTTTAGTAATATTTTACAAGAAAACTCCAAACGTTTTGATTTTTTTGTATTTAGTTTTTTTAATGCTAACAAATGCTTGTCTTACTCGATTTTTTTCCTTAATTTTGCAAACGTGATAAGAATAAACAAACATATAGAAGCCTTGCTCCTTACTAACGATTGTGTTATCGTTCCAGAGTTGGGAGGATTCGTGGCTCATCATCTTGACGCAAGCTATGATGAGGAAGATGGTATGTTCTTGCCTCCTCGTCGTATGCTAGGATTCAATGCGCAGTTGAAGATGAACGACTCGTTGCTGGTGCAGTCGTATGTGGATGCTTACGATTATAGTTATCCAGATGCGCTAGCGTGCGTGGAAGCTGAGGTGGATACCATTCGCCGTGCTTTAGAGGATGAAGGAAGCTATTTGCTAGATGGCTTAGGTACATTATATATTAATCAGGAGGCAGCGCTAAGTTTCAGTCCGTTAGAGTCGGGTATCCTGACTCCTTCTCTTTACGCATTGAGCGGATTTGAAATGCAACCATTGTCAACGCTTTCTGTTGTAGAGAACTCTGAGGAAGAACAGGTAGAAGAACCCGTATTGCCTTTAGGTGCAGTAGCGATAGAGCGTGAACCTCTTACTGGTGACAGACGCATCTCGTTCAGTGTACGTGCGATACGCAATGTTGCTGTTGCGGCATGTGTCGCTGCATTCTGCTTCTTTGTGATGGAACCCATGCGTGTGGCAGAACAAAACACTGACCACAATATAAAGAGCGGGGTGTTGTCCGAATTGTATTCGTACCCAAGTCAGGCGCCTGTTGAAACAACACAGTTGTTAGATGCAAAGCAACCCTCAAAGGAAAGTCAATCGCAAAATGCCGTGGCAGATAAGCGTTGGTCCATCGTGATGTGTACCAATGTTAGCCTTAGTGGTGCTAAGAGCTATGTGCAGTATCTAGAACAGATAGGTTATTCAGAGGCTCATGCTGAGACCTTGAAAGGTAACTCCATGGTGTTATATGGCTCGTATGCTACATCCGCAGAGGCTCGTAAGGCACTGAACGTGTTGAAACAAGATAAGCTTTTTGCCGATTCTTGGGTGATTAATGTTAAATAAAATAGGTAGATGAAACGCGTTAGATGCCCAAAGTGTGACAACTTTATCACCTTCGATGAGACTAAATATGAAGTAGGACAGCGATTGGTCTTTGTTTGTCCTAGTTGTAATAAGCAGTTTGGGATTCGTCTTGGCGTGTCTAAGTTGCGCAAAACACAAAAGGAAGAAAATGCCTCTAAGGACGAAGAACCTACTGGCGAATATGGTAGCATACTTGTAATAGAAAATGTTTTCCATTATAAGCAAGTTTTGCCTTTACATATGGGGGACAATGTGATAGGTCGTTATATGAAAGGTAAAGAGATTCAGTGCCCCATAGAGACCAACGATCCTAGCATTGATATGACCCATTGTGTCATCAATGTCAGTAGAGATAAGCAAGGCAAGCTCAAGTATGTGCTACGCGATGGTCCCAGCATCACGGGTACATTTGTAGATAATGTAATCTTAGGAGATCGTGAACGTCGTGTCATAGAGAATGGTACGCTATTTACAATGGGGGCGACAAGCGTAATACTCAAGACGCAAGAGTAGCAGTATAATATTATTAAGGTATAACGATATGGTTCGTATAAGTACAATTATCATAGTGTGCTTGGCCTTCGTTACCGAGATTCAGGCACAGAAGAGGGGAGTTGTTATCAATATGGAAACGGGTTTCCCCTTGGCCAATGTGCAGTTGTCTACCAATACCAATGTCAAAGTACTGACCGACTACCAAGGTCGTTTCTATATTCCTACGCCTTTTACCAGTATTACGTTTGCTAAATCACATTTTGTGCCTCTTTCCATGAGGGCTTCTCAGATGTGTGACACAATCAGTCTTCTACCCAAATTCAATACTCTTGAGGAAGTAGTGGTATGGGGTAAGCGCCCAAAGATAGCTAAGGAGGCGATGAAAGCAACCCCTAACTATCCTGTTTTCAATGCGCCTACGTCATCGGGGTTGGGTTTCGATTTTGTTAAAGTGATTCAGCTATTCCGTCGAAGGGTGGGGTTGACCAAGAAGCAACGCGAAAAGCACGATTGGATCATCAAGAACTACTAATCTCTCAATCCGTGAAGTGAAAAACCACGGATTGCGTCTTAAAACATTCTAAATACCGTCAACTACTGTTTGAAAAAGTGTTTTTTTCATTCTAATAGCTTTTTCAAATGGAAATATATTTGTATTTTTGCAATTGAGAAAATGCGGTCCTAATCGCTTAGAAACGATTTAAATGGCGTTTTAGACGATTTTTCGGAAAATAAAGCCTGTCGAAGCGACGGCTCTTGTAGCTGATTTAGATAGCTAGAAGATACCAGAGGTTCGTATGGTCGCATCTCACTCGCCAAACAAGAAAGTAAATTAATAAATACAGATGGACGAAAATCAGACAATTGATCAAGACAGAATCATTAAGATTAACATTGAGGAAGAGATGAAGTCTAGCTACATCGACTATAGTATGTCGGTGATTGTGGCTCGTGCTCTCCCTGATGTGAGGGATGGATTTAAGCCCGTGCATCGTCGTATCCTTTATGGTATGCGCGGTATAGGTAACTTCAGTACCCAGCCTTACAAGAAATGTGCACGTGTTGTAGGTGAGGTTTTGGGTAAGTATCACCCTCATGGTGATAGCTCTGTCTATGGCGCTTTGGTGCGTATGGGACAAAACTGGAACATGCGTTACACCTTAGTGGATGGTCAAGGTAACTATGGTTCGGTTGACGGTGACTCGCCTGCAGCTATGCGTTACACCGAGTGCCGCCTGTCAAAGATGGGTGAACATATCATGGACGATATCGAAAAGGATACCGTGGATATGGTCAACAACTTTGATGATACGCTTAAGGAACCATCAGTCATGCCAACAAAGATACCTAATCTGTTGGTCAATGGTGCCAATGGTATCGCTGTGGGTATGGCAACGAACATTCCTACGCATAATCTTGGTGAGGTGATTGATGGTTGTTGTGCATATATCGACAACCCAGAGATTACCAGTACCGAACTGATGCAATATATCCCTGCACCCGATTTCCCAACCGGCGCTTATATCTATGGTCTGAAAGGCGTGCAGGAAGCTTACGAGACCGGACGTGGACGTATCGTAATGCGTGCTAAAGCCGAAATAGAAAGCGACGATCAGCATGACAAGATTGTTGTGACTGAGATTCCTTATGGCGTCAACAAGCAGCAATTGATTGAATATATTGCCGACTTGGTGAAGGAAGGTAAGCTTGACGGCATCGCAAACGTGAACGATGAAACAGGTCGCCAGGGTATGCGTATCGTGGTAGACCTCAAGCGCGACGTGAATGCTAACGTCATTCTGAATAAGCTTTTCAAGATGACGGCTTTGCAAAGTTCGTTCTCTGTCAATTGTATTGCGCTTGTTAAGGGTCGTCCAAGAACCTTGACGCTTTGCGAATGTGTGAAATATTTCGTGGAGCATCGTCACGATGTAACGATACGCCGTACCCAGTTCGATCTCAAGAAAGCGCAAGAGCGCGCCCACATCCTCGAAGGATTGATCATTGCTTGTGATAATATTGACGAAGTGGTGCACATCATCCGTAAGAGCAAGACCCCTGCAGAGGCACAAGTCAACCTTGAGAAGCGTTTCGATTTGGACAATATCCAGTCCAAAGCCATTGTGGACATGCGTCTGTCGCAGCTCACAGGCTTGCGCGTAGACCAGTTGCATCAAGAGTTTAACGACTTGATGGAGACTATCCGCGGCTTGGAAGAGATTCTGAACAACCCCGAGCGTTGTAAGGAAGTGATGAAGGAAGAACTCCTTGAGGTGAAAGAAAAGTATGGCGATGACCGTCGTACCGAGATTATCCCCGATGAGCATGAGTTTAATGCAGAGGATTTCTATCCTAATGATCCAGTTGTGATCACCATTAGCCATCTAGGTTATATCAAGCGTACACCTTTGGCCGACTTCCGTGAGCAGTCACGTGGTGGCGTGGGATCGAAGGGCGCCAAGACACGCGATAAGGATTTCACTGAGTTTATCTACCCCGCAACGATGCACCAGACTATGTTGTTCTTCACTCGTAAGGGCCGTTGCTACTGGATGAAGTGTTATGACATCCCTGAAGGAGAGAAGACTTCAAAGGGTAGAGCTATTCAGAATATGTTGGCGCTAGAACCTGGCGACACCGTTAATGCTTTCTTGCGTCTTCGCGGATTGGATGATGAAGAGTTCTTGAAGAGCCACTATGTGGTATTTGCAACCAAGATGGGTCTTGTAAAGAAGACGAGTCTAGAGGCTTACTCACATCCTCGTACCATCGGTGTGCGTGCTATCAATATCAATGAAGGTGACGAGGTGGTAGATGTACGCCTTACTAACGGGCACAACCAGCTGATTATGGCTGACCGAAATGGCCGTGCATGCCGCTTCGATGAGAACGACGTGCGTGTAATGGGACGTCTTTCTACTGGTGTACGTGGTATGCGCCTTGACGAAGACGGCCAAGATGAGGTTGTTGGCATGATAGTTGTAAATAATCCTAAGGAAGAAAACGTGATGGTAGTGTCTGAAGAAGGCTACGGAAAGCGTTCCGAAGTGGAAGACTATCGTATGACCAAGCGTGGCGGTAAGGGCGTGAAGACAATCAATATCACCGAGAAGACCGGCAAGCTCGTAGCTATCAAGAACGTCAACGATACCAATGACCTGATGATTATCAACAAGAGCGGTATCGTAATCCGTTTGGCTGTGTCCGAATGTCGCGTGATGGGACGCGCCACACAAGGCGTACGTCTTATCAATCTTGCTAAGAAGAATGACGTAATCGCTTCTGTATGCAAGGTGATGAGTTCTGAACTAGAGGCACAGGTAGAAGAGGAGAGCCATCAACAGTTTGAAAAGAATACGGCTGGAGCTGCTCCTGTAAGTGCATCAGAAAGTGTTTCGGATGTAGAGAACGAACCTTTAGATAACGAAACGGAAGTGGAACCAACCACAGAAGAATAAAGAATTAGTTAGTTTTAAAAATTACGAATATGAAAAAAATGATGATTGCAGCACTGATGTTGTTAGGTACATCAAGTGCTTTTGCGGGCGACAGCAATGCCCTCAAGGCTATCATGAAAGCCAAGACCTATGATGAGGCAGCCCAATTGCTCAACTCATCACTTACTCAACTGACCGACAATGCAGAAAAGGCTAAAGCTTACAATCACTTAGTGGAACTTGCTTTGGGCATTGTAGACAAGGAACAGGCAGTTCAGATAGAGAATGAGACAGCAAAGCAGATGGGTAAGGAAAGCAACAAACCCGTTGACGAGGCAGGTATGTACACTGCTTTGGGTAAAGCTTTCGACGCTGCTCAGGAATGTAACAAGTATGACCAGCTTCCCGACGCAAAGGGAAAGGTAAAGCCTAAGTATAATGCTTTGGCTGATCAGCTTTACGCAAAGCGTGGTTTGCTTATCAATGGTGGTATCTTCTATCAGAATGCAAAGGACGATAACAATGCTTATAAGTTCTTGTCTGATTATGTTGAGACAGCAGAATGGCCTCTCTTCTCTAAGTTTGATAAGAGCAAAGACGCTAACCTCAATGAGATTGCTTACTATGCAACGTATTATGCTTACCAAAACAAGGACTGGTCACGTGCAGAGAAGTACGTTCAGTATGCTCTTCAGAATCCTGATCGTGCCAAAGATGCGCAGCAACTTCAGATGGCAATCCTTGGTTCACAGCTTCAGACTCGCGAGGACTCATTGTCTTACGCTAGCAAGCTAGAGGCTCTCTTGGCTAAAGATCCTGAAAACGGAAGCATCCTCACTAGCCTCGCAACAACCTATAGCGGTCTTGGAATGCAGGATAAGGCAGAAACTCTCGTTAACGATGCCTTGGCAAAGAATCCAAACAACTATGGCGCATTGGTAATGAAAGGCCAGTATCTCAGCATGAAGCAAGAGTATGATGGTGCAGCTGAATCATTGGAGAAGGCTCTAAGCCTTGCTACAGATGACACACAGAAGATTGCGCTCAATGCTTCTATCGGTCAGTGCTACTTCTATCGTGCACAGAACGCTGCTTCTAAGATCAAGGGTGCTATCGTAGGTCCAGCTCGTGAACAACTTGAAGTGGTTTACAACAAGGCTATCGGCTATCTCGAAGCAGCGAAGAGCCTAGACGTAACTAAGGAGTTCAAGAGCCAGTGGGCTTATCCTCTCTATGGTTGCTACTACTTCGTAAAGGGTGAAACCGCTCCTGAAACTGATCAAGCTGCACAAGATGCAGGTGTGAAATAATACATATATTTTGTAATTTATAAGTTTGGCGGCATGATACTGCAGGCTCATCTAGAGAGTGCCGTGGTTCATGCCGCTATTCTTTTGCCAACAACAAGTAGATCTTAGATAATATATCTATTCACCATCAACCCCATATGATAGAAAGAGAATACATATTACAGCTTGTGCTTCCTAAGATTAATAGGACGCAGAGAATGCTCTTTGTCGTATTGGGACTGCTGGTCTTTAATCCTTTCATGGGATTGGCGCAGAAAGACAATCGCTTAGCTGATGATGCTAACCGTGAAGCAGAGCGAATGCTCAATCAAGTAATGAACCATTCGATTAGGGATTCTGTGACCTTGTATCAGAACGTGATCCGAGGTGTAGAATCTTCGTTGAGGTGTGATTCGCTCGACAGAATACCTAATCGCAATCATGTTGTCAAACCACGATTCGAAGACGAGAATCGTGTAAGGTTACTTGAGTTGCATCCTCTTCTGATTAATGCAGGCGAATATCTTGCTCGCAACAAGTACTACGAGGAAGGAGTGAAGGCTCTCAAACTCTACCTGAAGCATCGCAGTCATCCTTTGCTGCAAGGCGAGGAGGACGAGAGCGGTGTGGCATTATACGATTTGTCAACCATATATTATAAGATACGCAACTTCCATCAAGCCGATTACTATGCCGATCAGGCTCTCGAATATGATGATGTAGCACAGTATGCGGCTGAGATGAAGGCCCGTTGCATGCACGAGATGCTCATGACGAGGGAAGACTCGGTGCGTTATGAACTCGTGCTACGCAAGCTCTATGAGACAGAACCCACCAATCGAACCTATTTCGCTTGGATGATGCAGTTCTATGAGCATCCTTCGCAGCATAAGCAGTTGGAAAAATTTATCCAGTCGCAACTCGTTGGTAACCCAGGATCCACCATGCCGTGGATTCTGAAAGGCGAGATGGCTATGACAGATAAGCGATGGAACGATGCGATCGAAGCTTACAAGCGAGCCGATGCCATAGACGCCACGTCTATACCCGTCATATATAATATAGGTGTATGCCTAAACAATCTAGCAGTGGAAACCATTCAGAAGATAGGCAAAACCTTTAAGGAGATGACCGGTGAGGATAGAAGACAAGTGGAAGAATACTTGGTGGAAGCCCAACGATATCTCGAAAGAGTACGCGCTATGGACCCTCGACGTAACAAGGTCAACTGGGTGGATCCGCTCTATATGGACTACGAACTCCTCGAAGACCAGACAAAAGCCAAGGAACTGGAACCTTTGGTATCCAAGTTTCATTAAAATGTAAGAATCAAAACGTAAGACCTCTTATTCCCCTAAATATATATAAGAATGAAAACGCTATTCATATTGACCATACTCTTTTGTCTCTTACCGATGCAAATGGTGGGACAAAAGAAACAGATACAAACCGCAGCCGACCAAGTAAAGAGCGGAAAGGACCTTGACAAAGCCATCACGTCAATGCAAGGACTGCTGAAAGACTCCGCCAACCGACAGAATGTGAAGATCTGGAATGTGCTTATTGGTGCTTACACCAAGCAATATGAACAAGGCAACGAGAAACTCTATCTCAAAGAAAAGTATGACACCGCAGCCTTGTTTACCACTACGATGAATCTCTTTCAGTCCATGTCGTCTCTCGATACCATCGACGCTCGCCCCAACAAGCAAGGGCAAGTGCGCCTAAAGTATCGTGAGGATCATGCTCGATACCTCAATTCCATCCGTCCAAACCTCTTCAGCGGCGGCGTGTACTTTACTCGTAATAAGCAATTTGAGAAAGCTTTTGCTTTTTATAACGAGTATATTCTTTCTTCAGATTGGCCGCTCTTCTCTTCATACAATTATCGTGAAAAGGATCCATTGATACCCCACGCAGCTTATTGGGCAATGTATTGTGGTTACAAGATGGGTTCGTCAGACCATATTATCAAGTATCAAGATCTTGCAGAGCGCGATACTAGCATGCTCAACTTTGTCCGCCAATATCAAGCCGAAGCCTATCTGTTGCGCAAGGATACCGTCCATTACGTCCAGGCATTGCTTGATGGCTTTAATAGATATCCCAACTTTGCTTACTTCTATCCACGTCTCATCGACTATTATGAGTCAAATGACAATCATGTTGAGGCATTGAAGGTGGCTGACAGAGCCTTAGAAGCCGATTCGACGAGCAGATTGTTCCGAGTGACACGCAGCGCCATCTTGCTCAACCTTGGTCGTTATGCGGAGAGCATCGAGATCAGTCAAGCCTTAATAGCAGAGAACGATACCCTTGCCGAACCTTATTATTATATAGGATTGGCGTATTTCAATCAAGCCATTGAGCTCGATAAGGTAGATCAAAGAGATAAGAAGCTACGGCAAGAGATTATGAATCGTTACCAACAGGCTCTCCCTTATCTAGAGAAATATCGTGCCTTGGCTCCCCAACAGAAACAACGCTGGCTCTATCCGCTATACACCATCTATCTGAATCTGAACATGGGAAAGGAGTTTGATGCGATAGATAAGCTACGGAATCAGCCCTAACTACCTTTTATATAATAGTAATACATACTTCTAAAAATCGACATTCATCATGGATAACAATATTATAGATCGTCTTACCAGCAAACTTGGCATCACACTAACCGCCATGCAGCAAGCAGTGACCGATGCCATGCTTAACACCAAGCGCAATCTCGTAGTGCTTTCGCCTACCGGATCGGGCAAGACCTATGCTTATCTTTTACCCTTGGTACAGTTGCTTGATGCCAACCTCTCAGCTCCGCAAGCCGTGATAGTGCTTCCTAGTAGAGAGTTAGCACAGCAGTCGGCACGTGTGCTCAATAACCTTGGGTGTGGCATGCGAGCCATGGCGCTCTATGGCGGACGTCCTACTATGGACGAGCATCGCTTGATGCGTACGCAGCAGCCACAGATTCTCTTTGGCACTCCTGGCCGCCTCAATGACCATATCGATAAAGGCAACATAGACGTATCTACCATTAAGTGGCTCGTCATAGACGAATATGACAAATGTTTGGAAATGGGTTTCCAAGCAGAAATGGAACATCTGCAAGCCGCTCTCACCGCTATACAGCGCAAAGTGCTTCTCTCCGCCACGCAAGCGGTGCAGATTCCAAGGTACATGGGAGTGAGTGCGCATGACAAACCCTTACTGCTCAACCATCTGCCAAGCGAGGAGCAGATACCCGAACGTATCTGCGTGCAGTGTGTCGCTTGCCCCGAGATGGATAAGCTTCCTACGCTTGACCGGCTGCTTCGCCACCTTCAGACCGATAAGAGCATCGTGTTTCTCAACTTCCGTGATGCGGTAGAACGTGTGGCAACTTATCTTCAAGGTCAAGGATACGTCATCAGCATGCTCCATGGCGGACTGGATCAGCGTCAGCGCGAACAGGCATTGTATCGCTTTGCCAATGGTTCTACGCAGATATTGGTCAGTACCGACCTCGCATCACGCGGACTTGACATACCCGATGTTAACAACGTGATCCACTATCACTTCCCCGAGAACGCCGATGCCTACGTGCATAGGGTGGGGCGCACGGCTCGTTGGGACAAGACCGGTCGCACTTTCTTCCTCCTAAACCCCAAAGAGACCATCCCCGAATATGTGGATGCAGAGATAGAAGATTATGCTTTGCCCGAAGCGTTGCCTACCGCCATCCCTCAACCCCAAATGTCCACTATATATATAGGTAAGGGTAAGAAAGACAAAATCTCTAAAGGCGATATCGTGGGCTACCTTTGTAAGGCAGCAGGAATAAGCGCTTCAGACATTGGACGCATTGATGTCATGCCTCGATATGCTTATGTAGCCGTGAAGCGAACCCTTTTAAGACAAATTATAAATCTGACACGCGGCGTTAAAATCAAGGGAATTCGTACCATAGTGGAAGAAATCAAATAATCATTTTAGCAAAGTGTAATTGTGCAAAGAGATTTGATAATTAGCTGGTTGATACGCTAGCGGGTTGTCTGAAAAATACTGTTGGAAAAATTTGTGATTATCAAAAACTTATCGTATATTCGCAAACAGAACGAAAGACATAACCTATTATTAATCTCATAAAGATCTATTAAGATGAAGAAGTACAATTTTAATGCAGGTCCTTCTATCCTGCCACGCGAAGTGATTGAAAATACAGCCAAGCAGATACTCGACTTTAATGGCTCTGGTTTATCTCTTATGGAGATTAGCCATCGTACACCCGATTTCCAAGCCGTTATGGACGAAGCTTGTGCATTGGTTAAAGAGCTCCTTGATGTGCCCGAAGGCTATTCTGTGATCTTCCTCGGTGGTGGCGCTTCATTGCAGTTTATGCAGATTCCTGCCAACTTCCTAGCAAAGAAAGCCGCTTATGTTAATAGCGGTACATGGGCAAAGAAAGCTATCAAAGAAGCCAAACTCTTTGGCGAAGTGGAAGAGATCGCTTCTTCAGCTGACGCTAATTACACGTTCTATCCAAAGGATTTCACCATCCCAACGGACGCCGACTATCTCCATATCACTACCAATAACACCATTTATGGCACTGAGCTCCGTCAGGATCTTGACAGTCCCATTCCTTTGATAGCTGATATGTCATCCGATATCATGAGTCGTCCAGTGGATGTATCTAAGTATACGGTTATTTACGGTGGTGCACAGAAGAACATGGCAATGGCTGGTGTGACCTTTGTCATTGTTAAGGAAGACATGTTGGGCCGCGTAGAGCGTGAGATCCCAACTATGATCGATTACCGCACACACATCGCCAAGGGCTCCATGTTCAATACTCCTCCTGTAGTGCCTATCTATTCACTGCTCGAAACCATGCGTTGGGTGAAGGCTCAAGGTGGCGTTAAGGAGATGGATCGCCGTGCACAGGAACGTGCTAAGATCGTTTACGATGAGATCGATCGCAACAAACTCTTCCACGGAACAGTGGCTGAGGATAGCCGTTCATTGATGAATATCTGCTTCGTGATGAACGAAGAGTATAAGGATCTAGAGAAACCATTCCTCCAGTATGCTACCGAACGTGGCATGGTGGGTATCAAGGGTCACCGCTCAGTGGGCGGATTCCGTGCTTCTTGCTACAATGCTCAGTCAATCGAGGGTGTTCAAGCGCTTGTCAAAGTGATGAAAGACTTTGAGAACGAGCATTAAACCATAGTTTCATATTATTCACATCTAACCTTATACAACTATGAAAGTATTAATTGCAACCGTTAAACCATTTGCTGCAGCTGCCGTTGAAGGAATCCGTAACGAGCTTGTTGCTGCAGGACATGAGGTGAGTTTGCTCGAGAAATATACAGACAATCAGCAACTGCTTGACGCCGTTAAGGATGCAGATGCAATGATTGTGCGTTCAGATAAGATTACCCCTGAGGTGCTTGACGCTGCTGCCAATCTTAAGATTGTGGTTCGCGCAGGTGCTGGCTACGACTCTATTGACACCGCTTATGCTAAGGAGAAAGGTGTTGTGGTAGAGAATACGCCTGGTCAGAACGCCAATGCCGTGGCCGAACTTGTGATGGGCCTCTTGGTATATATGCTTCGCAATCGTTACAATGGCAAGTCGGGTCAGGAGCTGAAAGGCAAACGCTTAGGCTTGTTGGCTTTTGGTAACGTTGGACGCAACGTGGCTCGTATCGCTAAAGGATTTGATATGGACGTGATGGCATACGACGCTTATTGCCCAGCTGAGGCTATCGAACAGGCTGGTGTGGCAGTAGCAAAGACTCAAGAAGAACTTTTCAGTCAGTGTGACATCGTCTCGCTACATATCCCCGCTACCCCTGAAACGATCAAGAGCATTGGTAAGAACTATGTGGGACTGATGCCTAAGGGCGGAATCCTTGTCAATGCGGCTCGCAAAGAGGTGATTCATGAGGAAGAGCTTCTTGCGCTGATGCAGGAACGCACCGACCTTCAGTTTATCGCAGACATCAAGCCTGATGCTGATGCCGACTTCCAGCAGCTCGGTGATCGCTACTTTGCTACACCTAAGAAGATGGGTGCGCAGACCGCAGAGGCTAATACCAATGCCGGTATTGCAGCCGCTAAGCAGATCAACGCATTCTTCAAAGATGGATGCACCAAGTTCCAGGTAAACAAGTAATAACGCTTTCACAACATTCAAAAACTATGGCAACAATCAAACCATTCAAGGGTGTTCGTCCCCCAAAAGACCTTGTTGAGAGAGTGGAATCGCGTCCGTATGATGTGCTCGACTCTGAGGAGGCACGTGCCGAAGCTGGTACCAACGAGCAGAGCTTGTATCATATCATCAAACCCGAGATCAACTTTGAACCCGGAACGTCCGAATACGACCCTCGTGTCTACGAGAGCGCAGCCGAACATTTCCAAGCTTTCCAAGACAAAGGATGGCTCGTACAGGATACAGAAGAGCATTATTATATCTATGCGCAGACCATGAACGGTAAGACGCAGTATGGACTAGTCGTAGGAGCGTTTGTCCCCGACTATACCAATGGCGTCATCAAGAAGCATGAGCTCACCCGTCGTGATAAGGAAGAGGACCGTATGAAGCATGTACGTGTATGTAATGCCAATATCGAACCCGTGTTCTTCGCTTATCCTGACAACGCGGTGCTCAATGATTTGCTCAATCGTTATGCGCAAGGTGTAGCTCCTGAGTACGACTTCGTGGCTCCCATCGATGGCTTCCGTCACCAGTTCTGGGTGATCAGTGATGCCAATGATATTCAGACCATTACCGATCAGTTTGCACAGATGCCATCGCTCTATATCGCAGACGGTCATCACCGCTCAGCCGCTGCTGCGCTTGTTGGTGCTGAGAAAGCCAAACTCAACCCTCAGCACAATGGCACAGAAGAGTACAACTACTTCATGGCGGTATGCTTCCAGGCTAGTCAGCTCACCATCTTGGATTATAACCGCGTGGTGCGTGACCTCAATGGTATGAGCGCTGACGAGTTCTTGGCAGCATTGCAGGTCAACTTCGGCGTAGAGGATATGGGCACAGAGATCTATCATCCACAGCGTTTGCATGAGTTCTCGCTCTATCTTGACGGCCATTGGTACAAGCTCAATGCTAAGCCAGGTACTTACGACGATCATGATCCTATCGGTGTGCTTGATGTAGATATCTCCAGCCGTCTTATTTTGGACAACCTTATGGGTATCACCGACCTCCGTTCGGATAAGCGTATCGACTTTGTTGGCGGTCTCCGTGGTCTAGGCGAGCTCAAGCGTCGTGTGGATAGCGGCGAGATGCGTTGGGCATTAGCGCTCTACCCCGTCACCATGCAGCAGATCATGGACATTGCTGATAGCGGCAAGATTATGCCTCCTAAGGCTACATGGTTTGAACCAAAGCTTCGTAGCGGATTAATCATTCATAAGTTGGACGACTAACCTTAGCTCCTATCCAGAGCTTATCAGTCGTCACATAGTGTACAATTGATAATTGATGAACGACCAGTATATCACTGTAACCAATAATATAAGCGAGGGATTTTACTCTGAAAAGCGGAGTAAATTCCTCGCTTTTTTGCACCATGTAACCACCGTTGATGAGGCGATGGACATCGTTAAGCAATATCGTAAGAAGTATTATGACGCTCGGCATTGTTGTTATGCCTATGTCTTGGGCGCTGACCGTAGCGTGTTTCGTGCCAATGACGATGGCGAACCCTCATCCACCGCAGGCAAACCCATCCTCGGCCAGCTTAATAAAGAGGAGCTGACGGATGTGTTGCTCGTTGTTATCCGCTATTATGGCGGCGTCAATCTAGGAACAGGCGGGCTGATCGTGGCTTATCGCACAGCGGCGCAGGAGGCTATAGCTGCTGCTGAGAAAGTGAGCCGTTGCGTGGAAGCCACCATCGTCTACGATTTCTCTTATCCCATGATGAATGCCGTCATGCGCGTAGTGAAGGAAACGGGCGCTCGCATCGTTGACCAGCAGTTTGACAATGCCTGTCAGATAACATTGTCTATCCGTAAGGGTGAGGCAGAGATGCTGAAATCGCGCCTTGACAAACTTTCCTTTGAATAAGTTTTGACGTTCGGAAGAAAATCACTACTTTTGCAGTTGCATTAAGCTAAAGGCGGGTTCTATAAATTACCTTTGATGGATTTTAGAATTTTAGCCGAGCAGATTTTGCTTCCTTTCTGAAGGAGCATAGAGGTCTATGCGACTAAAGAAAAAAGATAAAAGATGCCGGATAAAATCAAAAAGACACAAAGAGCTATCCGTCTAAAAGCCAAAAATTAGTTGTGCGTGGAATTTATAGAACACGCCTTAAGACATTTGGAAGATTGGCAGAGTGACCGAATGCGCTGGACTCGAAATCCGGTATACCCTTTTCCGGGTATCGGGGGTTTGAATCCCTCATCTTCCGCAAAGGTTTGAAAGGAAAGTCTTCGATTAGGCTTTCCTTTTTTTTATACAATCTCGTTTCGTGCCACACGCTCAGCCATCTTTATATTCGTGGATAATGATTTTTGCACGCATTAGAGTCTTTGATAGTACTATCCAAACTCTCCGATAGGAATAATGGAGCGATCGTAAACCTTTACAAAAGGCCCTCTGTGCTTCGCTTATTCTGTATCGATGCCAATGTCGTCTTCAAATTTGCGAAAAATGCAAATCCTTGAAAGTTAGTGCGTTAGAGAAAATGAGCCTCGAAAATCATTCTGAAAACCCTACTTTTTCTCTCAAAAATGCTTCATTTTATCCAAAATTAAGCCTTTCTTGCCTTCTAAAAGGGCCTCTTTGGGGTGGTGAAAGAGCCTCTTTAGGGAGGTCAAACGGCACGTTTGGCAGCCTCGAAGTATATTTCGGGATAAATAATGAGTATTTTGCTATTTGCCAAAATCTATTTCGCCATTTTGTGAGGGTGCTATTTTAGTGATTATATCTTTACAAATAGCTGTTTTGTTTTTTATCGTATTACCTTTTCGTTTGTGCGTACTGAGATACGTATACT
>CAVHUZ010000022.1:0-33038 GCA_963639545.1 Bacteroidaceae bacterium
ATATTATGTTTTAAATAACACATATAATTTCTTTGGTTTTGGTCACTACAAAGATATATAATGCCAGCTTTATTTATGCCATATAAACCTTTATTCTTATCTTTAATTTATGTATTTAACGGAAGGACCTATTTAAAGTTTGGTATCGTAGCTAAACTCCTCAGGTTGTTGCTTATTGATGAGAATGTCGTAGGCTGCGCCTTCTGTCCACTTGGCATTGCTATTCACGGGTGTGACTTTCCCTTCGAGGTGAAGGTTTTCGAAAAGCCACTTCATGTAGTAGGCGAAAACGTAGCTGTGGTTGGTATCGGTGCGAGGCAATGAGGCCACGTAGGCTTCGAATGAGCCTTTTTCGCTGATGCCGTTTAAGGCAACTTGTAAAGGAGTGCTACTGCCGAAGAAAGTGGCATTGGAGGGGTAGTAGGCGCTTACGTCCTCGAGAGGGACGGTGAAGTTGAACGGCTCTACATCGGGAGTATTGGCATACACTTCGTTAATGCCTCCGCCTAAGTAGCTTTTGCTGTAGATGGTACCCCAACCTGTGCGTTGAATGCTGTTGTCAGCGGGCAAGGTGGTTGAGGTAGTGGCAAAGGCTAGCTGCATGGAGGCACCGCCCACTTCAATGATGCCTTTAGGCGAGGAGGTTAGCGTGCCGTTTTCGTAGTTTACGGCAATCCATGCGTAGAGTCCTTCGTATCGACCCGAAATAGTCATAGCATTCTGCAGGTTGAAGCCATTAGCTTGTCCAATGCTGCGTAGCTTACCGTAGATGCCTTCCGTTTTGCTCTGTTCCTCAAGGCGCATGCCAGCAGTGGCTAGAATGTAGAGGGGAATGTGAGCGGTATCGGTGGTGGTGTAGCAACTGGTCATACTATTGTAGTAGGCACGCACGCTATCGGGGTGATTGGCCACGGTGGAGAGGGCGCGTCCTTTTGAAGCAGTTTTTTCTTCTGCGTTAGAGGGGTAGATTTCGCTTATGCTATTTCCGTATTTTACCTCATAAATGTGTAGGCGTGAGCCCGAACTGCCCGCATCGATAATGGCCACTTTTTGCGAGGTAGGTGAGGGGATGATGACATCGTTGTCGCTACTTGAGCAACTGGCAGCGCTTACCAAGGCCACGAGGGCAAAGGCTACGGAGAGGAAAGTCTTGATTAGATTCTTCATTGTTGATGTAAGTGTTGGGGAGAATAGAATTATTACTTATTGTCTTGTTACCAAACGTGTTTGGTAGTCGTAGTCGATGGTGCGCTCACGGGGTAGCCGTTGGCATAGGCGTTCCATTGGCTCATAAAGATTCCTTTTCCAATTGTATTGTTTGATATTCGTTTTGCATACAAAAGTAGTGGTTTTTTCTTGTCTATCCAAACATTTTATAAGTTGCCCATACTTCGGCTATCCGCTAAAATGTGTACTATTGTTCATGGTTACATATTTTAATTACAAAGACAAATGAGATAAAACAGCTGCGAAGAGTGTGCGATGGCGCCGATATAGGCTCATCGTTCAGCCAATAAGCGGTGCGCAAGCTGCTGGGCTTGTGCGCGTGCAGGTTTACCTGTGGCGGTCATTGGGAGCGGATCCACGGCGAGGATATGCCGTGGTTGCCAATAACGAGGAAGCGTTTCAGCGGCTATTTGCAGTACCTGTTCCGTCCGTTGGTCCTCCGTCAGCAAGACGATGGCTTCGCCCAAACGTGCATCAGCAGCGCGTGTAATCATAAACGGCGCTTGCAGATGAGGACGAAGGAGCGCCTCCACCTCTTCTATCTGTACCTTGATGCCACCCGTATCGATGACGTTGTCGATGCGTCCGAGGATGCGAAACTGCTGACGCCCCATCTTGTCGGTGCGTAGCTCGGCACGATCATGCGTCACCAACGTCTGCTCACACACGCGTGGAGCATCTATCACGAGGCATTGGTCAGCGTTGAGAGAGACACGCACACTATCAAAAGGCGTGTACCACAAGCTGGCTTCTGGGCCATTGACACGTCGCAAGGCTATGTGCGAAAGCGTTTCGGTCATACCATACGTGCTCCACACCGCATGAGGAAACGACACCAACATCTGTTCTAGGTGCGCATCAATGGCTCCTCCACCAATAATCAGATGACGGATGGCACGCAGACGAGCCGCCTCTACTGGGTCTTGTAACGACTGAAACACCTGCAGCGGCACCATAGCGGCAAACGAGATGGGTTCACTGACATGGCGCAACGGATGACCCGAAGGTTCTTCGGCTATCAATCGGAGGTGACACTCCTCACTGCGCACCACCATCATCTTACCAGCTATATAATCTAAGGGCAAGCAAAGCAAGGCGGTATCACCACTCTGCAAGCCTAGAAAGCGACACGTGATCTGTGCCGAGGCACGCATACGCGCCTTGTCCACCCATATGGGTTTGGGCTTTCCGGTGGAACCACTGGTATGTACCAGCACCTGTGGAGCGTCACTGCGCCACTCATCTAGGAATGTTGCATAATCCATAGTCGGTCATTCTTGATCTGTAAAGGCATCGGAACGTTATCCGTAAAGAGCTTGCCGGTGCCCAATCCTTGCGCCATAGCAGGTTCACTGCCATAGACCTGTGCAGCCAACTGCGCGATGGCGTTGAGTCCCACGTTACTTTCAAGGGCTGAGGTAATCCATGATCCGATGCCACGCTCACTGGCAAGGGTTATCCATTCGCGCGTACCGCTGATGCCTCCGTGCAGCGATGGTTTGAGCACGATGTATTGGGGGCGAATCGTATCCAGCAAGCGACGTTTCTCCTCGAGAGCATTCACGCCGATGAGTTCTTCATCGAGGGCGATGGGTAAGGGAGACTCTTGGCATAGCAGCGCCATCTGCTGCCACTGATGTTGGCGAATGGGCTGCTCGATGGAGTGGATATGATAAGGAGCTAGAGCCTTGAGCCTGTCAAGGGCACACTGCGGTGAGAATCCGCCATTGGCATCCACACGCAGTTCAATGATATCGGGCGAATAGCGTTGGCGGATATGCTGAATCAAAGACAGTTCGCGATCAAAGTCGATAGCGCCAATCTTGAGTTTCACACACCCAAATCCCTGACGGAGCTTTTCCTCCAATCGAGCAAACATCTCATCATAGCTGCCCATCCACACCAGTCCGTTGATAGGCAGACCAGCTTCTCCTCTACTGAAAGCAGTGTCATATAGGGTAAAGCCATCGCCGCTGCGATATTGCGCCAAAGCCGATTCCAAGCCGAAAAGCATCGAGGGGAAGGGGCGCATAGCGTCAACGGGAATCTCACCCGTAGCCGCCAACTGATTGCAGAACATACGCAGACGGGCTTCATATTGCTCTGGGGGCATTGCGTCACAAGAGAGATCGGGTAGCGTGGCACACTCACCCACCCCACGATGCGTCTCATCCGCTGGGTCGGTAAGGGTGACATAGAAACTGAGCCGCTCCGTATAGACACCACGTGAGGTCATCGCGGGTTGACGATAGTGGAGCGTACGCTGACTGATGGCGATGTGGAAGTGGGGCATCATGGGAACTGCGGATATTGATCGAAGTCGGGATCGCGCTTTTCCAAGAAAGCCTTACCACCTTCCTGAGCCTCATCCATTGTATAATAGAGCATCGTGCAGTCGCCAGCAAGCTCTTGGATACCTGCCTGACCATCGAGCTCGGCATTGAATCCAGCTTTCATCATACGCAGTGCGAGCGGTGACCGCTTGATCATCGTCTCTGCCCAGTCCACGCACTCGTCCTCAAGCTGCTCCAACGGCACCACTTTGTTGACCAGCCCCATGCGCTCAGCCTCCACAGCCGAGTACTGACGGCAGAGATACCATATCTCGCGCGCCTTCTTTTGTCCTACCACACGGGCGAGATAAGAAGCACCAAAACCGGCATCAAAGCTTCCCACCTTAGGGCCGGTCTGTCCGAAGATAGCATTCTCAGAAGCTATCGTAAGGTCGCACACCACGTGTAGCACATGACCACCACCGATGGCATAGCCGTTGACCATGGCTATAACGGGTTTGGGTAAGCGTCTGATCTGCATCTGTACGTCTAGGATGTTCAGACGGGGCACACCATCCTGTCCCACATATCCGCCTCTACCCTTGACGTGCATGTCGCCTCCTGAGCAGAAGGCCTTATCTCCCGCACCGGTAAGGATCACCACGCGCACATCCAGATGGTCACGGCAATAGGTGAACGCTTGCGAAAGCTCTGCCACGGTGAGGGGTGTGAAGGCATTGCGATAGCGTGGACGATTGATGGTTATCTTAGCTATGTGATGATATTCTTCAAACAGGATATCCTTAAAATCGAACCCTGCGATGGGTTTCCATTCTCTTTGTTGCATATATTAATAGGTATTGTCTTGTTGTGATACAAAGGTACTACTTTTTGAAACAATGACCGCAGGGATATAAAAAAAGCGTCAAGATTAATCTCTTGACGCCAAATGATGTCGGGATGACTGGACTCGAACCAGCGACCACCGGTCCCCCAGACCGGCATTCTAAACCTACTGAACTACATCCCGTTCTTGTTAAGCGAGTGCAAAAGTACTAAATAGTTGGGATACGGGCAAACTTTTAAACCGTTTTTTTGTGTCTTCAAGCAAAAAATCCTACTTTTGTATGACCATCTTAGAACTATCTGCATATGCAATATATCATACAAGCACCCTCACACACAGACGCTACGATTGCGCTACCAGCTTCGAAGAGCATCAGCAATCGTGCCCTAATCATCCGCGCACTGTCCTCCAATGCCCCCACACTGGACAATGTGGCTCACTGCGACGATACGGATGTGATGGTGCGGGCGCTCCAGAGTCACGACGAGGTGATCGATATCATGGCTTCGGGCACAGCGATGCGCTTCCTCACCGCCTACTTCAGTGTCACACCGGGTACACATATCATCACAGGTACGGACCGTATGAAGCAACGACCCATAGGTGTGTTGGTACATGCATTACGTAAGTTGGGCGCAAAGATCACCTATACCGAGAACGAAGGCTTCCCTCCCCTACGCATCGAAGGGGGAGCAATCCAAGGCGGCACGCTTGAGATGGCGGGCAACGTGAGTTCGCAGTACATCACTGCCTTGATGCTGATAGCGCCCACACTGCCTCAAGGACTGCGCATCAAGTTGGTCAATCACATCGTATCGCGCCCATATATCGACCTGACGATGCATCTGCTCCATGAGTTTGGAGCACAAGCTGAGTGGACGGACGACCATGAGATATGGATTCCGCACTGTTCCTATCATCGCGAACGGTATCATGTGGAAAACGATTGGACTGCCGTGTCCTACTGGTATGAGATGCTCACGTTGCTATCTGATGAGGATTCGGTGCTTCGCTTCAGCGGCCTGAACGACAACAGCAGGCAGGGTGATGCGGCGGTAAGGCGATTGTTCAGTCTGTTGGGTATCACCACGAAGATCAGCGGACAGGGCGAAGGTGCGCAAATGACGCTTACCAACCGCGGACGACAGGTGTCGCGCATCGACTACGACTTCACCAATCAGCCCGACTTAGCACAGACGCTTGTTGTCACTTGCGTGGCGCGAGGGGTGCATTTCTGCTTTAAGGGACTGGAATCGCTACACATCAAGGAGACCGATCGTGTATTGGCGCTCCGCACCGAGCTAGAGAAGGTTGGCTATCTGATACAGGAGCCTGACAAGGGCACGCTGGAATGGAACGGCGAACGATGCGAGCCACAACCCATTCCCATCATTGACACATACAACGATCACCGTATGGCTATGGCTTTGGCGCCACTTGCCATCACTAGGGGTGAGATCAGGATCAACAATCCCGAAGTGGTCAGTAAGTCATATCCGCTCTTTTGGAATCAGCTACAACATGCAGGGTTCACCATCACTGAGGTATAAACATCATAAGATTATTCATCATGACATTCATATACGTTGCTATTGCTATCCTTGCTGGGCTGGGACTGATTGTTGCCATCTGTTCGAGAGGTCGTAACAATGAACCTAACGAGCAAGCGAATGCCTCCGCACACGATTGTACGACGTGTAGCGGTGAGGATGATCGGTGCGAACAGGTGTGCTATATGGAAGCCGCCACGCGCGAGGTCGAATATTATGACGATGAGGAACTAGACCTGTACAAGGGCCGTCAGGCTGATAGCTATACGGAAGAGGAGGTAGAACAGTTTGCCGAAGTGCTTTCTACGCTTCAGCCAAGCGATGCCAAAGGATGGGCGCGAAGCCTCAGCTTGCGTCAGATCGAGTTGCCCAACTGCCTCAAAGATGACCTTTACGCCATGATTGACGGATAGATTAGCGCTAAAAAGAGGAGCATGTAAACAATAAAACGGCATCAAACGTAGTTTTATAAACGTGAAGAAGTATATCAGACCATACCTATTATATATATGTGTGATACTCTTAATGGGTATCATAGCCGGTTGTTCGTCGCAGAAGAATACGGCTTCGAGCCGTTGGTGGCATTCGTTCAACACCCGATACAACACCTACTTCAACGGCGCACAGGCTTACATTGACGGCAGTCTGGAGAAAGAGACGGGCAACAAAGACAACTTCACGGAGATGATACCGCTCTACACCGTGGGCAACAAGAACAGCAAGGAGATTGGCAAAGCCAATTTTGACCGCGCCATCGAGAAATCGCAGAAGGCGATAGCACGCCACAGCATCAAGAAACGACCCGAATGGACCAAGAACCGACGCAAGACGGAAAAGGATATCGAGTGGCTCTCACGCAAGGAATATAACCCATTCCTATGGAAAGCGTGGATGCTGATGGGGCGTTCACAGTTTCACAAGGGTGCGTTTGACGAGGCAGCAGCTACCTTCTCGTACATGAGCCGTATCTATAAGACGCAGCCTGCCATCTACGGTAAGGCTCGCGCTTGGCTTGCCAAATGCTATATCGAGGAGGGATGGACCTACGATGCCGAGGACGTAATACGCAATATGAGTCGTGACTCGATTGATTGGCGTGCCGTAAAGGAATGGGACTACACCTATGCCGACTATTACATACACACCAACGAGTTTGAAAAGGCTATCCCTTACCTACGTAAGGTGATCAAGCACGAGATGCGCCGCAAGCAGAAAGCACGCGAATGGTATCTCATGGGACAATTGCAAGCTGCATTGGGGCATAACGAAGAAGCTTTCAAAGCATTCAAGAAGGTAATCAGTCAGAACCCTCCTTACGAACTGGAGTTTAACGCGCGCATCGCCATGACTGAAGTGATGGCCAAAGGAAGGACCAAGCAGATGGTCAGCAGGCTTAAGCGCATGGCGGCGTCAGATAAGAATAAGGACTACCTAGACCAGGTCTACTATGCCATGGGCAATATCTATCTATCTGAGAAAGATACCCTATCGGCTATCAAAGCCTATGAGAAAGGCAACGAGAAGTCGACCCGCAGTGGTATCGAGAAGGGTGTGCTGTTGCTGCACCTAGGCGACCTCTACTGGGAGAAGGAGATGTTCAGTGATGCCAAGCGGTGTTACGGCACTGCTATCGGACTGCTCGACAAGGATCGGAAGGACTATAAGCAGCTATCCGATCGCTCCAAGGTGCTGGACAATCTTGTGCCTTACACGGACGCTATACACCTGCAAGACTCACTGCAGTATCTTGCCAAGTGTCCTGAAGAGGAGCGCAACGCAGCCATTGACCGCGTAATCGAAGCGCTAAAGAAGAAAGAGAAGGAGGAGAAGCGCAAGCAAGCCGAGCAAGAAGCGGCGCAAGCGCAAGGTCAAGGCAACAATACGGATCAGAAGAACAACCGACAGCAGCAGACCAATCAAACCAACCAAAACAACAAGAGTAGCGTTTGGTACTTCTATAACCCCACTGCCGTGCAACAGGGTAAGGCTACCTTTGAGAAGCAATGGGGCAAACGTGAGAACGTAGACCACTGGCAACGTGCCAACAAGACGGTTGTGGGCAACGTAGGGTCGGCCGAAATGGAAGACAATCTCACCGATGAGCAACGCGACTCGATAGCTGCCGCAGAAGCAAAAGAGGACTCGCTGAGTCAGAAGAACGACAGTGCGCAGAACGATCCGCATAAGCGCGAGTACTATTTGGCACAGATTCCGTTCACGCCCGAGCAGCTAGAGTCAAGCAATAAGATTTTGGAAGATGGACTGCACCACGCCGGCGTGATCTTCAAAGATGACCTTGACAATCTGCCTTTGGCTGAAAAGCAACTCAAAAGGCTTGACGACAACTACCCCGAATATGAGAAGATGGACGAGGTCTTCTACCATCTGTTCTTGTTGTACAACCGTAAGAACCGGCCCGACATAGCTGATACGTATGTGGACAAACTCAAAGAGAAGTTCCCCGAAAGCCAATGGACCATCCTTCTGACAGATCCTTACTTTGTGGAGAATGCTAAGTTTGGTGCGCATATCGAAGACTCGCTATACACGGCGACATACGACGCATTCCTGAAAGACCGCTTCCATGAAGTGGAAAGCAACACGCGCATCTCCAAAGAACGCTTCCCACTGGGTGCCAATCGTGACAAGTTCCTCTTCATCGGGGGCTTAAGCAAACTGAACAACAACGATGCTGATGGTTGTATAAGCGACATGAAGGAGGTGGTATCGTCCTATCCTAACAGCCGAATCAGCGAGATGGCGGGTATGATTGTCAATGGTGTGAATAGTGGTAAGCGTCTAAGGGGTGGCAAATTCGACTTGGGCGATATCTGGTCGCGCCGTACGGACGTGCTGAACGACAGCGATAGCATCAAGCAGGTGCAGTTTACACCGGATAGGAACATTGATTTCAACTTCATGATGGTCTACCATCCCGACTCGCTCAATGAGAACAAGCTACTCTTTGAGATGGCGCGGTTCAACTTCTCTAGCTTCCTCGTGCGCAACTTTGACGTCGAGATTGTAGACGAAGAGGGCATGCGGGTGATGAAAGTGAGTGGTTTCAGAAGCTTCGACGAGACCTATCAGTATGCTAAACAGCTCTTTGCATCTGAAGCAATCAAGCAGTTGACACACGGAAAGGTTATCCCAATCCTCATCAGCGATAAGAATAAGGAACTCATAGGTAAGCCGTTTACCTATGCCGACTATGCCGACTTCTACGCAAAGCACTTCTCTGCCGTGAAGATCAGCAACATACCGCTACTCTTCGAGCCTGCCGAAGTGGTGTCGCCAAAACGCAACGAGCAAAGCGAAGCTACGTCAGAAGATGACGAACAAGGCGGTATGGTCATCGATCCAACGAGCAATGCGCCGTCAGAGGAAAGTGGATTCATCATCCCCGATGAGGAAACAACGCCCGAGACCAAGACCGATAGCATCTCTGCGCAGCCTAACGAGGTGATCACCTTGCCCGAAGCTACGCCCGAAAAGCCAAAAGCAGAAGAGGTTGAAGAGGGTATCTCCATCCCTGTTGAGCAACCAGCGCCTACTCAGAAGCAAGAGCCAACCGAAACGGAAGGCCTTATCATTCCTATAGAAGAAGAGCCTTCACCTAGCAAGCAACCCGCTAAGGAGGAAGAAGAGGTGATTCCTGTTGAGGAGCCTAAGCCCGTTGCGTCCGAGAAGAAGCAACCAGTGGCAGAGCAGCATAAGCCCGAAGTGGTGGCGCCAAAGCAAGAGCCAGAGGCGCCAAAGCCTTCACAGGAAAAGCCGCAACCACAAACGGAGGTCAAGGATGAGCCTCAACAGACACCCCAACCCACCGTACAACCGAAAGAAGAGCCACTTGAGGAAGAACCTGACATCTACTTTGATGACGAGGTGACACCTTCAACAAGCAATAAGAAACAACAGAACACGCAGAGCGGAAACGTGGATGACGAGTATTATGAGCTTGATGGCTTCTAACTATTGAGAAGAAAGGAACGCAAAAGATGAATAACAACAATGGTCTGCTACTATGGGTGGACGACGAGATAGAGCTTCTCAAGGCACACATCCTATTCCTTGAGAAGAAGGGATATGAGGTCATCACGGTCAGCAACGGCAGTGACGCCATCGACCAGTGTAGCGCACAGACATTCGACTTGATTCTCCTAGACGAACAAATGCCTGGATTGTCAGGTCTAGAAACGCTCCAACGCATCAAGGAGATACAACCTGCCACGCCCATCGTAATGGTAACGAAGAGCGAGGAAGAGAATATCATGGATCAAGCGATTGGTTCTAAGATTGCGGATTACCTGATTAAGCCTGTCAATCCCAACCAGATCTTACTGACGCTAAAGAAGAACATTCATCAGAAGGAGATCGTTACAGAGGTCACACAGAGCGGTTATCAACAGGAATATCAACAGATAGCCATGCAGATAGCCGACTGCCGAACGTTCAGCGACTGGGTGGACGTGTACAAGCGGTTGGTGAAATGGGAACTGGAACTGAGCAATACGGATAGCAACATGGCTGATATGCTCAAGATGCAGAAGGAAGAAGCCAACAACGGATTTGCCAAATACATCCAGAAAAACTACTTGAGTTGGGTATCGCCAACACAGGACGACCTCGCTTCACGCTTCAAGATGGGAGGCAAGAAGAAAGCCGCTGCCACCAGCGAACGCCCTCTGATGAGCCCAGACCTGTTCAAGAACGTGGTATTTCCAGCCATTGACCAAGGTGAGAAGGTGTTCTTAATCGTGATAGACAACTTCCGTTTTGACCAATGGAAGCTGCTTTCACAAGAGATAGGAGACCTGTTTGACATCAACGAACAGCTCTACCTCGGTATCTTACCTACCGCCACGCAGTATGCCCGCAACGCTATCTTCAGCGGATTGATGCCTCTTCAGATTGCCAAACTGTACCCCGAGCTTTGGGTAGACGAAGACGAGGAGGAAGGAAAGAACCTCAACGAGGCACCATTGATACAGACCCAGATCGAAAGATTCCGCCGCCACGACAAGTTCTCGTACCATAAGATGAACGATTCGGGCGCCGTTGAGAAACTGATTCAGCAGTTTAACAATCTCAAG
Source organism: Bacteroidaceae bacterium (assembly GCA_963639545.1). Taxonomy (GTDB): domain Bacteria; phylum Bacteroidota; class Bacteroidia; order Bacteroidales; family Bacteroidaceae; genus Prevotella. The sequence goes on from CAVHUZ010000022.1 coordinate 10,991, forward strand.
CAGAACGATCTGAATGTGCTCGTGGTCAATTTCATCGACATCTTGTCGCACGCTCGCACCGAGATGAAGATGATTAGAGAGCTAGCAAGCAACGAGAGCGCCTACCGCAGCATCACGCTGAGTTGGTTCAAGCACTCTGCCCTATCCGAGCTATTCCACCTCTTGGCACAAGCCGGATACAAGGTGATCATCACTACCGACCACGGAAGCATTCGCACCACAAAGCCCATTAAGATCATTGGTGACCGCAACACCAACACCAACCTCAGATACAAACTGGGCAAGAACCTCAACTACAATGCCAAAGAGGTGTTTGTCATCAAGGATCCGAAGCAAGCCCAGCTCCCCGCGCCTAACCTTAGCACCTCCTATGTGTTTGCTACGGGTGATGCGTTCTTTGCTTATCCCAACAATTACAATTACTATGTGTCTTACTACAAGGACACTTTCCAGCACGGCGGCATCTCGATGGAAGAGATGATTATACCTCTAATCACCCTCACACCACGTAAGAGATAGTGCCTCGGTATAAGAATAAGGATACTCTAACTACAATTTTGAAATGGAAATAACAATCAAGAGTTTAGACCAGATAGGTCTTGCAGCCAAACAGTTTGTTGACAACATGGGTGGCGCACACGTCTTTGCGTTCTATGGAAAGATGGGTGCTGGCAAGACAACGTTTATCAAAGCCGTATGCGAAGCGCTTGGCGTAGAGGACGTAATCACCTCGCCTACGTTTGCCATCGTCAACGAATACACCGCCAAAGACGCCACCCCAATCTACCACTTCGACTTTTATCGCATCAAGAAGCTAGAGGAAGCTTACGACATGGGGTACGAAGACTACTTCTATGGCAATGGTATCTGCTTCCTAGAATGGCCTGAGATAGTAGAAGATTTGCTCCCTGAGGATGCCGTAAAGGTAGATATCAGCGAGCAGACGGACGGCAGCCGACTGATCAAGTGGGCATAACCACCTTTCGAGCATACCTATAATAATACCGCTTCCCTACCCCATTGAGGTTGAGAAGCGGTATTATTGTATTCGTACTATTTACGAACGGGATTAGAGAACCTTTTGGAAGAGTTCGTCAAGCTTGCTCTTGTTAGCTGCACCAACAAACTTATTAACCAGTTCGCCACCCTTGAAGAAGAGCAAAGTAGGAATGTTACGCACACCAAATTCCATGGCAACGTCGTCACACTCTTCCACATCAGCCTTACCTACAACGATCTTTCCATCATAGGTCTCAGCGAGTTCAGATACCAAAGGAGCAATGGCTTTGCAAGGACCGCACCATGATGCGCCGAAATCCACTACCAAAGGCAACTCTCCATTCTTATAAGTTTCAAAGTTTTCGTTTGTGATTTGTACTTCCATTTTAAGTTTTTGTTTGATTAATATGATGTTTTCTAAATAGCAAATGATATACCAAAAGCCTGCTTCTCCATTGTTGAAGGGGCATAATGGCAGATTAATTGATCGAATAAATGATCTTCTCCTCGTCTAGATAGTCCAACAATCGTTTGTTGATATCAATGATATGATTACGGCTACGCATGGTTATCTGTGACCGATCGGGTAGCGTCACCTTAATCATCAACTGCGTTTTGCCGGCATATTTGCTTAGTTCGGCATCAAGATCTTCCACCATCTTGTCATCAATCTGTTCAGAAGACAACTGCAAGGTGAGGCTCTTGAGGTTGTGTTCCTTGACATCATAGAGCTGTTGAACGTTGGTTACACGCAGTTCTAGAGACGTGCTGTTACGGAAACGGGGCTGACACTTGGCTGTGACATAGATGGTGTAGCCGTTGGACAACTGACTCTTCCATCGCAACCAGTCGTCGCTGTTCCAGATGGCGAGCTCGCCCGACGACTCAAAATCTTCTATCGTGACAAATCCGAAAGGCTTTCCAGTACGTTGCGACACACGTTCAGTGACCTTGGTCACAATGCCGCCAAAGGTCAGTTCGTTGCGTTTGGCTAGCTCATCGAGCTTATCATTCTGCCTGTCTATCTCTGTACAAGAGGTGTTACACATCTTCTGAAGGATGACCGAATAGTCGTCTAGCGGATGCGCAGAGAGGTAGATTCCCACCAGCTCACGCTCTTTATTGAGCTTTTCGATGTTGGGCCATTTCTCCGCCTTAGGCACTTCAGGATGCACTATCATCACTGCATCCGATCCGAAGAGCGACATTCCCGCCGTCTGCTGGTCTAGCTGATACTTCTGTCCGTATCTTACGAGGGAGTCGAGGAACATCTCGCCCTTGGCATTAGCGGCAAAATACTGTTCGCGTTGTAGTCCGAAGCAGTCCAATCCGCCACTATACGCAAGACTTTCGAAGGCTTTTCGATTAACATCTGCCAAGTTGACACGCTCAGCAAAGTCGAATATATCCTTATAAGGACCATTCTTTTGGCGCTCAGTAATGATCGCCATAGCTGCTCCCGTGCCCATTCCTTTGATAGCAGAGAGGCCGAATCGTATCTCACCGCGCTTGTTCACACCAAACTCCACCTGACTCTCGTTGACATCCGGACCCAGTGTGGCAATCTTCATCACCTTACATTCCTCCATGAGCTTGGTGATCTCGGTGATCTGACTGAAGCGGCGCGTCATCAAGGCAGCCATATATTCGGCTGGATAATGGGCTTTAAGGTAAGCCGTCTGATAAGCTACCCATGAGTAGCAGGTGGCGTGCGACTTATTGAAAGCATAACTAGCAAACTTCTCCCAGTCACCCCAAATCTTCTCAAGCACCTTCGGATCATGTCCGTTCTCCTGTCCTTGCTTGATAAACTTAGGTTTCATTGCGTCTACGATGGCCTTTTTCTTCTTACCCATCGCCTTTCGCAGCGCATCACTCTCACCTCGGGTGAAGTTGGCTAGCTGTCTACTGAGAAGCATCACTTGCTCTTGGTACACCGTGATACCATATGTATCCTTGAGATACTTCTCCATGCAAGGGATGTCATACTCTATCTTTTCCTCACCATTCTTACGTTTGATAAATGATGGGATATAGTCCATTGGACCTGGTCGATACAAGGCGTTCATGGCGATGAGGTCTTCAAAGACCGTCGGTTTGAGCTGACGGAGATACTTCTGCATACCCGTTGACTCAAACTGGAACGTTCCCACGGTTCTACCTTGTTGATAGAGCTGATACGTCAGTTCGTCATCTATAGGGATATTGTCTAGGTCTATGATGTCGCCCTTGGTCTGCTTGATTACCTTGCAAGCCTCCTTAAGTTCAGAAAGCGTCTTCAGACCGAGGAAGTCCATCTTGATAAGACCCGTCGTTTCGATTACATGTCCGTCATATTGGGTAACGTTACACTTAAGGCCGGGGAAGTCGGGGTCATCCGCCGTAGACACTGGCACCCAATCGCTAATCTTGTTTCGGCAGATGATGAAGCCACACGCATGGATACCCGTACCACGAATGGTACCCTCAAGCATCTTTGCATACTTGATGGTGTTGCGCTCACGAGGATCTTCACTTACCTCCGCATCCTGCAACTCCGGCGTACACTTGATGGCATTGGTTAGGTTCATCTTCATGCCTTCGGGCAGACGATCGGGAATGGCCTTACAAAGCGCATTGGAGATGTTGAGCGGCAACTTCTCCACACGAGCCACATCCTTAAGCGAGTTCTTGGTCGCCATGGTAGAATAGGTAATGATGTGGGCGCAGTTTTCAGCGCCATACTTATCCATCACCCATCGCAGCACCTTGCCGCGGCCATCGTCATCAAAGTCGGTATCGATATCGGGGAGGTTCACACGGTCCGGATTGAGGAAACGTTCGAACAGCAAATCATACTTCAAAGGGTCAATCTTGGTGATGCCCAAGCAGTAAGCCACCACTGATCCAGCCGCCGAGCCACGTCCGGGGCCCACCATCACGCCTAGATCTTGGCGTGCCGCATTGATAAAGTCCTGCACGATGAGGAAGTAACCAGGGAAACCCATGGTCTTCATCACGTGCAATTCGAAGTTGACATGCTCCTTTACGTTCTCCGGCAATGGGTCACCATAGCGATCCTTAGCGCCTTCATAAGCAAGGTAAGCGAGGTAGTCGGCTTCAAACTTGATGCGGTATATCTTGTCATATCCTCCTAGACGATCAATCACTTTCTGTCCTTCGTCCTCAGGAAGGGGATTCGCCCCATTCTCGTCAGAGGTAAATTCTTTAAACAGGTCAGCCTCCGAATACTTCTCACGCCACTGCTCTTCCGTACCGAAACTCTCGGGAATGGGGAAGAAAGGCATGATAGGTCCGTGGTCGATGCTATACATCTCCACCTTATCCAATATCTCAAGCGTGTTAGACAGAGCCTCGGGGATGTCTGAAAAGACGTCGTTCATCTCCGCCCTGGTCTTAAACCACTCTTGCTTCGAATATCGCATACGGTTGGGATCGTCAAGGTCTGCCTGTGTAGAAAGGCAGAGAAGGTGGTCATGCGCCTCAGCCGACTCTTGGTCTTCAAAGTGGCAGTCGTTGGTACAAATCACCTTGATGCCCATCTCTTGTGCCATCTTCAGCAGCTCGCGATTGGCTTTCTGTTGTAGCGGAAAGGCTTCGCGGTTAGCCAGAATGGTAGGATCTTTCACCTCATGACGCTGTAGCTCTAGGTAATAATCGTCCCCGAAGACACGATGATACCACTCAGCCGCTTCACGGGCGCCCTCTAGATCACCCTGGATGATCTTTGCTGGCACCTCACCAGCTATACATGCAGAGCAGACAATGAGGTCTTCATGATACTTTTCTAGCTCTTCACGGTCGGTACGTGGACGATAATAGTAGCCATCCACCCACGCGTGTGACACCAGTTTGATCAGATTCTGATAGCCATGGTAGTTCTTTGCCAAGACGATAAGGTGATAACCGCTATTGTCACCATGCTCCTTAACCTTGTCTTGCATACGATGACGCGCCACATACATCTCACAACCGAAGATGGGCTTGAATGGTTCCAATCCCTCTTTCTTGCGTTTTGAGTTGACCTTAGCACAATAGTCTGCCAGTTCCTTCACACCAAACATCACACCGTGATCGGTCAGCGCCATACCTTTCATACCATCGTTGATTGCTTTATCAACCAGTCGCGGCACCTTGGCTAGACCATCAAGCAAGGAGTAATGGGTGTGGACGTGCAGATGAACAAAATCTTCCATGTATCGTGAATCGTTTTATGCTTCAAAGGTACGACTATTCAGACAATCAGCAAAAATTTTTTCGGGGTATTGTAAAATATGCGATAAGGTTACGATTTGGCAGGCTATGTACTATAAAATATTTGGATAGACAAGAAAAAACCACTACCTTTGCATGCAAAACGAATACGAAACCTATACAATGGGACAAAGAATCAAAAAACTAAAAAAGATAAGAATACACCGCGAAGGTAACGATCAACTGATTTACGGAGGCCTCAGCATTGTCGCTGTAGCCCTCGTCTTATGGTTTGCCGTGCCCACAAAGATACCATTTTGGTGCTTTGTAGCGGTCTTTGGTGTGGTCTACGCCATCGTGCTCAACTTCTATCGTTGTCCGATACGCTACTTTGGCAATGAAGATACCGAACGCATCGTGGTGGCACCAGCCGATGGTCACATCGTGGTGATAGAGGAAGTGGACGAGAACGAGTACTTTCACGAGCGCCGACTGATGATCAGTATCTTCATGAGCCTATGGAACGTGCATGCCAACTGGTTCCCAGTGGATGGCGTGGTGAAGCTTGTCAAACACGTCAATGGCAACTATCACAAGGCATGGCTGCCTAAGGCAAGTGAGGAAAACGAACACGCAGATGTGCTCATCACCACCCCCGAGGGTCACGACGTGCTCTGCCGCCAGATTGCGGGTGCTGTGGCACGCCGCATCGTCACCTACGCTAAGCCCGGAGAGGACTGCTATATCGACGAGCACCTTGGCTTTATCAAGCTAGGTAGCCGTGTGGATGTGTATCTGCCATTAGGCTCTGAGGTATGCGTCAACATGGGACAGTCGACCACAGGTGACCAAACCGTAATAGCCAAGCTACCCGCAGCAACTCAACAATAGGCTGAATCAATATTGGATAACATGAATATCAAGAAACATATCCCTAATAGCATCACTTGCTGCAACCTCATCTCGGGATGTATTGCCACCTATTTTGCCTTGTCACGCAACTTTGATTGGGCGTTGGCATGGATTGTCATCGGTGCCGTATTCGACTTCTTTGACGGCATGACGGCACGTCTGCTACATGTGAGTTCACCCATCGGCAAGGAGCTCGACTCGCTTGCTGACGACATCACCTTTGGTGTGGCTCCTGCCTCAATGCTCTTCTCTGAGCTGGGAGCGATCGACTATCCTTCTTACCTAGAGTGTCTGCGCCCTTACCTACCCTTCTGCGCCTATCTGATGGCGGCTTTCTCGGCGCTGCGCCTTGCTAAGTTCAACCTCGATGAGCGCCAAGCCTTAGGATTCATCGGTCTGCCTACGCCTGCCAATGCCCTCTTCTGGGGATCACTGATGATAGGCGGCAGCTACTGGATTGAGGGTGCCAACTGGATGGTATATGTCCTATTGATTGGTATGCTCATCAGTTGTTACCTCTTGGTGAGCGAGATCCCGATGTTTGCGCTGAAGTTTAAGCACTGGGGATGGAAGCATAACCAGGTCAAATACATCTTCCTCATCACCTGCGTACCCCTCTTAGCCATCTTCGGCGTGCTGGGTATCGCCGTCATTATCGCATGGTATGTAGCGCTGTCAGTGATGATCAAGAGATAAGTGACAGAACAACAAGAAACAAATCTGAACAATAAGAAGACATGATACTGAAGTTTATCCTCTTTGTATTCGTCTTTGCCTTAGTGATGCTATGCGTCATTGCCTACTCGTTCTATAAGCAGTTGCATCGCGTGGTAAAGCGTTTCAATCCTAACCAGCAAGCCGCCAACGATGCGTTCAGACAGGACGAAGGTGTCAAACAAGCCGATGGCAACACCATTGTGGACCATCGTTCACCCGAGGAGCGCAATCGCAAGGTGATACAAGACAACGAAGGCGAATATGTCGACTACGAGTCATAAGGCCAGTGAAGCCACCGGTGACATATAAGATCAGTTTTCACGTAAGATAAAATAAAAGCGAATGAACCCAACAACGGATTCATTCGCTTTTTGTTTTATGTCTTATCTTCTGTAGGAGAAGCCGCCGGATCAGTTGTGTACCAGCGTACCAATCTCCTCACCTTGCATCACTTTCTTCAGATTGCCGTACACATCCATATTGAATACGTAGATGGGCAGATTGTTTTCCTTGCACATCGTGGTGGCAGTAAGGTCCATCACCTTCAGTCCGCGAGTGTAAATCTCATCGTAAGTGATGTCATCAAACTTGGTTGCAGTGGGGTCTTTCTCAGGATCAGCGGTGTAGATGCCATCCACGCGCGTACCCTTGAGCATCACGTCAGCCTCAATCTCAATGCCACGCAAGCTGCTACCGGTGTCCGTGGTGAAGTAAGGGCTACCCGTACCGGCTGAGAAGATGCACACATATCCTGCCTCCATCGCCTCAATAGCTTTCCACTTGCTATAGAACTCGCCGATAGGCTCCATACGGATTGCAGTGAGCACCTTGGTCTTGACGCCGATAGCACCGAGTGCTGAGCTCAGTGCAAGCGAGTTGATCACCGTGGCGCACATACCCATCTGGTCACCCTTGACGCGGTCAAAGCCTTTCTGACTACCGCTCAAGCCGCGGAAGATGTTGCCACCGCCTATCACGATACCTATCTGCACACCCATCTCGTGTGCTTCCTTGATCTGCTGGGCATAGTCGCTTAGGCGTTGGGGATCGATACCAAAGCCTTGTTCACCCATCAAACTCTCACCTGAGAGCTTCAATAAGATTCTCTTAAATCTTGCCATGTGTATATTCTGATTATTGATTGATTACAAATTCTACCTCCTTGAAAGCATATCTACGTATCACACCTTGCTTGTCATGGAGCAGCAGATGACCATCGTCCTCTACCTCAAAGATGCGGCCCATAAACTCGCCATCCTTATCACGGAAGGGATAATAGTTGCCACTGCGATACAACGCCTCATGATACATAGCCGCAATGTCCATATATGCGCCATTGAGCGTGAGGTCCGAATAACGGCGGAACGAGGCTATCAACTGCTCCAGGAGCTGCTCCTTATCCACATCCTTGCCTAGAATCTGCGCCAGAGACACCGGATTGGGTGCATCACTGACAAAGGTACGCTGATTGACATTAAGCCCTACGCCAAACACACAACGGCTGATGCCACGCTGAGAGACGTTGAGCTCGATGAGCGTACCGCTGAGCTTGCGGTCGTGCCAGTAGATATCATTGGGCCACTTCAGGCGGATGCCATCCGTATAAGTGTCCAGCACATCCTTCAGCGCCAATGCGCCAGCCTCAGAAAGAAGAAACTGACGAGCCACAGGAACCCATGTAGGACGCGTCAGCACGGAGAACGTGAGATTCTGTCCAGCCTCACTCTCCCAGCTGTTGGTACCCTGTCCACGACCTGCCGTCTGATGATCAGCCACCGCCACCACCATCTGTTCCTCATCAGAGGGATGATACTGGCGGAGATAATTGTTGGTACTGTCCACCTCGTCAAGCCTAATCACGCGTAGCGAGGTATCGACGGGTTTACCCTTGAGCTTATCTTTTAGTTTGCTAAATATCTGCATAACTTATATGAATGGTAAGAAGGCACTCTCGGTGTGGCGTATATCCACTGCCCCACCGGGCGTCCCCACAATGGTGATGATATCAAATCGAATCTCAGCATGCACCTGATACATCTTCACAAAGGTGTTAGCAGCAATAGAGATGGAACGTATCTTCTGTGGCGTCACTGCTCTATCGGCATCAAGGAAGCGTTCGTTGCTCCGCGTCTTGACCTCAACGATGACCAGCACGTCATCCTTGAGCGCTATGATATCTAGATCGCGATGGCGATAGCGCCAGTCACGATATAGGATATGATAGCCCTTGTCTTGCAGATAGCTTACCGCAAGATCTTCGCCCCAGTGTCCCAAGTCATTGTGTGCAGCCATAGCAGAATGGTGTAGCTTAGATTAATTGACCTAATGGTCTATTATGGATAACGACATAACGCTCGAATTATTATCTTTAAGGGCGAAAGAATCATGGCTGAGCGGATGGTTTCTGACATTGAAAGGGATGCCTTGATAGGTTCAAAGAGGATGGATGAGGATGAAAAATAAATTATTTTTATCGGAAAAATAATTTGAAAACGATCAGAAAACAAATTGATTTTCCAAGCCAAAGAACTTTTCTCGGATGGTGATAGAGGCAAAACGCCCGGACAGCTAAGGTGCTATCCGGGCGTTATAGAGGGCGATGGTGTACGTGACACTATCGCTTTAAGATTCTACTTGGGCCTACTTCTTCTTAACGAAGCGGAAGGTGGTGGTGTTACCATCAGCCGTTGCAGCGAGCTGATAAACGCCTACAGGAGCGTTTGACAGATCCACCTCGACTGTCTGACCAGCATAGACGTGAGCGAAGGTCTGTGACCACTCCAGCTGACCGCCTACGCCATAGATGCGCAGAGCTACGTTGTCAGCGTCCTCACCGAAGGTAACGGTAGCCTTGCCGTCCGCATTGACATCGCTTACTGACCACTTACCATCGCCAGCAGTAACGCCATCGATACCCGTTGTGGTCACATGGAGCGTGATGGCCTGTGTGGTGGCAGCGCCATTAGCATCCGTAGCGGTGACATTGATATTGGTGGCGCCTACCTTCTTGGCATTGACCACAAAGCCATTGTCAGCGGTGTAGATCTCAGCCACAACGCTATTGGCTACGCTGACCTCATAGGTCATAGCATCGTCGTCAGGATCTTCGAAGAGCGAAGCATAGGTGATGACACCAGAGGTGTTACCTACGGCACAGGTAAGGTCGGCATCGCCAACAAAGACTGGTGCGCGGTTGGTATGCTCCACGGTGTATCTCACGGTAGCTTCGGCATCATTGTTCTGACTGTCGGTAGCATAGAGGTTGAAGCTATGGTTGCCTGCGGTCTCATAAGCGGGAGCAAGCACCACATTCATCTTCAAGCTATAGCCTGCAGAAACCTTCAGTACGCCATCCTCAAGGCTTACGCCATCGGCTGTGCCTTCAGCATTGGTGTAGGATGCTATCGTTGCGATGCCTTCTGGATCACTAAGGCTTACGCTGAACGCGTCGCCATCTGGATCGGCTACCGTTACAGGTACATTGGCTGTAGCAGCTTCTTGTACGGTGGTGGTGCCGTCAGGTGTGGTGATAGAAGGTGCAGCGTTCTTATTGAGCCAGATGTGATAGTTGACCACTTTGTGCTGAGGATCATTGCTGTGAACCACCAATGTAGCCTTAGTATTGGCGAGGTTGGTGCTTGCAGCGTTGATAGCAAAGTCGATCTGCTTGCTTTCACCCACAGCGAGGGTATCCTCTGTCTCTGCGGTAAGCATCTTGATCCAAGGTTCGCCCTTCTCTGTCTCAACACAAGTCATGAAGTAACCGAAGGCTCCATAGCTATAGTAGCTATCGATATACTCCTCGATATCAACCCATCCGCCTAGGCTCTTGACATTGGCCATGTAACAGTCAGGATTCTTACTACCATTCTTAGATGCCATCACTGCAGATACGCGGTAGCCAGCAGGATACTTGAGCACTACATAGAAGGTATCGTTAGGATTGATATATACCGGACTGTTCAGCTGAAGGATACGTGGCTGACCGTAATAGTTGCCATCGCTAGCAGGCTCCTCGCTATCCACGTGGATAGAACCGCGTCCGATGGTCTTTCCGGTAGCCGTCACGTCACTGCCCTGGATTACCGTAGCCTCAATATCCACGTTGGTAAGGTCACCCACGGTACCTACGAAGTAGACATGACTGAGGTTGAATCCTTCTTCTGGAGCAACGTAGCGGGTAGCCGCATAGAAGTTGTCATCCAGACCGCTGGTGCCCGTTCCCATCACAGCGCTCTTGGCGTTGCTGGTAGGTTTGAGGATAGGATAATAGAGCAAGTTGGTGTATTCGATATCGCTAGGAACATCCCAAACATAAGGATCATCATCCTTGACCTTGCGAGCCGAAGCCGCCTTGGTCTTCACAGCGCTATTGTCGAGCCACTCTACGAGGTTCTCGAGAGAGCCAACGGCAGCGGGTGCCTTGCAGTTGAGTGCTGGCAATGGATCGTCGCCATCGTCATAGTCCTGTGTAGCCTCGTCGTTGCCAGAAGGATCTAGGCGGAGAGAGTAAGTGAGCTGGTACTCACCATCGTTGCCAATCGTCATTGACTCAGTGCCCTTATAGTTAGCTGGCGCATTGACGATAAGGATAGAGTCCTTGTCAAAGGTCATATAAGGAGCATCGGTCATATTGATATGAACATTGACGGTCTTAGAGTCGACGTCAAGTCCTTCAAGACTGAAGGTCATTGGCACGGTCTTCTCATAGATATCATAGGTATTGAAGAGGCAGATACGGAACTTCACAGTATCCTTGCCCACCACGATAGGATCATTATCGCCAGGATAGTAAGCCTGCCAAGACATGTTGGCGCTTGATGCTGTGAGCGACAATGGACCGGGATCTACACCGCCACCGCTGTTGTCGCCTTCTTGATAAACCTGCAGTTGGGCATCGGTCATCCATGTTTCAGGATTGAGGTCGAAGATCTCTGAGTTGATATCAGTGATGGTAAAGGCCTTAGCACCCTTGTTCACTACGCTAAACTCCTTGTAATAGGTCTCGTAGTTGGGGCTATACACCTCTTCTATCTCTACTGACTCTGGGAACACGGCATCAGCTTCGCCTGTGATGGTCAGTGTGACAGGTATGGTGAAGGTCTCCTTAGAAGGTACATTGCTGGTAAACTGCAACTCGTGGTTGTATGTATCAGCAAGCTCGTCAGCATGGATAGTCAATGGTACGGATACGCTCTCGCCTGCTGCAACGTTGTACTGCTGCACAGGATAGAACATAAGGGCATTGCCAGAGTCGATGTAATGGTCTCCGGGCTGTACGCCACGGGTGCAGGTCTCATCCTGAATACCGCAGAGACCGAAGACACCAATCATGTATCCATCAGGTGAAAGCTGGTACTGGAACTTGAATGAACCATCAGGATAGAGGATCACTTGATAGTTCATGTTGGTCATCATCGAGTTGCCATAACCCTTATAGCTTACCACCACGTTGTCATCATTGAACTTATAGTAGACGCCATCGTCCTCAGAGGTACTCATGGTGTGGTTGCCCCAGAACGGACAGATGATGTTCTTGTAGAACGTCTCGTTAGATGGCAACGTTGCAGGAGGCTCTGGGAACTCCTTGTAGTCCTCATGAGGTTCGGTAAACGATACGAAGCCGGTGTCATAGATGTACATGTACTTGTAACGCTTGCCATAGAATGGGAACTCAAATGGGAGTTCTACCTTCTGGTAGTCGGTCTGATCAGCGAAGTAAGAATAAGAGAGGTGACCAGTGTAGTCGGTCGTCACGTCTTGCCAATCGAATGGCACGTCATAGCCATCGCTTGCCGACTGATAGATATAGTCGGTGGTACTGTTGGCTGGTGTGAGATCATTAAAGGTGAACCATGTCTCAGGTGTGATGCTGAAGGTCATAGGTTCATTACCATTGTTGGCCACGGTGAGTGTCTGCTTAACGTCCGTGCCATAAGGAGTGGTGATCTCCACTGAGGCAGGATCAACATCCACGGTAGGACAACCGATAACCGTACCCTTGAGATGGATATCATCAGAGGTGCCGTCAGCATAGGTCAGCGTCAGCACATCGCTCACACTGCCCTCTTCATCAGTAGGCATATAGATGGTGACATCCTTGCTCTGACCTGGCTCTACGCTGAAGCCTTCCTTGAGATCGTCGGCCACAGTGAAGGCGCCATTGCTGAGAGCGGCGCTTGTTACCTTAAGCACGTCCTTACCAGCGTTAGCCAGATTGATGCTGCGCTTCTGTGTAGAGGTGCGGAACACGCTACCAAAGTCGAGGTCGTGGCTGCTCAACGAAGCCTGTGGCTTGAGGTTGTCACCCACGATATTGGCCTTGAGCACGAGGTATTGGCTGGCCTTATCAGGATCATTGGTGAGCATCACAAGGTTATTGGTCAATGCGCCTGCATAGAGATCGTCGTTGGCTGACACGGTCACGGTGACATCCTTGCTCTCACCTATACCTACGTATCCGTCGGTAGTGGAGAGGCTCTTGATCATCGACTTGCTAGGAGCGACAATCTTAAAGGCGGTGCCTGTGTAAACGTTAGGATAGATTGTGACATCGTCATCCCATCCCATATCACAGTCGGTGATGGTGTAAGGATCGGTGAGATCAGCATCTACCATACCGATATAGAGCAGACGACCATCGTCGCGCATATTGGTTGGCTCGTAATCGTCATAGAACACCTCTACGCTTCCGTCAGGACTGAGGGTCATGTGGAAGCTTACGGGAACGCTACTGCCTTCCTGTCCTACGGTAAAGACGTTCTGATACTTAACGACAAACTTGCCATCCTTGTGTCCGTAACTTACCTTACTGTTGGCTCCCATGGTAAGTGTACCACTGTTACCGAAGGCTGAGATGTAGCCCAAACCGCTCATACATGATGGCTCAGGTACCATACAACCGATGGTTCCGCTGATGGTATTCATCGCCACACCACCAAGCGAGGTGATGTAGATCTTATCATAATCGGCGCCATAGAAGGGGAACTGGAAGCCGAGAGACACTGCGCCCGACTGCCAGTTGTTGTCGGTAAACTGCGAAGTGATGTCGGTCTCGTCCTCAAGCTCGGGCGCTTCCTCGTAGGTATAGCCGTCTGAGCCATTGAGATTGGTCAGAGAGGTGTAACCATACTTATGCGCATGCTCGGTAGTACCTTCGATCTGCTGGGTAGAGAATTTGGGGAAGACATACTGCAACGGATACTTACCCGTGTTCTTGATGGTAAACGTAGCGGTCTTATCAGCGCCTCCTACCTCAAGATCACCAAAGTCGTGCTCGGTGACATCCATAGATAGATGGGCTGGTTCGGTAGCCGAGCCACGTACCACGTAGCTATATGTGTTCTTGTTCTTATCAGTGAGGGTCACTGTACCGGTAAACTCGCCTGACTGGGTAGGCTTGAAGGTGAGCTTCATGGTGTTCTTAGAACGTGCAGCCACTGCGGGAGCACCGCTAGGATCGAACTCAAACTGATCTGAGCTACAGGTCAAAGACTTGTTATAAGGATAGAAGCCAGCACCAAACTGTCCGCCAAAGACGCCATAACCGGTGTTGACCAGTTCGACAGAGAGGGTCTTGCTCTGACCTACAAGGATGTTACCAAAGTCGACAAGCTGCTTGCTGGTGATCACAGGCTTCTGTCCTGTAGCGGTCATGGTGACTGCCACCTTGTGTTCTTCAGCCTCTGCCTCATTGGTCTTCAGGCGGATGTTGAACTTATAAGTACCATTGATGAGCTTCTGACCATCGTTGCTGAGGGTGACCTTCTGGCTCTCGCCGGCACGTACCTCGCCCGTCTTAGGCTCTGGATTGAGCACGCTACTCCAGTCGGGGTTCTTGCTCAAGCAGGTGATAGCCCATGTAAGGTTAGGTGCGATGCTCTCATAGCTGCCACCCTTGAGCACCTCGCTGAGTTGTGTCCAGCTTGCGCCATTGTCAGAACTGTAATAGCTGTACTGTGACACGTTGCTTGTGGTAGCTGTGGCAGCACCGAGAGGACGTGTTTGACCTGCAGGGAACTTGATCACAACCCAGAAGCTAGAACCTGGAGCGAAGTAGAGTTGCTCGTCAAGGTTGATGTCATAGTTGTAAACGAAGTAGTCGTAGTTGACCTTCTTCAAGAGAGTGGCGGTAGAGATGGAGCGCGATCCCTCGTAGATCTCAATCTCTGGGTTCTCGCCATAGCTTCCACCGACGCGGAGAGCAGTGAGGTTGAAACCATTAGGATACTTGCTCTTATCCACTGAGAAGTACTGAGCCTCGGCATTGGGGAGGGTCTTATCGTCTTCACCGAGGTAGAGACGCACGCTCTTATAGTAAGCTAAGGTGTCGGGCCAGTCGCTTGCATCATAGTCGGCACTGACTACCTTGGCCTCAGAAGCAGCCTCAGAAGGTGTAATCTTGCCGCTGAAAGGAACTATCTTGCCTGGTTGGGGCTTGTCCTTACGTGACGATGCGGTGTAAGTGGCACGAACGGTATTGGCTTCCATGTCATACTTGAGGATACCTTCACCCGTGTTAGCGATGTTGAATGAAGTGGAAGCAACGGCGCTCTTGGTAGCATCTACCTTGAAACTAACGGCTGACTGATCCACCGAAGCGGTAGGTCCAGCGTTGGTAGTGGTCGACTTCACGGCTGACATAGCCGAAGCGGTACCCCAACGGTTGTAAGCTACAAGGGCAAAATAGTAAGTGGTGTTGGCCTTCAAGCCATCGAGCTCATAGGACATAACGTCGCCACAGCTCTTAAACTTGGTGTCAACTGATACCGAGCTGAGTGTCTTGACATCGGTCTCGGCAGTGAAAGGCTCGGTGCTATAATAGATCACGTGGTGATCAATGACGGTTTCATCGCTCTGAGGGATGGTCCACTCTACAAGCACATTGTCATGCGAAGCGGTCAGGGTGAAGTCGCTCACGGCATCGGGTGTGCTGCTTTGGTTGCCTTGCAGAGCCTTATAAGCATCGATATAACCTGAACCGAAGAGGCCTTTATAATCAGGATTGGCTGAATAAAGGTCGTTGACAGATGATGTCAGGAGGGTACGGAGGGTCTCGTTAGAGAAGTTGGGGTTGCCATACTTTGAAAGAATCAAGGCTGCAATACCCGATACGTGGGGACAAGCCATTGAGGTTCCTTCGTTGTAACCATAGGTGCTACCTGGAAGGGTGCTCAATACACCATACTTCTCACCGAAATCCATCAATCCACCAGGAGCGGTAACGTCTACCCAACTGCCACGAGTGGAATAATAAGCGGGTTCGCCACTAGCGGTCATAGCGCCTACTGCGACTACGTTATCCAAACAAGGTGGATAATAGTTGCCCTCGTCACTGGTGTTACCAGCAGCGAAGATACAAAGACCGCCCTTCATCTTGTCACCGCCACCTTCCTTGGTGAAGTAGTCTACGGCGGCTGTGATTGACTTGTCTTCCTCATCAGCCACATCGAAACCCCATGAACACTGGGCGATGCTGGCACCACGGTCGGCTGCATAGACAAGGGCTGCTGCATAGTCGGCAGCAAGACTACTGCGTGAGTCGAAGATCTGGCAAACCATCATCTTCACACCACCAGTACCATCTGATCCACCCGCAACACCGCAGACACCGATGCCGTTGCCATTGGTAGCGCCGACAGTGCCGGCTACGTGGGTTCCGTGCTGATGCGCAGAGATGTCGCTTGAATTAATCACGAAGTTGTATCCATAGATATCATCTACGTATCCGTCACCATCATCGTCGACACCGGGTTTGCCATTGAGCTCTGCCTCATTGATCCAGACATTGTCTTTCAAGTCGGGGTGGTCCACTTGGAAGCCACCATCGATGATAGCCACAATGACATCTTTGGATCCTGTGACACCGGTCTTCCATGCATTGAAGACGTTGATATCGGCACCAGCCTTGGCTCCACTGAGGCTTCCGTCGTTGTAGTAATGCCACTGATCGCTCAAGAGAGGATCGTTAAAGGGCATCGTGGAAGAAGCCTGGGCTGCTTGCATCATCTCTGCGGGGCTGATGGTGCGAAAGCGTTCGCCACCAATAGGCTTGCAGAGCGGTACACGCTGAGCATGGGTGATACCTGGCACAGCCTTGTAAAGGTCGCGAGCTTGTGCTGCGGTGATCGCCTTATCACTGAAGGTGATGTCATACCACAGGTCCAAGCCGTACTGCTTGTGTTTGGCCTCGTCCTTACCGGCATAGGGAAACACACGCGTCATACTAACAGCCTTTACTTTCTCTGCCACACGGTCCATCTGCACTACGCCTGTCTTGAGCACTTGCTGCGTACTGCTGGGGGCTGCGGTGGGGAGCTTTGCATTCTCAATGCGTACAGCCATCTCGGGCTGAAGCTTCACGCGCACCACCCCTTGCTCAAAGGAGGATGTAGCAGATGTAGACTGCGCTTGGGTGTGTCCCAACATTACGAGAAGGGCACACATAAGCAAAAGTAATCTTGTTTTCATCTTGCTGTGTGAAATTAATTAAGTGAATAACTATCGATATTATGCAAATTTAGTTATTTTTTCACGATAATGGTTTACTAATCTAGAAAAACGACGTTTACAAAAGCGGAATTAATAAATGTATGTCATTAAACAACTGTACTTTATCTATATATCTACGAAATTAACGTACATTTACTTTCGGCTGCAAAAGATGCTGCAATTCCAGCAAGAAGCATTACTTTTGTAGGCAAAAGGCTCGGTATCTAGGATGAAAAAGGTATAGAAACAGAGAGCTTTAAGTAATAATCATGCATAATTATGCGTAAATAACATGGATACAACAAAACAAGACGAATACTTCATGCGGCTAGCGCTCAAAGAAGCAATGGCGGCAATGGATGAGGGAGAGATTCCTATCGGTGCGGTGGTGGTGTGCAGAGATAAGGTGATAGCAAGGGCGCACAACCTCACAGAGACGTTACATGACGTGACTGCGCATGCGGAAATGCTTGCCATCACAGCAGCAGCTAACCAGATAGGAGGGAAATATCTGCAGGATTGCACGCTTTATGTGACGGTGGAACCTTGCGTGATGTGTGCCGGTGCGCTGGGTTGGGCACAGGTAGCACGTGTGGTTTATGGGTGCGAGGATATCAAACGAGGCTTTAACACGTACGCTCCTCATGCGTTACATCCCAAAGCTAACACCACAAAGGGGGTGCTGAAAGAGGATTGCGCGGAACTGATGCAAACGTTCTTCAGACTGAAGCGCAAATAAAAAACAAGCATTCGACCTACATAGAGGTTATATAACCCTACGTGGATCGAATGCTTGTAAAATAAAAGTGAAACGGTACCAACACCTGTGATTGGCAAATAGCAAGCGTCGATACCGTTCACTATGTTTACAGAAAAAGTGATTCTAGATTACTTTACGACAACTTTCTTGCCGTTCTGGATATACACTCCACTATTAAGATTGTCAAGTGATGTACCTACTTCCTGACCATTGAGGTTGTAAACCTTACCATCGCTCAGGGTGTTAACCTTGGTTACATCCTTGATTGCATTAGCTACATCCTCCCAGCTATCTGTTCCATCAAAGAACTTGAAGCTGACATTGCTGCCCTTACGTGTAATCTTTGACACGTTGGTATGGAGATATTTCGTACCATCGGTGTTCGCATAATTGAGCACGTCGGCAGGTGTACTCTCGTCAGAGAAGAAGTTATGGTTATTGGCTGTGCCTAAACCTGATGAATAGGGATATAGATCGTGAGCATATTCATCGCCGTCTAGATAATAGCCACCAGCACCACTATATGTTGTCTTGTCAGAGTTGTCTGCATGAACAAGCTCATAGCAGCAATAACTATCGGTAGAGTTGACCGTGTTATTCACAAAGCGCGCCTTATCATAGGTTACGTGGTAAATCATCAAACCATTGACTGCTTTGAATGAATTGTCAAGGTACAAGCCGCGATCCCATCCGTATGCGCCATTACGATTCTCAAGGAGATAATACTCATTGGGATTGCCTGGGTTCACGATCTGATAAGTTTCACCACCCTCTGTAATCGGTTTCAGAGAATTAACGGCACAAGGTTGTGTGAGTTCACGGAAGGTACGCCATCCACAGAAGTAACGTTCGTAACCTGTGTAGGGGGCAGGAATCCAACCGCTAGCATTACGTGAACCGCTATTCATGGGCGACCAAATATCCATACCATAGTTGGTATTAGAATAACCATCATTGATACGGGTGTCATAAACGTCAGGCAAACCTAAGCAATGAGAGAACTCGTGAACGATGGTACCAAGGCCAGCAAGGTTGGTTCCGCTGGTTCCAGAGAGCTCTGAACTACATGCGTATGTGTTGAAGTATTTGCCATCAAGATGGGGACCATAGATATAACTAGATGACAAGGTGCTCTCATGTGGCCAAATGCAATCAGAAGAAGCGCCATCAGCTTGTGAATAGCCTGGATAAAGCACAAATACTTGGTCTACGACATTATCGCCATCCCAGTCATAGTCGGCATAGTTGACATCTGCATCAGCTGCGTTGATGGCTTCGGTAATAAACTCACGAACATTGACATCGTTCATGTATTTATTATCTTTACCATAATACTTCATGGAATATTGTGCTGTATAAGGGCCAACAACATCAAAGGTGAGATCAAATTCGCCGTTACTCATATCACTGAAGTAATCATGCACACTACCCTCGGTAGTCATGGTCTTGTTGTAAAGAGAGTAAACAAACTCTTTCTGAAGACCTGGCGTATTAACAATCTCTTCAATATCATCTCGGGTATAAGTGAACTTTGTATCGGAGAAGTTCATCATAATGATGACACCCTTCTTCTTTCCTTTGTATGAAGTAGGTGTACCTATCTTACGAGGTGTTGTTGCTTGTGTGCGAGCCTTTAACATTGCGGGCTGCACTGCGGTATGAAAGTCGCCAAGGGCATTAAGCTTCTCAACCTCCTCAGTAGAGCGCAAAGAAGCTTCATGGGCTACAATATCAGTTTCACACACGCCCTGAGCTGATGCTTGTGCATAGTAATAAGTACCATCACGCTCCACTACGGCTTTACCATCACGGGTTATGAAGTAATGAAGAAACTCATCACCAACGAGCTGGAGCTCAAGCTGGGTACCATCGCTTTGGGTGACTGTGCGCCATCCAGGCAACGCAGGGTTGGCCATTGAAGCCATTGCAGTTGCAAAGAAGAATACAGAAAGGAATAGTTTTTTCATATTTATAAATTAATCATTTGGTTGCAAATTTACGGATTAATTAAAGATTAGGCAAAGGAAAACGAAACAAATATGAACTAAATGTTGTTAAGAAAGAGTAATATATAGACTGGGCAAAAGCTTAGTAAGAATTGTTTAGGATTTGAAAAGAGTAGTTTCTCTGCTATAAAAGGAAAAAAGGCCGCGACCTAACACAGGCCACGACCTCTTGATAATAGTGTGTATCTAAAGTAATTTAAAAAATTTACTTGTTGATAAACTTCTGACCGTTCTTAACCACAACGCCCTTGTAGTCTTTGCCTACGCGCTGACCAGCGAGGTTGTAGAGAACATTGTCATTAGCAGTCTTGTCGCTGATAACTACGCCATTGATTGCGTCAGTTTCACTTGCATCACCCTGAATGATGTAGATGTAATCAGAAGAGTTTACACCGTGAGCACCTTCAACGTATGCACGAGTAGCACGACCCTTTACACCAGCTGGGAGAGGATCACAAGTGAAGGTGATTGTGGTATAACCAGAAGCGTCACGTGAATCCTCAGAAACCTCTGCAGTTACCCAATCAGCGTCGTCAGTGTACTGAACAGTGTAGTTGTCTTCATCTTCACCATACCAAGACATAGCAGTCTGAACGAGTGCAGGAAGCTTCTCAGTCACGTCACCGAACTGTACTTCGTCCTGTGTTGCACATTCGCCACCTTCTGCACCACAATACTGCTTGTTAACGTTAGCCTCGGTTTCAACCTTAGCTACGTCCATAACACCATTGATAGAGAAGTATACGCGATAGTAACTATAAGTCAAACCTAAGTTCTCATCCACAATACCGTTCTTGCTCTTAGACATCAACATGCGTGTGTTAGGATTGCCATCATCGAACTTTTCATTTGGATTCATATCTACATCAAGAGCATTAACGGTTGCAGCAAGGTTGATGTTGTTGCTCTGTGACTGGAAGCCAGTAGGAATTACAACATAATATTCTTGATCCAAGAGGAAAGGAGCATTCAATGTAGCACCAGTAGAACTCTGCTGCTTGTTGTAGAATACGAGAGTACCAAGAACGTTACCAGTTGCAAGCTGTTGACCATCGTTATACATTACCTGATCTTCAGGAGTTGCAGTCAAAGTGTAAAGAACCTTATCACCTTGTACCTTAGTAGTATAAGTAGTATCTGTACCGTCAGACTTCTGTGTTGTAACGGTAGTATCCTTTACATTCATGATGTACATGGTAAGAGCCTTGTCAATGATTTTGCCATTGGTAGCGCCGTATGCACATGCAGGAATGCTGAGGTATGTAGCATAAAGAGGTGACATTGGCTTAGGACAACGCTGAGAGATACCCTGCTGATAGATATTTACTTGGCCTTCACCGTCTTTGAAATCATACTGCATTGTCCTGTTTCCGAAGAGCTGAGTATCGCCTGAGAACTGAATAGCAACAGAACCATTGTTGAATGGGCTCAAAGGTGCCAAGTCGTTATATGCCTGCATGTAAGTGACACCCTTGACCTGAGAGCTCTCTGAGGTGTAATCTTCATTGAACATAGCGATGTTGAATGAGTCAGTACCACATACCAATGTAGGAACATAATAAATAGATGTAGCTTGGCTCAACGATGTAGGATTGGTTGAAGTAACCATGCTTACATAGTTGTGGTTCTCATCAACATAATTGTCAGAAACCTTCTGACCATAAAGCTGCCATTCTGTGTTAGAACGTGTATCAGCTGGCATTGAAGAGTTGGTGAATGTGAACTGTGTGAAAGGAGCAACGATAGGCAACATGATACGATAGCCAGAAAGCTCGGTATCCCAACCTACGAACATTGTACCTGTTGGAACATAGTAACGTACATAGTCAGGTTTAGCAGCTGCCATGAAAGATGGAGTAACAGCAGAATTGAATGAAGATGTTACTGCCAAAGGAGCCTTAAGCTCATTGAGCTGTGTGCCCAACACTTGCTTTGCGATAGGAGCCTGTGCAAAGGTGCTAGTTGCAGC
>CAVHUZ010000023.1:0-32906 GCA_963639545.1 Bacteroidaceae bacterium
AGCTTCATTGCGTTCGGTTTGCACTATCTTTCTGAAGGAACATAGCGGGCTATGCGACTAAAGAAGAAAGTGAAAGATGCCGGATAAAAACAAAAAGACACAAAGAGAAGCCTGTCTGAAATACAAATTTAATTGTGCGTGGAATTTATAGAACACGCCTTAACGAAAGAACAATATGAATTATGCTTTGATCATAGCCGGAGGATCTGGCAACCGTATGGGGCAGGATATCCCCAAACAGTTTATGCATGTGGACAACTGTCCCATCATCATTCATACGATGATGGCGTTTCAGAAGCATCCCGATATTCAAGGTATTGCGGTGGTGTGCTTGGCTGGTTGGGAGACCGTATTGCAGTCGTATGCCAACCAGTTTAATGTCACTAAGCTCAAATGGATTTTCCCCGGCGGCGGTAATGGCCAGGAAAGCATTCATAATGGTATCGTCGGACTGAAGGAAGCCGGCTGTTCGGATACCGACTTGGTGCTGGTGCATGATGCCGTACGTCCCTTGCTCTCGCAGGATATCATCTCTTCTAACATCGCTGTGTGCCAGAAGTTTGGCTACGCCATCACAGGTATCCAGTGTCGCGAGGCCATCCTTGAAAGCGAAGATGGCTTCAGCACCACGACAAGCATCCCCCGTGACAAGCTCATCCGTACCCAAACGCCACAGACGTTCACTCTTGGTAGCTTGCTGCAGGCGCATAACAAGGCGCAAGCGATGGGCATAACCAATTCTGTTGCGTCCTGTACCTTGATGGCAGAGATAGGCGGTGTGGAGATGCATATCGTGCCCGGATCGGAGAAGAATATCAAGATCACCACCGTGGAAGACCTCGAAATCCTCAAAGCCTTAATGAAACTGCAACCCGAATCGTGGTTGAAATAAATCCTCTTTGCCCAATGATAACCTCTCGTATCAGCCCTGACAACATCTATCGCTGTGACCTAGAGCGTGTGTATAGGTCCGGATTGGATCTCGAAGCGCTCACCGATGCCAATATCTTGGTTACTGGAGCCACCGGACTGATAGGTACCTGTGTGGTGGATATGCTGATGTGCTATCCCCAAAGGCGCTACCATGTCTATGCGGCGGGGCGCAACCGGCAGCGAGCGATGCAGCGCTTTGCGTGCTACATGGATGATAAGGATTTCACATTCTTAGAGTTTGATGTCACCCAACCATTGGAGAGCGATATTCCTTTCCATTATATTATAGATGCGGCAAGCCTTTCCAGTCCCAATTTCTTTAAGAATCATCCCGTCGAAGTGATTCGTGCCAATATCAATGGCGTAGGTAATCTCTTGGATTATGGCGTGGGCCATGCGCTCAGACGCTTGCTTTACGTTTCCTCCGGAGAAGTTTATGGTGAGGGAGATGGTACGTCTTTTACCGAAAAAAGTAGCGGTTTTATCGATTGTGCCACCGCTCGTGCTTGCTATCCATCGGCCAAGCGCACCGCCGAAACGCTTTGTGTGGCTTATGCTGAAGAGTATCACACCGACGCCGTGATAGCCCGCCTATGTCACACCTATGGTCCGTGGTTTACCGAGAGTGACAATCGCGTCTATGCGCAGTTTATCCGCAATGTCCTTAACGATGAGGATATCGTTCTGAAAAGCGAAGGCCGCCCCTATCGTTCTTGGCTCTACGTGGTGGATTGTGCGCATGCGATGCTTTGCCTTCTGTTGTCCGGTGCATCCGCCAATGCGTATAATGTGGCTGATGCGGAGGCCAATATCACCATCCGTGACCTCGCTGAGCGTGTGGCAAAGCTGGCGCATCGAGAAGTGGTATTTGATATCCCAGAGGGTCAGAATCACGGCGTGACTACCCCTATCACCAAGGCCACCTTCTCCGTTGAGAAGATTCAGTCAATTGGTTGGCGTCCGCTTTTCTCTCTGCAAGAAGGCTTGGAGCATACAATAAAGGCGCTAACGTCAGTCGCTAGCGCCTAGGATTAATATCGATAGATAGATAATCGCCTTTTATTCGGCATTCTTTACCAGTTCCGGAATGACCAATATCGCATGGAAATGACGCTTCTCTACGGGTGGAATCTGCATGTAGTCGCCATAGATATTGCGTAGATATTGGTCCGAATCGTGCGGAACAGGAAACTCGGCATCCTCAAATCGTAACCTTGTCAGTGGAAAAACGGTGTCTCGCTCATGCGTGATGCCATAGCCGTTCATCATCGGGATGTCTGCATAACGGGTGCTGCGACACACTAGCGACAAGGCGCTCCATATCGTTCGGTACAGCGCATACTTCCCACCAAACCATACCAGTTCGGCTGCGGCACGTAGCGTGTAGTAGTGAAGGTGGTGAAGGATGGACCTGCTCTTGGTCATCCCCTTGCTCAGACGTTTAATCCACGACTTCGGAATGTTAGGATGCGCACCGAAGGGGAAGATGTCCACGTACACACCTTTCTTATAGTTGGACACGAAATGATCCCCCCGCTCGATGTAAAGCGAGTTCAGATCGCGCACCTTCACCATCGGCTCTTTGCTTGTGGGGTCGGTCTTGGGTGTCTGAACGAATAAGGTCTCGGGTAGAAGAGCCTGTGCCTCCTGTGCAAAACGTTCCATATCGGCTTTGTCCATGGCGATGTCGATGTCGTCATCCCAAGGGATAAAGCCGCCATGACGTACCGCACCGAGCAACGTTCCGCCGTCAAGCCAATACTTAATGCCCAGCTGTTGGCATATGCGGTCTATCTCCTTGAGTATCCATAACTGCTTTAGCTGACAGGCGCGGAGGTTGGCCTGGTTATAGATTCGTAGTTGCTCCTGGTCTTGCATCATCTTCTCTGAACGGGTTTTGGTTGTGTCTTGCAAAGTTACAACAATTAAATGAGATTGTTTTGCTATTCCAACCATTTCTTATATCTTTGCATATAGATAAACTGACCGGAACATGAAGCAACCTTACAAGACTGATATTGCCGTTCTGATGCTCTTCTTCAATAGGCCCGATCACTTCGGAGCTGTGTTTGAAGAGGTGAAGAAAGCACGCCCCTCACGTCTCTTCCTCTATCAAGATGGACCGCGAGGCGAACGTGATATGGCGGGTATCGAGGCTTGCCGAGAGATAGCTTCTGATGTCAATATCGACTGGGAATGTGACGTGCAGCGCCATTACTGTGAGCAAAATCAAGGATGCGATCCTTCTGGACATCTCTCACAGAAGTGGGCTTTCAGTATGGCGGATAAGTGTATCGTGCTGGAAGACGATTGTGTACCGTCTCAGTCGTTCTTCCCTTTCTGCAAGGAGATGCTCGATAGGTATGAGCACGATGAGCGCATATCGATGATTGCGGGCTTTAATGAGGATGAAGTCACCGATTATTGTCCCAATAGCTATTTCTTCACATCGGTGTTCTCTATTTGGGGATGGGCCTCTTGGCGCCGTGTGTTCGAGAAGCGTGATGAGCAGTACTCGTTCCTTGAGGATGCTTACACCGTGCGCGAGATGGAGGCTTATGTGCGAAACCGCAGACTCAGGCCTTATATATTAAGGATGATGCGTGACCATCGGGCTTCCGGCAAACTCTATTTTGAAAGCTTGTTCTGGTCGGCTGTGTTGCTCAACTCGGGTTTGGCAATCATGCCTAGCAAGAATCTGATCAACAATATCGGCCTTTCTGATGACTCAACCCATTTCTCGGGTAGCCTCAAAACCACTCCGCGTGCTTACCGCCGTATCTTTACCATGCCACGGCATGAGCTCCACTTCCCCCTGAAACATCCCCGATACATGATTGAGGATACCGAGTATAAGGAGCGTGTGTACCGCATCAATGCTTGGGGACATCCTTGGATCAAGGTGCAAAGGTCCTTCGAAGAACTGCTACTCAATCTCCGCTATGGCAACTTCTCTGCTATCACGAAAGCCTTCAGCAAGCGTTTGAGCAAATGGCTGGGGAAGAGTGAGCATCGATAACAAGGGGGGCTTTCCTCAAAAATCATCGTTTCCATCGATGAAATAGTACAGAATCAACGAATAATATATAAGCAATAAACAGCAAATAGCTATTCTATAAATGAAGACATACGACTATCTTATCGTGGGTTCAGGCCTCTTTGGTGCTACCTTTGCCCACTTTGCCAAGAAAGAAGGCAAACGTTGCCTTGTCATTGATAAGCGTGAGCATCTCGGTGGAAACGTTTATTGTGAGCAGGTGGAAGGCATCAATGTGCACAAGTATGGTGCGCATATCTTCCATACGTCTAACAAACGCGTGTGGGATTTTGTCAATTCGATCGTCGAATTCAATCGTTACACCAACTCGCCTGTGGCTCGCTATCAAGGCAAACTATACAATCTGCCGTTCAATATGAACACTTTCTATCAGATGTGGGGCGTTACCACACCTAAGGAAGCGCAGCAGATGATAGACCAGCAACGTGCTGAAGCGCTCCAGGCTATGCGTGATGCTGGTGTGAGTGAGCCTCGCAACCTAGAAGAGCAAGCCTTGGCGCTCATAGGAAAGGATATCTACGAAAAGCTCATCAAGGGTTATACGGAGAAGCAATGGGGTAGGAAATGTACCGATTTGCCCGCTTTCATCATCAAGCGATTGCCTTTCCGCTTGGTCTTTGATAACAATTACTTCAATGATAGCTATCAAGGCATTCCACAAGGTGGGTATAACAAGCTCATTGATGGTTTGCTCGAAGGAGTTGAGACGCGTACGCAGGTCGACTTCTTTGACACCGATTGCCATCGCAACGAGCAAGGACAATGGCAGTTTAGTCTGAAAACGGCGGATTCATCGGAGGAATCTGAGACTTGTGTGGCAGATAAGTTGGTTTACACCGGACAGATTGATGAGTACTTTGGATACCGCTTAGGCAACCTCAACTTCCGCACCGTGCGCTTCGAAACCGAGACGCTGGATGAACCAAACCATCAAGGCAACGCCGTGGTCAACTATACCGAGGCGTCCGTTCCTTATACGCGTGTCATCGAACACAAGCACTTTGAGATGTTCGGTAACGCTGTCTATGACAACCCTAAGACCATCATCAGTCGCGAATATAGCAGCGAGTGGAAGCCTGGCATCGAACCTTATTATCCCGTAAACGATGATAAGAACAATCAGTTGGCGGACCAATATCGTCAGTTAGCAGCTCAGGAGGCTAACGTTATCTTCGGTGGTCGACTGGCTGAATATAAGTATTATGACATGGCGCCTATCATTGAGAAGGTGATGAACCTCTTTGATGGTGGCCACGCCTAACCCTATCATGTTCTGAAAGATACGTTTCAGAACATCATGCAATACGCTTCTAGATATTGACGGAAGCTGTATGAATAGATGAAAAGCTGGATTCGGGACGTCAATACATAGCGTTCCGAATCTTTTTTTTATCTTGATCCGAGGAATAAGAATACCATACTGAGCAATACCAAGATAAGATCGAAGGCTTTGCTACTAAGGTTTTTCTCTCTAAAGAGGAATGCACCGAAGATGAAAGAGACGATTACCGAACCGCGTCTAACCATCGAAACGATCGAAATCATCGCTCCCGGAAGACTCAAAGCGTAGAAGTAGACAAAGTCGGCAGCGCATAGAAAGACGCTGATACCTATCATGCTCCAGTCCCAATGGAACGGTGTGCCTTGCTTGCGCTTGGGTAGCCATAGTATGACAAGCATGATTCCCATCAATAGGCATTGGTAAATGTTGTACCAGCTCTGCACCGCCATCCGGTCAATACCCACTCCGCCAGCCTCTGGTGAAGCCATTAGGTACTTGTCATAAAGGCCGCTCGTAGCACCTAAAATCGCCGCTAACACAATGCAGCCGATCCACTTATTATGTCTGAAATCGATGCCTTCTTTCTTTCCACTCAGACTTAAGAGGAAGAAAGAGATGATTGATAGCAACACACCAATCCACTGAAACAGGTTCAGTCGCTCCCCGAAGACAAGCATAGCACCCACCAATGTCATCACCGGACGGGTGGCGTTGATAGGTCCAACGAGCGTTAAGGGGAGGTGCTTGATGCCGATATAGCCGAAAAGCCATGACGAAAGAACGATCAAACTCTTCAGTATGATATACTTCTGCACGCTCCAATCCGCTGCTGTGATGTAGAAAGTGCTGCCGTTCAGCACATCGCTAAACTGCGAAAGGAGGATGAGCGGGAGGAAGATCAACGAACAAAACAACGTGTTAAGGAACAGTACGGGGATGACGGCGTTGTCCTTCAAGGATTGCTTCTTGAACACATCATAGAACCCAAGGAGCGCAGCAGATGTAAATGCTAATAATAACCACATGGTGATATCGTGTATTAAAAATGTATCCCGAATAGGTCTGCGATATTTAGAGTGCTTTCGCTATCGTATGCAAAGTTAACTATTTTCTATCAGATGTTGCAAAACGCTATTCGATTTATTATCTTTGCAGATGACCTTTAGGGCGTTACTAGATTGTTTCTGATAAGTTGAAGCATATGATTATAGCATTTGATTCTTTCAAGGGATGCCTCTCAAGCAGTGAGGCGGGACGTGCTTTTGCCGATGGATTGGGCCAAAACGATGCGTCTAAGACGTGCTTGCTCACGCTCAGCGATGGTGGAGAGGGGATGCTTGAAGCCTATCAAGCGGCATTGGGAGGCCAAAAGGTGACGCTCAGAGTGCACGATGCACTGATGCGTCCCATCCAGGCTGCCTATCTGCTGCAAGACGATAAGGCGGTGATAGAGGTGGCGCAAGCATGCGGTTTGGCACAGATCGAACCCGAACAGCGCAATCCGCTTGTTGCCACTAGCTATGGCGTGGGCGAACTGATAGCTCATGCTGTGTTCAATGGGGCTCGCCATCTCGTTGTGGGACTTGGCGGAACGGCTACCAGTGATTGCGGTATCGGGATGATTCAAGCGCTCATTAAGTTGATGGGAAAGGCTGGAGATACGATCGAAGATGTAAAAAAGCGCCATTTCATCGGCGTATCTTTTACGCTTGCCTCGGACGTTGATAACCCGCTTTATGGCGAGAATGGAGCGGCAAAGGTCTTTGCGCCGCAGAAAGGAGCAACGCCCGAGATGGTTCGTTTAATCGATCAGAGGGCTCGGCGGTTTGACGCTATTGCCTCAAGACATACGGGTGTGTCGCATAGTAAAGACCCGGGTGCAGGTGCAGCGGGCGGATTAGGCTATGCGCTGATGCAGTTTTTTGATGCTAAGAAAGAGTCGGGGGCTGAACTTTTGTTGCGATTGTGCCACTTTGATGAGCTCCTCAAGCATCACGATATCGTAGTGACGGGCGAGGGATGTAGCGATAGGCAGACGTTGATGGGTAAGCTCCCAGGTGTCATTCTGCAACATGCTAAGCGGCTGAATGTCCCCGTCCATCTGCGGTCGGGCTTGATTCGTGATAAGGAACAACTGCTGCAAGCGGGTTTCACGTCCGTTGCGAGCATCAATCCCGAAGGCTCTGACCCAGCCGAATCGCTTTGCCCATCCGTGGCTAAGGCTCGGTTAGCTTCATCAGCACAACATATAACGGGCGATTAAGGCTCCGTTCCATGCCAATAAGAACGCTGTGAGCACCCAAAGCGCCACTCTCAGCACTGTACGTACCTTCCTGTCCGTGCGACGGAGCAGATATGCCACTGCCAAAGGAATCACAAAAGCCCAGTGTGCCGTCATGATATACACCTCATTGATGCCAAATCCCAAACCGATATGTAGCATCATGTCCATCGCAAACCATCCTGCAGCAATCCAAAATAGTCGTTTTCGCCATGCTGCCACTATTCCGCAGATGAATAGCAAAGCCACCAATGCTTCTATTATATAAGGTAGGACGCTCTGATAGGTCACTATCACGGGTCTACCACGGAAGATATCGCCTAGCGTGTGTTGCTCATGTAAGATGAGCGATTCGCCAAATAGGTTCTCCACAATCGACTTGCTGCGTGACGTTGAGATATCTGTCCAACGCATAAACTCGCCTTGCATCAGTGGCGTACCTTGTATGTTGTTGGTCTTTTTCGATACTTTGCGTTTTGCAACGACGCTCTTCTGCTTGCCAGCCGACCCTTCAGCTGTCTTCGTTTGAGACGCTTTCGCCTCTTGTAGATGCTTGGTTCGCTCAGCTTGCTTCTTCGCTTTGGCCTGGTGTCGAGCCACTTCGTCGGGCATGACAAGGTAATGATACTCTGTTCTACATAGTGCCCACATCAGCATCGAAGGCACGATGACCACCAATAATAGATTCTTCGGATGCCAAAATCGCTTTCCATTGACCACGCAAGCAGCCCAAAAGGTCTTCAAACCATTGTTGAGTGATACCCCGGCGGTCAACACAAACATACCGATTGTGCCCCATCGAGACCACGGTTTCCCTTCTTTGAGTTTGCGTCCGCAGATGTATAGGGTCACGATGAGTAGCAGAAGAGAGTAGACGAAATGGTCCGGAACGAAGCTTGTAAGCAGGATATAAGCAAACGAGAAGAAGAAAACAACCAGTAAGGTGCTATCTTTCGCCTCCAGGCTGATGAGATCTCTAAAGATGCGGAAGGCATAGATGCCGCTATAAAATGCCGTGATGGTGGTCATGAAGGCCACGATGTAAATGGCGCAGTTGACCCCAAACGCTGCCATGAGTGCTTTATTAATCAGAAAAGGCACATACATCATGAACGCCAACAGCGGGTGTCGGTAGCAGTTATAGCGTACATGCCAGTCGGAAAGGGTGTAGTAAGTGATGCTATCGAAGCCTGATACGTGGTAGCGACCCACTATCTGAGACCAATAATCAGCCGATAGTGGCGACAGAACACTTCCAAAACGCACGATGTTGAGCACCTGCAAACTAATCAATATCACCACGAGCAGCAATGCCAATAGCCGTTCTTCGTGCCTAATAGCTAAGGCTTGACCCAATAATCTTCTTACTGTCTTCATTCTATATGGTTATCGTTTAAGGAAGAATCGTACCAAAACAAAGTTGATTGGTACGCAAAGTGCAAACACAGGAATCATCGCCCACGTCTTCGGAATGCCTAGATGGAGGAACAAGATGAGTAAGATGGTTTGCAAGGAATAGTTGATCAAGTGTGAGAAAACGAACCCCGCACCCCGCTTAGCATTTGATTTCACACGGAAGGTGTAGCGTGTTGAGGCTACATAATTGAAGCTAAAACTGATCAGATAAGCCCCCGTGTTGGAGAGTGTGGGGTGCAGAAAGAGATTCAACAATAGATAACAGCCATATTGTAGCAGCGTTGCCGTTACACCAACGATGCCAAAACGCACGATTTCACCGATAGTCTTGCGTTTCTGCGTAGGCTTATCGGGTGTGGAGGATGGTTGATGTCTTACTATTGTCATGCTTCCTAAATGTTTTTATATAGGTTTTATGCGTTTATAGAACCTGCCTTATGTGTTTATAGAATCCGTCCTATGTGTTTACAGAAAAGGTTCTATAGCATCGTCGCTTTCTCCCTTGATGCGTTTCAATGAGCCGTTATGTTGGCGAAAGTATGCCGTGTCAGCTTCCTCAATCAGCGCGCGGTCGCCCTTACTATCGCCCATCACCACCAGCCGATAAGTCTCTCTGAAAGGATAATGATGCTTCAGTCGTTTCACCTTTTCTTTGCCGTAGCAGTTCTTTGTAAGGAATTTGCCGGTCAGTTTGCCGTCCCTTACATCAATGCGAGTGCACGATATGTCGATGTTTTGGGCATATTTGGCAAAGAAAGGGCGCACCCAGTTGTCTATGCTAGCTGACACAATGAGCACCTTTCCTTGCTTCGTGGCTTGGCTTACGATGCCTTGCCCGTCCTTGCGGAGCAGATCTTGCCGTTCCTTGGCAAAGCTTTGACACATCTTGTCAAAGCGTTCTATCGTCATTCCCTTAAAGAACCAAGCAAAGATGCGTTGCTTTGCCTTCCAGTTGGGGTAGAGATGTAGCTTCATCAATACCAATATTGGTGCATGAAACGCAAATCCCCAGAAGGTGCTTGCGTTGCCTTTTGCATACCGAATGAATTCGATAAGCGTATCGCGGGTGGTTAGCGTACCATCAAAGTCGAATGCGTATATCGTCATGGCAGCACGTATATCATCAGTAAGAACGTCAGTCCCCATGCCAGGACCACGGCCTGAGTGAACCGATCGCGTAGGATCACCTTCGTAGGATCGCCGCTATGCTTGTCCACAACGGTGATTTGCAGGTAACGGAGCAACCCCAACAACACAAAGATACTAGTGAGATAGAGATACTCACTGTGGTAGTTGGCTTGTACCTCGGGGCTTACCGTGTACATCACATAGCACACCAAGGTGACCGAGGCCGTCATGGTGATAGCCTGATTGATGAACGTAAGGTTATAGCGGATGGTGTTCTTGCGTGGCGCTGTGCCTGTTTCGTTCATGCGCACCACATCATCTCGCCGCTTAGCAAACGATAGGAAGAGCATCAGAAGGAACGTCATCAGCACAATCCACTTACTCAGCGTGATCTCTGTAGCTACACCGCCAACAAGCAATCGTAGCACAAACCCGAAGGCAACGATACATACATCGATGATGGCATGTTGTTTTAGGTAGACGCAATAAGCAATGTTGAGTAGCCAATAGAACAACACGATACCCGCAGCCTCGGTCTTGTGCGTAGGTAATAACAGCAGTGTGGACATGGACAACACAATCATCAGTATCATCAAGAAGTACCCTGTGCGTACGCTGATGGCTCCCGATGCCAATGGCCGGTAACATTTCACGGGGTGGCGGCGGTCATCTGCCACATCTACAATGTCGTTCAGACAATAGATGGACGATGCCGCAAAGCAGAACGAAGCCATCGCTACAATGCCAGTAAGCACGTCTGAGACCGAAAACAGTTCGCCACCAAAGAATATGGGTAGCAAGACGATAACGTTCTTGATCCATTGCTTAGGACGTATCAAGCGCAGAACGGACCGAAACCATCGTGGTTTCAGCGCTTGAGCTGATGATGATGAGTGATGTGTATGAGTCATGGAATGATCTTTTCTATACGGTTAATGATCACGGCAAGCGCTTGGTGGAGCAACCATGCCAATGGGATGGTGATGGCAATCGTGCTGAAGAAGGTGGGCCAATAGCTCCAATGGAGTGCCTCGATGTGTACCAATACAAAGTGATGGTGGATTAGGTAGCATTCCAAACTGATCGCGCCGACCATCCGAAACGTTGCGTTGAACCAACGTGGGGTGCGTCTGAAGATGCGATTGAGCAGCAGAATGGCGGTGACGGTTAGTGGAATGTAGAGCATTCGTTCCAAGAATAGCGGGAACTGCCCGTGCTTTGTCTGTTCCAAGAATACGCTTGCGGTGAGCGCCATGACGAAGATTAACACAATCATCCATATCGCCGTGCCGTCAATCGTGGCTTTGCGACGAACCATCTCGCCTAGATTGATGCCGATGAAGTAGATTGGTACGCGACTCCAAAAGATTTCGAGGTGACCCACCGCTTGGTGTATGGGCGTGACATACTGCACCAAGATGCACCACATAATCATGATTACGGGTAGCCATCGGTACACGGGATGCTGCTCGATGAGGCGCATATACCACGGGGTGAATAGGTATAGCATCATCGTGGCAGGGATATACCAGAACGTGAGTTCGTCGTGCAGCCAGAAATTGATATTCACCGATAGCTCACCAATCAGTGTGATAAGGTCCGGACAGTGCGGTCCTTGGTGAGCGTAGTCGGTGATGTAGTAGATGCCGGCTACCACAAGCCATGCTGGATAGATACGTAGGAAGCGGCGCGTGAAGAAGTATTTCACCTGCGGATGACTCTTCCAAGAGAACCAAAGGCCCACACCGCTAAGGAAGAGAAACATATCCACCCCGATGTTGCCCATCCGTCGCAGACCGAAGAAGTAGTCGGAGCGAGGCAGACTGACATGAAACAAGATGACGAAGAGCATTGCCGCCCCCATCAGTTCGCCTCTGTAACGCGATATGTTAGCCAGTTCGATATCTTTAATCCTAATCATATGCGTGCTGTTTTCTTCGGTTTCATCGATGGGCGGGGTAATTTTGCCAATACCTTAGCAAACAACCAAGCAACCAATATCGAAGCTACGATGTAGATCACGAGCCCCGTATACACATTACCTTTCATAGAAATGAGGATAAAGAGCTTACGTGTCAGCGGATGTGTGACAAACAACGCTGCGCTGATACCTCCCATCCACACGGCGCAACGATTGATCATCTGTATCCATGACAAGCCGTTGAGCAGTCGTACCAAGGCGATGCTGCCAGTGCAAACGAATACCGGTACTATATACCAAGTGGCATAAGACATACTCAAGAACCATATAGCAGCGGTGGAGATGAGCAGATTGAGCGAGTCAAACGTCTTCTCACCCACTTGATTGCGCCACGTAGCGATGTGCCATCCGTAACGTGCGTAGAGCAAACCGAGACCGAAAGGCAACATGCCGCCGATGCAATTGTAGCGCCAACGATTGAGCGCCTCACTCTCTGGAGCGCATAATGCCTGTATGATGGCGCAAACGATGATGAGCAGAACGGTGTTTACCCAATTGCGTCTGTACATCAGCAAGCGATAGACAATGTACAGTTGGAACATCAATCCGAAGAACCAATAAGGGCCAGGCCATATCACCTTGTCGGGCGTAGGAAGGAGATTGTTGACCAATCCCAGCTGTGCTACGATGTCAATGAGCTGATAATGGTGTGAGCGAGGGGTGAGCGTGTCAAAGATGATGTAGGCGATGTAACCCAAAATCATCATTCTGAAGAGCTTGAGAAAGTGGAATCGGATGAAGCGCCAAGCTCCGGGCTGCTCCGATACAGGGGCGTTGGGTGTGTCGTCTATGCGCTCATACTTCATCGTCAGTCCGTATGCGCTAAGGAAGAGGAACACAGGTACACCATAATGACCGAAGAATGACAATAAGTGGACGGGTAAAAGGCTATCTGCGTGGCTCACTACCTGTAAGAGCCAAGATACGTTTCGGTGAAAAAACTGATACTCGTTCTCTTTGACCACCGGCCCTAACCAGTGGCAGTAGTTGTGCAGAAAGATGCCGATGATGGCTATTCCGCGTAGTGCATTGCACTCAGTGCGTGTCAACAATCCCTTTTCTTTATTGTGCATGGTGATGAGATGGTTTGCTCAGACGATCATAATCGGTGGTGTTCTTTAGGATGCGTGGTCGCTTCTCGTTGTACTGTGAAGAGAGAATATTATATTCAGCGTGATAATAAGGCGTAGAGATGCCTGCTAGATAGAGTAATACGTGCGGAATAGCATCGGTCATAAACCGATGGTTCCGCACTTTTTTTATTTGTGCAAATAGCTCAGGGCGCTTCTTGATATAGGTGGGTGAACAGTAGATCCAAAACGGAATCTCAAACTCATAGCGTGCCAAAGCATAGTCGATCTTGTCGTTATGATGACGGCAGATGAAGCCGCGGTTCTCCTCATAGCACTCCTCGCCGTGGTCGGGCATGTAGATCACCACTGCGTCTTGGTTCTCGAAGCGCTTCACGATCTGCGCCACGATAGAGTCGTTGTAGCGTATCGCGTTGTCATAATCGGCTAGGATACGGCGCTTGTAAGGCGGTAAGTCGCTGCGGGTCTCCCGATAATCGTCTCCCGTAAAGTGATGTCGGTCAGAAGGATAGCGGTCGCGATAACTCACGTGCTGCCCTTTGAGGTGGAAGATGATAAGGTTGTGCTCGGTGTTATGTTGCTTCAGCTCGTGGTCATACTCGTTGAGCAGCCCTGCGTCGTAGCGATATAATTGGCTATTGCGCGTGTCAAACATTGCTTGGGAGAGCTCGGGATGATTGAGGAAGAAACCTCCACTGAAGTCGTAGACCTCCTCTTTGGCTTTGGGCATAAACTGGTTGGTGGCGAAGGTGACGTGATAGCCCGCCTTGCGGAAGAT
Source organism: Bacteroidaceae bacterium (assembly GCA_963639545.1). Taxonomy (GTDB): domain Bacteria; phylum Bacteroidota; class Bacteroidia; order Bacteroidales; family Bacteroidaceae; genus Prevotella. The sequence continues at coordinate 13,949 of CAVHUZ010000023.1, forward strand.
CTCTGGGAAGAGCGGATAGTCGCACCACTCGCCTTTCTCACCCACGACATGCGTTGAGAAGGTGTATTTGAAGACAAAACTGGTGAGATTCCACGGAGCGATGACATCCGTGTAAGGGATGAGTGTGCCCGCTTTCTCTAAGGCTTGCTGCTCCGGTGTGGTGGGCATAGCGTAGCCATACTGGGCAGAATGGTGCTTGCTGAAACTTTCACCGATAATCAGAACGATGTTGGGCGAGGTGTAAGCGCAACTGTCTACCGTCACTTGATCCTTGGCTTTGATCAGGCTTGCCACCTGCTCGGAAGCTAGCTTGTTAGAGAAGATGCTGAAAGCCAACCGATAGACGGGTAGGTAGAACACCGCACAATCGCCTCTAGTGAGCTCATGCTCCACGCTGCCGATGGTGGGTTGGGAGAACATCCACGCCGTTTCCTTCTTGTTATGCCATGACAAGACGATGCTTGCGACCATGAAGATTGCTACCAGCACACCGCCAATCGTAGTGCAAATGTTCGATGAAATGGGCTTTTTCCACCGGAAAGACCCCATTAATTGCATCATTCTGCCACGGAAGATGCACCACAATAGGTGCACCATTGCTACCACGAAGGCAGCACTTATAGGTGAGAGAATGGTCTCGCGGTTGAGATAAGTGTCGATGAATTCGCTTGCTTCTGAGCTATTGGTCTCGCCCACAAGCAAGAGCATAGTGGGATTGAGCGGTGCTCCGAAGCGCACATAGCAGAACAAGTCAATCGTGGCCACTATATATGCAACGACCGATAGCAGCCCCGTCACCCATCTGCGCACCTTCGTTGGTATCAATGACAAGAAGGCGCAGAGGACGTAAAGGTCAAGAAACAACTCTGGAAACAGGTTGCTATACAGCGATTTGTCCTTGCCTAGAGGTATAATCACATTGACCACAACACCCAGTAGGTACATGAATACAAAGAAGGTGCCGTTCTTACGGATAGGCAATGTAGCAAGATGAAAGAGTCGGGAGATGTTTCTCATTGATATACTTGTCAAAAAATGCGGTGCAAAGTTACTAATAAGCCACCACATTAACAAGCATATCAACCTAAATCTTTCCTTATATAATAAGGTAAAAAGGAATGGACGCTCTGCTTAAAAGGTCTCTTTCTAGAAGAGAGAAAGCTCGTCCGGTGAAGTGAGAGCTATACAGCTAGAATCAAAAATAAATTGTTTTCTCCAGAAAAATAAATTAAAAAAGATGAAAAAATAATTTATTTCTCTTCCCGATAGCACCCGTATTGGTGGATAATAGAGGCTACGCCAGGTGCTACAAGATGCTCAATGGGAAGGCCTTGGGATGCCCTTTGGCGGATGACGGTGCTGCTGACGTCGATCTGCGGTGCTTCTAAGATGTGTACCGATGAGGGCAATGACGAAGCGTCGATGGCAGAATCTTGGCGCGGATAGACGTAGATGGGATAGTGGGCAAGAATCTCTTCGTGCTTGAACCACTTGTCAAAGGCAGCCCAGTTGTCCCCACCGATGAGCAGCGAAAAGGCTACGTCGGGATAGTCGTGGCTCAGATGGGTCAGCGTATGGTAGGTGTAGGACGGTTTAGGGAGCGCAAACTCATAGTTGCTTGCCTTGAGCCAAGATGTGTCTGCTGTGGCAGCTTGCAGCATCTGTAGCCGGATGGTGTCGTCGAGGAGGTCAGCGTTGACCTTGAAAGGATTTTGCGGTGACACCATGAGCCACACTTCGTCAAGCCCTGCTTGCTCATAGAAAGCTTGAGCAAGGGCAATATGGGCAACGTGGGGTGGGTTGAACGTGCCACCGAAGATGCCTATCTGCTTGACGTGCGAGGCTGGTGTGTGGGCTGTCATAGAAAGCCTAGGGTGCGGATTTATCGTTTGAGAAACTTCTCAATGACGGCCAATGTCTCGGCTTCAGCCTTCTGCAGGTCATCGTTGACGATGATATGGTCGAATTTTGGAGCAAAGGTCAGTTCGTAAGAAGCTTTTGCCAAACGCTTCTCGATGGCTTCGGCAGAGTCGGTGGCGCGTCCTTCAAGACGGCGACGGAGCTCCTCCACGGATGGTGGTTGGATGAAAAGGCTCAGTGCCCGTTCACCGTAGTACTCCTTGATGTTGCATCCGCCCTTTACGTCAACATCGAAAAGAACGTTCTCTCCACGCTTTGTTTGCGTGTCTACCTGCTCTTTCAGTGTGCCATAAAAACGATTTTCGTAGACCTCTTCATACTCTAAGAAAGCATCTTCAGCAATCTTCTGCTTAAACTCCTCGGGCGTTAGGAAGAAGTATTCCACCCCGTTCTGTTCCGTTCCGCGCGGTGCACGGGAGGTGCAACTGATTGAAAAGGCGAGGTTTAGCTCCGGATGCTCCTTCATTAACCATTGTACGATGGTGCTCTTTCCGCTACCAGAGGGTGCAGAGAAGATAAGCAGTTTGCCGGGTTTGATATCGTTCTGTGTTGTCATACGTCAGATCTTGATGAATATTAGAGGGCGTTGAGCACCTGTTCCTTGATTTGTTCCAGCTCGTCTTTCATCTTCACCACGATGTTTTGCATCTCGGCTTGGTTGCTCTTTGAGCCCGTGGTGTTGATCTCGCGACCCATTTCCTGTGCGATGAATCCGAGCTTTTTGCCTACGCTAGGCACATCTTCGTTCATCGTCTCACGGAAGTATTTCAGGTGGTTGGTCAGTCGCTGCTTCTCTTCGCTGATGTCCAGTTTCTCGATATAGTAGATAAGCTCCTGCTCAAGGCGGTTCTTGTCATACTCCACTTCGGGTATTTGCTTCAGACCATCGATGATCTTCTCCTTGATCTTAGGCACTCTTGAAGCCTCATAGGGCTCGATGCTCTTGAGGAGCGCTTCGATATTATCTATCTTCTCGGTGAATTTCTTTTGCAGTGCAGCACCCTCTTGCGTGCGGAAAGCTACAAGATGGTTGATGGCTTCGTCTATTCCTTTCTTTGCCGCTAGCCACTCTTCGTCCTCCAGAGCTTCGGTTTCGGTGCGCGTCTGCACATCGGGCATGCGGAGCAAGGTGTAGAACCAGTCCTTAGGCTCGGGTATACCGGTCTTTGCAGCGATAGCTTTAATCTGTTGATAGTAGTTTTCCACGAGGGCGGCATTGATAGGTGTGGCATCTGTGCTGACATCCTTTTCCACCCAGAGAGAGAAGTCAACCTTGCCTCGAACGAGCATTTTGGCTATCTGGCGGCGAATCTGTAACTCCTTCTCGCGGTAGGTAGGAGCGATGCGTGTAGACAAGTCGAGCGTCTTGCTGTTGAGCGATTTGATTTCTACATGTATCTTCTTTTCCTTGTAGGTTACCATGGCTTTGCCGTAACCTGTCATTGAAAGTATCATGATCTGTATGCGTTAAATTTCTGCAAAAGTACAAAAAAATGGGGGAAAAAGGCTAAATTTGCACTTTCTTTAGTAGTTAATCATATATTATGTCGTGTATTCTGCACATTGAGACGAGCACGAACGTGTGTTCGGTAGCCGTTACTGAGGACGGCGGATGTATCTTTCAAAAGGAAGACCATAGCGGTCCCAACCACGCTGAGCGCTTGGGTTCGTATGTAGACGAGGCGCTCTCCTTTACTGACAATCATGCTATTCCGCTTGATGCGGTGGCTGTGAGTTGTGGCCCAGGGTCATACACCGGTCTGCGTATCGGCGTGTCAATGGCCAAGGGATTGTGCTATGGCCGTGGACTGAAGTTGATATCAGTGCCTACGCTCGAACTGCTTTGCGTGCCGGTGTTGCTCCGTCATGATGACTTAGAGGAGAATGCACTCATCGTTCCGATGCTTGATGCACGACGTATGGAGGTCTATGCGCAGGTGTTCGACCGTAGCTTGAAGGAGATACGACCCATACAGGCTGACGTAGTGGATGAGAACACTTACCGCGAGTACCTTGATCGAGGCCCAGTCTACTTCTTCGGTAATGGCGCAGCTAAGTGTATGGAGACTATCAATCATCCTAACGCACATCTGATTAAGGACATTGAACCCATAGCCAAGTATATGTTGCCCCTTGCGGAAAGACGTATCGCACATGAACAGTATGAGGATGTGGCTTATTTTGTGCCTTTCTACCTCAAAGACTTTGTGGCCAAGACACCTAAGAAGTTGCTTTAGGCTCAGCGTCTGGGCTTCGATAGCCATTCGGTAAAGCCGCTTGACCCCACCCATTTCACAACGATTATCATCACATGAATATTCAAGGACTGGATTATAATACCCAAAGAGAGAAACTCATCCTGCCCGAATATGGCAGAGAAGTGCAGAATATGGTCGACTATGCCAAAGGTCTACCCACCAAAGAGATGCGTCAGCGCTGTGCCGAAGCTATCGTGGCGGTGATGGACAGGATGAATCCGCAGAATCGTAACACCCCCGACTATAAGCAGAAGCTTTGGGATCATCTGGCTATCATGGCTCAGTTTGACTTGGATATCGACTATCCTTATGACATCAATGAAGCCAAGCAGATCTCTACACGGCCGCAGTCGCTAGGCTATCCAGCGCAGAAGATACCCGTAAAGCATTATGGAAGAATGCTCTTCGAGCTCTTTGAGCGCCTCAAGACGATGCCCGCTGGTGCCGAACGCGATGAGCTTACCCGTCAGACCGCTAATCAGATGAAACGCGATTTGGCACAATGGAGCCACGGCTCAAGCGACAATGAGAAGGTGGCGGACGACTTGGCACGCTTCACCGATGGCGTGATTCAGTTGGACTTGGATACATTCAAGTTTGAGAAACTGGAGCGTAAGCCCGCCAATCAGTCACGTAATAAAAAGAAAAAATAGCACATCATGGAATCGTTTATCATCGAAGGCGGACATCGTCTCAGTGGAACCATTACCCCACAGGGCGCTAAGAATGAAGCGCTCGAGGTGATTTGTGCTACCTTGCTCACCTCTGACGAGGTCACCATACATAACATTCCCGATATCTTAGACGTCAATAACCTGATCTGTCTGCTCAAGGATATCGGTGTAAAGGTCAATAAGCGTGATCGGAACACATACACGTTTCAGGCCGATGCGCTCAATCTTGACTATCTTGAGAGCCAAGAGTTTGTCAAGAAGTGTGCCTCCTTGCGTGGCAGCGTGTTGATGATTGGCCCATTGCTGGGACGCTTCCACAAAGCCACGGTAGCCAAACCAGGTGGTGACAAGATTGGTCGCCGTCGCCTGGATACCCATTTCCTAGGCTTCAAGTACCTCGGCGCCACCTTTGGACGTGTGGAGGGAAGTGAGGTTTATGCCCTTCAAGCAGATCGTCTCAAGGGCACTTACATGCTTCTAGATGAGGCTTCGGTCACCGGTACAGCCAATATCATCATGGCGGCGGTGCTTGCTGAGGGTGTCACAACGATCTACAACGCAGCCTGTGAACCTTATATCCAGCAGCTCTGCCACTTGCTCAACACCATGGGAGCTCGTATCAGCGGCATAGCAAGTAACCTGATAACCATCGTTGGCGTAGATTCGCTACATCAAGCCGAGCATACCGTTCTACCCGATATGATTGAGGTGGGATCCTTTATAGGTATGGCTGCGATGGTGGGCGATGGCATTCGCATCAAGAACGTGTCGGTGAAGAACCTCGGAATCATCCCCGAGGCATTCCGTCGGTTGGGTGTGGAGATTCAGCAAGAGAACGATGACCTGATCATACCGCGTCAGGATCATTATGAGATCGACTCGTTTATCGATGGAACCATCATGACGCTGGCGGATGCGCCGTGGCCCGGACTCACGCCCGATCTCATTTCGGTGCTGCTCGTGGTGGCTACGCAAGCCAAAGGTAGCGTGCTGATACATCAGAAGATGTTTGAGAGCCGACTGTTCTTTGTGGATAAGTTGATCGATATGGGTGCGCAGATTATCCTGTGTGACCCCCACCGTGCGGTGGTAGTGGGTCATGACCATGCTCATCAGCTGCGTGCTCGCCGCATGACGAGCCCCGATATCCGTGCAGGTATCGCTCTATTGATTGCCGCGCTCAGTGCTGACGGCAAGAGTCAGATAGATAACATCGCACAGATCGACCGCGGTTATGAGAACATCGAGGAGCGTCTGAATGCTTTGGGCGCCCATATCCATCGTGTGTAACGGCTTCCTTAGTCATTAATAATATCTATATATGATACGTCAAGAAGAAGTTTACCGCATAGGAACCATAGGTAAGGCCCACGGAGTGAGGGGCGAACTGCAGATGACCATTACTGATGACGCCTTTGATAGGGTCGATGCCGACTACTTGGTGTTGGACATTGATGGAATCTTGGTGCCTTTCTTTATCGATAGTTATCGCTTCCGCTCTGACAATGCCGTCCTTATCAAGTTCGCAGATATCGACACTGAGCAGCGAGCACGCCAGCTTACAGGTACTGAGGTCTACTTCCCAAGACACCTATCTGATAGCGATGAGGAAACCATCACATGGGCGGAGATCATCGGTTACACCCTTGTTGATGCCCAGTCGGGCCAAGTCGTGGGTGAGATAACGGATGTAGATGATAGCACCATCAACCTTCTCTTTAATGTGAAGAGCCTTGATGGTGATGAGATTATGATTCCGGCACACGGTCATCTGATTGAGAGCGTGGATAAAGAGAGCCGCCAAATCACCCTCACCATACCCGAAGGACTGCTTACGCTCAATGCTTCTGATGCCTCGTCAGATGTGGATGAAGATTAGAACATGCCGTTCTTCTAAGGTTATATCACCCCTTCAATACAACCGAAAGCTTATCTTGAAGATATGAAACAAATATGTATACTAGGCTCAACGGGCAGCATCGGCACCCAAGCGCTAGATGTGATTCGTCAGCACAGCGACCTTTATGAGGCTTACGCACTCACGGCAAATAGTCGTTGGCGCGAGTTGGCACAGCAAGCACGCGAGTTTCGCCCTGCAGCCGTGGTCATAGCAGATGAGCAATACTATGCTGATCTCAAGCAAGAGCTGAGCGATCTGCCTGACATCAAGGTCTATGCGGGTGCGGAAGCGCTCAGTCAGATAGTTGAGGCGGGCCCTATCGATATGGTGCTGACCGCCATGGTGGGCTTCGCAGGGCTCACACCGACCATCCATGCCATCAAAGCGGGCAAGAAGATTTGCCTTGCCAACAAGGAGACGCTGGTCGTGGCAGGTGAGCTAATCTGCCGTTTGGCACAACAATACCACACCCCAATCCTCCCCGTCGACTCCGAACACTCTGCCATTTTCCAAAGTTTGGTGGGCGAAGACGATAACGAGATCACTCGCATCTTGCTCACTTGCTCGGGCGGTCCGTTCCGTCTCTACACCCCGGAACAGCTCCGCAAGGTCACTGCGGCAGACGCATTGCGTCATCCCACGTGGCAGATGGGCGCCAAGATCACCATTGACTCGGCCTCATTGATGAACAAAGGCTTTGAGGTAATGGAGGCTAAGTGGCTCTTCGGCGTACCTGCCAGTAGGATACAGGTGCTCATTCATCCCCAATCCATCGTACACAGCGCGGTTGAGTTTGCCGATGGTGCAGTGAAGGCGCAGCTCGGTGTGCCCGACATGAGGCTCCCGATACAATACGCTTTCTCGTTCCCTAAGCGCTTAAAGCTTGACGGCGATAGGCTGGATATGTTCCGTCAGCCCTTAGAATTCTTTGAGCCCGATGTGCAAAAGTTTAAGTGCTTGGCGATGGCATACGAGGCATTGGAACGTGGGGGCAATATGCCTTGTATCGTGAATGCCGCTAACGAGGTGGTCAACTTGGCTTTCCGTGAGAATCGTTGCACCTTCCTTGCTATGGGCGACATCATCGAGCAGACCATGCTCAAGACCACCTTTGATGCCCATCCCACCTATGAAGCCTACCTTCAGACCGATGCTGAGGCACGCGCAGTGGCTGACGAGCTAGTCAAGAGTGGCAAGTTCGGCGCTTAACCTCCATGTTGTCAGTATCAGAACAAGCTGATATGATATAATCATGTGGTAGCTATCATATAACGATATAGCTCCTATATAATAAAGGTATAACACCTATTGTAGAACGAAATCATCACGATAGTATAATCAATAAATAGATCATTTATTCTAAAACAACAACTTTCTAATGGAAACAATTCTCATCAGAGTGCTCCAATTCATACTGGCAATATCCTTGTTGGTGCTTTTGCATGAAGGCGGACACATGTTCTTCTCTAAGCTTTTTGGTGTAAGAGTGGAGAAGTTCTTTATCTTCTTTGATGTCTCTATAGGTAAATGGAAGGGTAGCCTCTTCAGTTGGAAACCCAAGAATAGCGACACCGAGTATGGAATAGGGTGGTTGCCACTGGGTGGTTATTGCAAGATCTCGGGCATGATAGACGAGAGTATGGATACCGAACAGATGAAACAACCGCCTCAGAGCTGGGAGTTTCGTACCAAACCGGCTTGGCAACGCTTGCTAATCATGATTGGTGGCGTGCTGGTCAACTTTGTTTTGGCGCTCTTTATCTACTCGATGATCATGTTTGCGTGGGGCGAAAGCTACTACAAAGTGAGCGATATGAAGATGGGTATGGTCTTCAACAATGAGGCAAAAGAACTTGGCTTCAAGGATGGCGACGTGCTCTTGGGTACCGATCAAGGCGACTTTGATGCTTATATGAATGTCAATGGCGACTTCTTCCGTCAGATAGCGCAAGCCCATCGTGTAGATGTCATACGCCAAGGAAAGAAGGTAAGCATCCCTATGCCAGGCAATCTGGATATGCTCAAGATGGTGAAGAGCCGCCCATTGTTTGCCTCTCCTCTCCTGCCCACAACCATTGATAGCATTGACGGTGGCGGTCCTGCAGTGAAGGCGGGTATCAAAGCCGGTGACAAGATTATCGCCTTGAATGGCGTAAAGGTCAATTCGTGGGTTCAATACGATAACGAGGTGGCTAAGCTCAGTGACGTCTTGTCAACCAAGACCACCGCTGCCGACTCGCTCAAGGTTCGTACCGTCATGCTTACGGTCAGCCATAAGGCTACCAATGCGCTCGATACGCTGAAGATGACGCTCACTCCCGACTTGCGTTTGGGTGTGTATCAGACCTCATTGGCCACATATTACAAACCCGTGCATCGCAATTACACGTTGCTAGAGAGTTTCCCAGCCGGTGTGAAATATGGTTGGAACATCCTTAGCGGATACGTGAGCAACTTCCGTTACCTAGCTTCTGCCGATGGCGCAAAGAGCCTTGGAGGTTTCGGATCGATCGGTAGCATGTTCCCTCCGTTCTGGGATTGGCATATGTTCTGGAACATGACGGCGTTCCTCAGCATCATCTTGGCGTTCATGAACATCCTCCCCATCCCCGCATTGGACGGCGGCCACGTGATGTTCTTGCTTTATGAGATGATCACCCGACGCAAACCCAGCGAGAAGTTTATGATCTATGCCGAGTATGTAGGTATCGCTATCCTGCTCCTCCTCATGGTGGTGGCCAATCTGAACGATATCCTACGATGGATAGGATGGATGTAAAGGCAGACAGATAGAGAAACGAAAAGCAGAGCTTACGGGCTCTATGATATAGCGAGAGGGATTTTCCTGACATTGGAAAATCCCTCTCGCTATTTGTATAAATGGTCGAATGATAATCGGAAGGCTTAGAAACTCTTGAGCCAAGCCTTTAGATCCATCATCATCTCTTCGTGATAACGGAAGCCGATCTTGCTTCCCCAACCATGTCCTCCGCCTGGATATACATGGATAGAACCCGGTACATCGTTCTTATAAAGCTCGATATAATAGTTTACACCGTTAGCTGGTGGCACCAGATCGTCGTCGTCACTCAGTGCGATAAAGGCACGAGGTGTGACGCGTGACACCTGTAAGTCGGCACTATACTTCTTCACTTCGCGCTTAGAAACACTCTTGCCGAGCAGTGCGTGCTGACTGCCTGAATGAGTAAAGCCATCCATCATTGTGATGACAGGGTAGAAGAGAATCTGGAAATTAGGCTTTGCGTCACCCGTGGCGGTGGTCGCAATCATTGCTGCGAGGTGTCCACCGGCAGAGAATCCCATGATGCCCACATCGTTGAGGCTAATCTTCCAGCCTGTGGCATTGCGTCTGACGAGCTTCATAGCTTGCTCCGCGTCACCGATAGGGATGTCGGGGTTGCCGTTAGGCATACGATATTTTAAGACGATGGCAGCGATACCTTGGTTCTGGAAAAACTCTCCCCAGTCATAGCCTTCCTTTTCTTTCTCTAGGAAAGTGTATCCGCCACCAGGGCAGATCACCACGGCGCGACCTGTAGCCTCCTTGTCGGCGGGCAAGAACACACGCACCATGGCTGTATCCTTGGGGTTGCCGTTGCTCTTGGGGGGCTTCCCGTTATACAAGTTAACATCAAAAGTCATCTGAGCAGACATCGTCATGCAACACAATCCCATACCTGCAGCAAGTAGTAATTTCTTAAATTTCATCACAAAAAGTATTGTTTGATAATTGAGAAGATAATGAGTTGTAATTGCAAAGATAATAAAAACGATTGGATTTTGGTCCGTATGTTTAGAAGTTTTAGTACATTTGCATACAAACAATAAATCTATTCAGATGGTTAAACGTATTTTAATCTTTTCGGCTGCATTGTTAACAAGCCTTACTGCAGCCCATGCACAAGTGAAACTACCCCACGTTATCTCCGACAATATGGTCATCCAGCAAGACACCGATGTGCGCTTGTGGGGATGGGACAAACCTAACAAGACCGTCAAAGTAACCACCTCTTGGAACAGCAACACCGTGACCACCCGTGTGGGCAAGGATGGCAAGTGGGAGGTAAAGGTGCGTTCGCCCAAAGCCAGCTACACACCGCTTACCATAACCTTTGACGATGGCACCCCCGTGAGTGTTAAGAACGTTGTGGCAGGTGAGGTATGGGTATGCGCTGGACAAAGTAATATGCAGTTTCCGATAAAGGGATTCCCCAACTGCCCGCTTGAAGGATATGCTGATGTGGTAGCTGAAGCCAACCAATATAGCCAGAAGATACGCTACTGCAAGGTGCCCGACCAGGTATCAATGACCCCCTTGGAAGACACACAGTGCTCATGGAAGGCAACAGATATCAACACCGTAGCCGATCAAAGCGCCGTGGGCTACTTCTTTGCACGTATGGTGAGCAACACGCTCAACATCCCTGTCGGTCTTGTCGAAGCCAATAAAGGCGGCTCCCGTGTGGAGAGCTGGTTGAACGAAGCCAACATTAAGAAGTACACCGACGAACCTCTTGATAGCGTCACGATGGTCAATCGGTATGAGTATGATTACTATCGACCCATGGTTTGGGGCTATGGCACATTCAGCCCGATAGAGAAGTACACCGTCAAAGGTATCCTTTACTACCAAGGATGTTCCAATGTCGACTATCATATGGACAAGTATGCCGAGCGCCTCGCAGTGCTAGTGAAGCAATGGCGTGACGCCTTTGGTGAGGGAGACATTCCGTTCTACTTTGTCCAAATCGCCCCTTATGCCTATGGCGATGACCCCAATGGCACCTCCTCAGCGTTCATCCGTGAGCAGCAAATCAAAGCCACTGACCTCATTCCCAATAGCGGCTTGGTATGCACCAACGACCTAACCTACTCTTGGGAACGTCAGCAGATCCATCCATGTAAGAAGAAACCCGTAGGTGAACGATTGGCCTACTTTGCCCTCAATCGCGATTACGGCTTCAAGAGCGTCCTCTGCGAGAGTCCGCGATATAAGGAGATGTTTGTTCAGAACGACACCTGCTATGTGTCATTTGACAACACCTATGGTGGCATGTCACGTTTTAACGACATCGAAGGCTTTGAGGTGGCAGGCTCAGACCACGTGTTCCACAAGGCACAGGTGGGTCATTTCTGGGTGCCAACGGCGGATAAGCGCAACGAAACCTTCTATGTCACCTCCCCAGAGGTCAAGCATCCCGTGGCTGTGCGCTACTGCTTCCGCAACGTAGAGCAGGGTAACCTTAAGAACAACGCCAATCTGCCCTTGTTCCCCTTCCGCACTGACAACTGGAAAGAGTAACTGCGTGGCAACAACAACATATCTACGACAACGATGCATGTACTAGAAAAGTTTGCTTATTGCCCCGTCTGTGGCAGCAAACACTTTGAAGAACAAGATGTAAAGAGCAAGCGCTGCGAGAACTGCGGCTTCGAATACTACCTCAATCCGAGCAGTGCCGTGGCAGCGTTTATCCTCAACGAGCGTGGCGAACTGCTCGTGGAGCGCCGCAAGAACGACCCCGGTCGTGGCACGCTCGATCTCCCTGGCGGCTTCTGCGATATGGAAGAGACCATCGAGGAAGCCATTGCACGTGAGGTGAAGGAGGAGACCGGGCTAGCGCTCGCATCTTCGCGTTATCTCTTTTCTGTACCCAATGTCTATCGGTATAGCCACTTTGATATCCCCACCCTTGACGCCTTCTTCCTCTGCACGGTGGAAGATGCCTCGTCCCTAAAGGCTGCAGACGATGCCGCCGAGGTGCAGTGGGTAGCCTTGAGCGATATCCATACCGAGCAGTTTGGGCTCCGTTCCATCCGTCAAGCATTGTTCCGCTTCTTCGAAATGCAAGAAGCGAAGTAGCTTCGCACTGCTTTCGATTCATCGCCGCACCCCATCTGGGAGTGTTATGAACATAATAAACGCATGGTTTTGCTGCCGTATTGAGCAGCGAAACCATGCGTTTGTCATTGCTATATGTGTGCTTCCGTCATCCAAGAGAGGCTCGACGGAAATAGAAAATAATTTATTTTTCCTAGAAAATTAATTTATTTTTGGGTGAGAAATAAATTGATTTTCGTTCCTAAACCGATGCTTGGGGATGACGAAAGGGGCGGTTTGGACTTTTCACAACGGCCTTTCTAGCTTCTATAACATCCTTCCTTGCTTCTCTAAATGCCCCTCCTTGCCTCTCTAAACCATATTTTTCGCTTCTCTAGACGATATTCCTCGCTTCTTGAAACTCCCATCCCTGCTTCTCTAAGCACCCCTTCTTGCTATCTAAAAGAGCCAGTCGGGGAGAAGCGTACGCTTAATAGCAGGTCTTCTTCGCGCGTACACAATAAAATAGAAGAAATAGCGTTATTTTCTATTATCAATGTTCTGAATATGAGAAAACTGCACGTCATTCTCCTCACCATAGGATTATTGCTCAGTATAAATACCGCATATGCCCAGCGCCAACGCTTCTTCAATCTCACCGTAGATGATGTGACGATAGACAGCGTGTTGCCGCGGTTTACCTATTCCATCCCTTTGGGTCGGCAGTATGCCGACTCCACCTATACCGTGGAGATACGTTATCCCGAGTTTCTAGCGATGAATCGTACCGACTCGCTGCGCTATCGTGAGCTGATGGGAGGCCGACCGACACCCGCCATGCCCCAAGTGGAGCAACACATCGTGGTGGACCGGAAGGTGGGCAAGCTGGAGCTATCGTTTGTGCCCGTAGTGGAGCGCGATGGCAAGAAACAGTTCTTGGTGTCGTTCATGATTGCGCTGACTGCCACACCGCGTGCCACGCAGACCAAAGCGGCTCAGAAGGCATCCGCACAGGCCCCTCTACAGACTGAAAGCGCCGATGCTGATGTCTATGCAGCCCACTCTGTGCTAGCCTCAGGACAATGGGTGAAGATCAGAGTGCCCTCCACGGGTGTGTATCAGCTTACGGAGAAACTGGTGAAACAATGCGGCTTCTCGGATATCAGCAAGGTGAAAGTGTACGGCTATGGCGGCAATCTGATAGACGAAACACTCACACAAGCCAACCTCCGTGCTACCGATGACCTGACGGAAGTGCCCCTCTGCTTGGTGGGCAACCGCCGCTTTTTCTATGCCAACGGACCGGTGAGCTGGTCGAGCAGCACCGCTACCAAGCGCACACGCAACCCCTATTCGGACTATGGCTACTATTTCTTGACCGAGAACGATAACGCGCCCCTGACCATCGACTCGGTGAGCTTCGTCAATCAGTCGCCCACTGATGACGATTATCACCTCCTTTATGAGGTGGACAACTATGCTTGGTATCAAGGTGGACGCAACCTCTTTGATAGTCAAACCATCAATCAAGGCGCATCACGATCCTATACCTTCACCAAACCCTCTACGGCTCAGAATGCAACCGTAGCCATTGGTGTCACGGCAGGTACCACGACGCGTGTGCAGATGCTCAGAAATGGCACCGAGCTAGGTACAGCTACCATCACCTTGGGCTCATATGACCATGGCGCAGAGACCGAACGCACGTATAATATCAGCGATCTCAATGCCACGGATACCATCAGCGTGAAGGTGCTTAGTGGTGGTCCGGCCCATCTCGACTATATCTCGATGACCTATGACGAGCCGTTTAGCTTGCCGTCACTCACCTCGGGAACGTTCCCCGAACCCGAGTATGTATATGGAATCGTCAACCAAGATCACCATGCCGATGCTCAAGCCGATATGGTCATCATCATCCCCACAAGCCAGAAGCTACTGGAACAGGCACAGCGATTGGCCGACTACCACCGCACGCACGACTCGCTCCGTGTCAATATCGTGCCGGCTGACGAACTCTATAACGAGTTTTCGAGTGGTACGCCCGATGCCAGCGCTTATCGTCATTACCTCAAGATGCTCTACGATCGTGCTACGAGCGATGACGATATGCCTCGTTACTTGTTGCTCTTTGGTGACTGCGTGTGGGACAGCCGTATGCGCACAAGCGAGTGTAGCGGCTTAGATGCCGACGACTATCTGCTGGCACATGAGAGCGAAAACTCGTTTAATGAGATCAACTGCTACGTCAACGATGGCTGGCTGACCCTCTTGGATGATGGCGAAGGTGTCAATCCTGACCGTACGGACAAGGAGGACGTGGCTGTGGGACGCATTCCGGTGACCACGGTGAGCGATGCCAAGACGGTGGTGGATAAGATTCTGGCCTACTGCGAGAATGCTAACGCTGGCGATTGGGAGAACACGTTGATGTTCATGGGTGACGATGGTAACAACAATCTGCACATGCGTGATGTCAACGAGACTGCCGAGACCATCATGGGGCTCTATCCCGGCTATCAGGTAAAGAAGGTGATGTGGGATGCCTATACCCGTGTGACCACATCGACGGGTAACAGTTATCCCGAGGTGTCACAGATAATCAAGCAACAACAAGCTGCCGGTGCGCTGGTGATGGACTATGCCGGTCATGGCGTGGAGTATCAGTTGTCACATGAGGCGGTGCTGAAGATAGCCGACTTTAAGGCATTCAGCAATCAGAATCTGCCCTTATGGATCACGGCCAGTTGTGACGTGATGCCGTTTGACGCAATGAAAGAGACCATTGGTGAGCAGGCGCTGCTCAACAGCAAAGGTGGCGCAGTGGCTTTCTGGGGCACTACACGTACGGTGTATGCCTACTATAACAAGTTTGTCAATACCTCATTCCTCAAGCATGTGCTCAGTTGGACTGGCGGAAAGCCCACCACCATCGGTGAGGCACAGCGTCTGGCTAAGAACGATATGATCACCTCGGGACAGGATCGCACCCTCAATAAGTTGCAATACTCTCTGCTAGGCGATCCTGCTATGGCGCTCAATCTGCCACAGATGACCGCCGTGGTCGACTCAGTCAATGGCGTTGCCGTAGACACCCCCGATGCCATAGAGCTCAAAGCGGGTTCGGTGGCTAAGGTGAAGGGACATATCGAGTATCAGAATCAGCTAGTGACTTCTTTCAATGGCAAGGTGACTGCCACCGTGCGTGACACCCGCGAGCTGATCACCTGTAAGAAGCAAGAGTCGACATCTACATCGGCTTTCCAATATTATGACCGCACCAAGACGCTCTATAACGGCTCGGATAGCGTGAGGGCAGGCGAGTTTACATTCACCTTTGCCGTTCCGCTGGATATCAACTATGAGCAAGGGGCAGGGCAGATCACGTTGTTTGCCGCTAGCAACGACCATCAGATGTTGGCAAATGGCCATAACGAGAACTTCAGCCTGAACGGAACGGAGACCTATCAGAACGACTCTATCGGCCCAAGCATCTACTGCTACCTCAACTCGCCTTCGTTTAGCGATGGCGGACGGGTCAATACCACACCTTACTTTGTAGCCCAAGTGACGGATAAGGACGGTATCAACGCTACGGGAGCGGGCATCGGACACGACTTGCAGCTCATCATCGATGGTCAACAGGCAATGACGTATAATCTGAATAGCAACTTCACCTTCGACTTTGGTACTTATACCAGTGGTCAGACCTACTATAACATACCCGAGCTGAGTGAAGGCAAGCATCAATTGAAGTTTCGCGCATGGGATATGCTCAACAATTCGTCTACCGCAACGCTCAACTTCACCGTGGTCAAAGGACTGCAACCCGAGATCGAGAGCATTAGTTGCACCAATAATCCAGCCACCACCAGCACCACGTTTATCGTCACACACAACTTCCGTGATGCCGATGTGGATGTGGAGATCAGTGTCTTTGACGCTAGCGGTCGGGAGCTTTGGCGCCACAGCGAGAGCGGCGTATCCACTGGCAACGCCTATACGGTGGACTGGGATCTGTGTACCAATAGTGGTGCAAGGCTTCAGACGGGCGTCTATCTCTATCGTGTGAAGCTCAGCGCAGAGGGTAGCTCGCAGGCTTCCAAGGCCAAGAAACTCATCGTGGTAAACAATAAGTAAGCCACTCTCACGTTTATTATACTAAAGAAATAGCAACAGAATGAATCAGAAAACAATACAATCCGTCCTAGCTAGCGCCACCTTGGCACTGCTTCCGCTCAGTTCTTGGGCACAGGATAAGAAGGATATGTTCAATCCTGTCAACTCTGCGGTAACCTCACAGACCATCGCTCCCGATGCCAGAGCTGCCGGTATGGGTGACGTCGGTGCTGCAACCGATCCGGATGTGAACTCTCAATACTGGAACCCAGCTAAGTATCCATTTGCCATCAGTAAGGCTGGCGTGGCACTCAACTATACTCCGTGGCTCCGACAGCTGGTCAACGATATGGACCTAGCTTATCTCTCGGGTTACTATCGCATAGGCGATTATAGCGCAGTGTCCGGTTCGCTCCGCTATTTCTCCCTCGGTGAGGTGTCAACCAGCTCGGGTGTGGACAACACGGGCGATATGACTATCAATCCATATGAGATGTCGCTGGATGTGGCTTACTCGCTGATGCTCTCTGAACACTTCTCGCTTGCCGCTGCAGTGCGCTTTATCTACTCGGATCTGACCTACGATTACACCGAGGATACCACACCGGGATCGGCCTTTGCAGCCGATCTGTCATGCTACTATCAGAACTATTTCAATATGGGTAGCCGCGAATGCCAGTTGGGTCTGGGTATGAACATCTCTAATATCGGCTCTAAGATTACCTTCGGAGGCGATGACAACTCTGAGTTTATCCCTACCAATCTGCGCCTTGGTGCTTCGGTGATGATCCCGATCGACGAGTATAACCGCTTCACCATTGCCGCTGATGCCAACAAACTGCTTGTTCCTACCTATCCTCAGCAACGTGATGGCGAGTCGAATGAGGACTTCGAGCAGCGTAAGCAAAAGGAATATTATGACTGTTCGTCTATCTCTGGTATCTTCAAGAGCTTCCATGATGCTCCTGGTGGCTTCAAGGAAGAGATGCAAGAGATCAACTGGAGCTTGGGTGCCGAGTATGTCTACCATGATCAGTTCTCTATCCGCGCAGGTTATCACAACGAGAGTGAGAACAAAGGTAACCGCAAATACTTCACTGTAGGTGCTGGATTCAAGATGAGTGTGTTCTCGCTTGATGCCGGATATGTCATTGCTACCGCTAAGAGTAACCCTTTGGATCAGACCTTGCGCTTCTCGCTGTCGTTTGATATGGATGGTATCAAGGATCTCTTCCAGCGCCGTTAATAAGCTTTATGAAGGTTATGAATGATCAGAACTGTGCTGCTGAGGGTCGTCCTCAGCCCGTGATGTGTCCCTTCCGTGTGGGTATGGGATATGATGTGCACTGCCTTGTAGAGGGTAGGGCGCTATGGCTCGGTGGCATACAGATACCTCATACGCTGGGTTTGCTAGGTCATAGCGATGCCGATGTGCTCATTCATGCCATCTGCGACGCCTTGCTTGGTGCGGCAAATATGCGCGACATCGGTTATCATTTCCCCGATACATCTAAAGAAACGCAAGATATCGATTCGAAGATTCTTCTTCGCAAGACCATCGATCTGCTTGCAACGGAGGGCTATCACCTTGTTAATATTGACGCAACGGTGTGTGCAGAGAAACCCAAACTCAATCCGCATGTGCCTCAGATGAAGCAATGCTTGGCGCAGGTGATGGGTTGTGATGAGGGTCAGATATCTATCAAAGCCACCACGACCGAGCGTCTTGGATTCACGGGACGGCAAGAAGGCATCTCGGCTTATGCGGTTTGCCTAATCAGTAAGTGATGGATGATGTAGGCTAATAGCGGCATAGAGAACGTCTTGCATACGACATTAGGTGGACGTCTATACATCATAAACGAACAAACCCCATAGAACGGAATCGCTTTATGGGGTTTGTTATGAGGTGGAGGAGGACTAGAGAAGTGTTGGTATGGGGCTTTCTGTTATCTTCCGAATGGCCTCTTAGAATGTTGTAGAAATCTATAGAATGTCTTGCTGGGATCGTCTCCATATCGTGCCGATGCTTTTACGGCACAAAGGGTCTATAAAGATGAAACGCTGAAACTCTCCACGAGCTCCAGCGCTTAGCCTATGTTTAACTAAAAATCCTTTTCTAACAAGATGAAAGCCTCACGGTTTTCAACTGTCATCCTTTTACGAATCTGTTAAACTTTTACCTTAATAAAATAACTAAAAACCTAAATCTATTACTACTAACCTAAACAATCTATTAACCTTT
>CAVHUZ010000024.1:0-18273 GCA_963639545.1 Bacteroidaceae bacterium
TTGGCTTTATGTTACAAGGGCCGTTTCCTGCTCATTTTACGCCTTACATTATTTAATATAACAATGCAGTATTTAATATAACAATGCGATAAGAACTCTCAAATGTCATTCGCAGATTACAATGCTATGTCGTTTCACAATAAATAACACAAACTGAACGCAAAAAACATGGGCAATCAAAAAAGAATGTTTATCTTTGCATAAGTTAAACTGCAATGATTGCGGTTTCATAGAATGGAATAATATATTTGAACGTAATAAAATTATTTAAACGTAATAAAATAATGAGCTATCTAACAAACGAGAAACTTCTTATCGTCGGAGCTGGCGGTATGATTGGTTCAAACATGGTACAGAGCGCTTTGATGCTCGGTCTTACTCCTAACATTTGTCTTTACGATATCTATGAGCCAGGTGTTCATGGTGTATTCGACGAGATTCAGCAGTGTGCTTTCCCTGGAGCAAATGTTACTTACACTGTAGATCCAGAAGAAGCTTTCACTGGTGCTAAATACATCATCTCTTCAGGTGGTGCTCCTCGTAAGGATGGCATGACCCGTGAGGACTTGCTCAAAGGCAACTGCAAGATTGCAGCTGAGTTTGGTGACAACATCAAGAAGTATTGCCCTGAGGTAGAGCACGTAGTGGTAATCTTCAACCCAGCCGATGTTACTGCATTGACCGCACTGATCCACTCTGGTTTGAAGCCTAACCAGCTCACATCTCTTGCTGCTCTTGACTCTACACGTCTGCAGCAGGCTCTCGCATTAGAGTTTGGTGTACAGCAGGATAAGGTTACCGGCGCACAC
The DNA here is from genome assembly GCA_963639545.1 of Bacteroidaceae bacterium. Lineage (GTDB taxonomy): Bacteria > Bacteroidota > Bacteroidia > Bacteroidales > Bacteroidaceae > Prevotella. The sequence continues at coordinate 810 of CAVHUZ010000024.1, forward strand.
ACCTATGGTGGTCACGGTGAGCAGATGGCTGTATTCGCTTCTCAGGTGAAGGTTGACGGCAAGCCATTGGCAGAGATGGGTCTTTCTGACGAGCGTTGGGAAGAGATCAAGCACCACACCGTACAGGGTGGTTCTAACATCATCAAGCTTCGTGGCCGTAGCTCTTTCCAGAGCCCAGCTTACAACGCAGTGAAGATGATTGAAGCTGCTATGGGCGGCGAACCATTCACTTTGCCAGCAGGATGCTATGTCAACAATGACAAGCTAGGCTACAAGAACGTGATGATGGCAATGCCTACCACTATCGACAAGACTGGTGTTCACTTCACCGATCCTACAGGTACAGAAGAAGAATTGGCTTCTCTTAACAAGTCATACGAGCACCTTTGCAAGATGCGTGACGAGATTGTAGAGCTCGGCATCGTTCCTGAGGTTGCTAAGTGGACTGAGATCAATCCTAACCTCTAATCTCGGTTAGATTTACGGCGGGTTCAATAAATGTCCTTTGAAGGATTTTTGAATTTTAGCCGAGCAGATTTCATTTCCTTTCAGAAAGAGCATAGCGGGTTATGCGACTATGAAGGAAAAGAAAGATGCCGGACAAAAAGACACAAAAAGTAATCCGTCTTAAATACAAATTTTATCGTGCGTGGAATTTAGAGAACACGCCATATACCAATAGAGCCATTGGGCTAATACGCATATGTAGCGTATAGCTCAATGGCTTTTTTGTGGCTCTTCCATTAATATGTGGATAGATGATGGTGACAAACGCACCGGAGATTTATCCACGCATTAATGGAAGAGCCTTTTCTGATCCCTCAGCTTAGAAAAGCCAAGGTTGTTAGCGTTTACTCTTGAGTTGTTCTAAGGTCTTGTTCTTGCTGCTACTCTTGGCGTTGGCAGTGCTGCGAACCGAATCGGAAGAGGCTTTTCGGGTGGCAGCTTTCTTCACCCTCCCCTGCTCAGTGGGCGCAGTGGCAATCTGCTCGTTGGTCAACGTATTGGCAACGGCAAAGTGGCGTTTGCGCTCAATGCCTTGTTTAGCAAAGGCGTGGGTCTCGAAAGGAAGATCATCCATGGTCTCCGACTTGATAAAGACCTTCATCTCTACCGATGCATAGGTCTCGCGAAGATCCTTGATATCCTCATCCTTCAAGCGGATGCAGCCCTCGCTGGCGCGTCCAGGCACACTCTCGCGGTTGTTGGTGCTACCATGAATACCGATACTATGGTTGCTTACCAAGGGGTGACCATCTAGGCGCAGCTGCATGAAGTAGTCGCCATAGCTACGTATCGAGCCACGACCATCCTTGAAGTCGTGATACCAGTCGTGCGCATTCTTAATCTTTTCGATATGGAATGGTTTGCTCATAGACACGCAGTGAGGTGTGCGCATATCGCCAGTCTTGGTCTTATCACCCTTTTTGAGAGCGAAGGCACAATCGTAACGAGCCAGCATCACCGTGTCGTTGCCCTGTGCTTCATAGACGTAGAGGTAATAGTCTTTCTTTGAAAGCACCAAGAAACAGTTTTTGCGGTTTTTCATCAAAGCCGGCATACTGATACTCTCATCAGGTGTGGTACGGATGGTGCGATTGCCAAAGTCGAGTACCACGTGCTCACGAATACTGTCATTGCTTGGCGCTGCTTCTGTGGAAGGTTGTTCCTTAGCGCCGTCCTGCTTACCTGTAGCCTTACCGCCGCAAGCCATCAAAAGCAGAGCGACGGTGAGAAGAGATAACTTCTGAAAATGTTGTGTGTTCACCTTATATATTTATTAGTATTCTAGATAAGAGTATTCCTTGGATACATAGAAGATTTCACCCAAATAGTACACCTGATACCAGTCGTCGTTCTCACCGAGATAGGTCAGGCGTGCGCCTTTCTTCGGAGCACGCGTAGCACCATTCCCCCATGTGAGGTAGCCCGAATCAAGGCTTGGGGCGAAACGCATACGTACACCCGAGCCATTGATAACCACCTTGACTGAGCTACTGCTGCTACCACCACCGGCACTCACAGCGCGATGTTCAGCGGCATGAGCGGCATGTTGCTTCACCACGACCTTGGCGTTAGCGGCTTGGGTAGCTTGCTGGGCAGAAGCCTTTGCGTCAGCTGTTTCTTGCTTGAGCGTGTTGATTTCCTTCTTAAGTGAGTCGGCTTGCTCCTGCTGTTGTGCCTCTTGGTTGTTTTTATCCTTTGACGAACTAACGAAGAAGAACACGCCACCGCCTATCAGCAAACAGACCAATACGGCGATGATCACATACAGCAACGTGTTGTTTTGCTTGGGTTGAGGATAGTAGACGGGCTGCGAGGGTTGTGGTCCATACTGTGGCGCAGAAGGACGCGTGCCCTGTGCTGGTCCATTAGAGGCTTGCTGGGTGACAGCGTCATCAAGAGATTCACCGCAATGGATGCAGAAGGTGTCTTGATCACCTACGGTATTACCGCAATGGGGACAAAATTTTGACATAATACAATAGTGTGTTTGATTAACAATTATCTACGAACGGGGCGTTTGCCCTTTGTTACTGTACGCTTCGTGGTGGTAGCTGTGGTGTTCTGCGGTGCATAAGATGCAGGCAATACCGCCTTAGCTTCGGGTGTGAGGTAGTTCCATATCCTCTTATAAGGTACACAGAACGACACCATTCCGGCTGCATAGCAAGCTATCTCATATTGCTGATAGACAAACATCACGCCTTTCTCGGTCAGATAAGGCTCCACTGAAGGCAGAGGCATAACGTTGCCTTCTAGCTGCAGATATTGCTTGACATTGCCCACAGTGACTTTCTCACCACCTTGGCTAAAGTATTCGCATGCTCCTTTCAATAGCAACGCTTGCATCTGACGAGCACTATTGGCCTTCACCACTTTGGTCAGTTGCTTTCCAGTGGTCTTGCTGAATGTGACGCCGGCAAAGGTACTGATACCATGAGCGCCACCCATATAATCATAGGTACTGCTAGTCATAGATAGGAACTGATCAGTCTGGCAATCTAGCTTGACCTCGACATCGCTTTCAGATGCAGGCCACTGCATGCTCTCACCGTCTTCGCCACCTTCACTGTCGGCTGTCATCTCTTCATAGTCGGCTTTGAGCTGCGCAGCTTCTCGCTTTACATAGTAGCTCACCACATCTCTTCCATTGTCCAAGCTACCTGTGTATGGGTTCACCTTCACTTCCTTACCCGTATCCTCATCATAGGTTGTAGGGGTCAATTCATCATTGATCCATCGGCGAATAGCATTCACTAGCGCCTCATCGCCATCCGTTGGGTAAGCGATATTATATTTAACGGTGTACGAATCAGCCGAATCGGCCATGGCTATGGTAGTCCATGTCAAAGGTGTGGCAACCTCAGCGTCCTCCGTTATAGATGGCGACTGAATGGGTAAGGTGACAAGCTGACGTGCAGACAGATTACCGCTGGCTCCCATCAGCAACAATGTTGACAATAATAAAGAATAGCTTCGTCTCATATTGATTTCTATTTAACGAACAATTTCACTTATGTTTAGTATGTGCAAATATACAAAAAAAACATAAACGCCAATCATTTGTAAACATTATTGTCATACCTTTGCACCAAAATTGGTTAACTATCGATATTTTCCAAGATATTTACAAACATTTTAAACAACACTTTATATGAAGAAAGTTTTACTCTCCGTAGCCTTACTTATGGCTATTGCTTGTGGCGCACAAGCACAGAAACGCGTCAGCGGATTCACATTCAGCATGTCCGAAGATATGGGCGGCCAGACGCTTACCATCAACGGCAAGGGCACACTGACCTATAACGAGAACAGCGAGTTGGCTTCCATCGGTCTGTCAGCAACCGCAATGGGATACCAGTTTGACTTGATGTCACAGACATTTACCTACGGCAACAACACCATCACAAGCCACGCTAACGTGATGGCGGACGAAGGCTCGGTGGAATACACTGTCAAGAGCGATCTTTCTGATGGTTTGGTACAGACCGACACTTACACCACAAGCACCGGCAAGACCTTCAGTTACGATTACACCTACACCGATGGTCACCTCACCGAGATGGAAGGCACCAACGAGGATGGCAAAGCTCAATATGTGAAACTCACTTGGACTGATGGCAATATCAGCAAGATAGAAGAATATGAGAATAACGAATTGGTTTCCACCATCACCGCCGAATACACCGATTTGGCTTTTGTACCTGAAGTGACATGGCTCTCACCCATATTCGACCCTAGCTTGTTAACCGAATATAACTCTATCGGACTTCTGCCTATCAAGGAGCATGGCTTGACGTGTAAGAATCTGCCATCCAAGGTTACATACGATGTAACGAATGATGAAAGCGAGAATAATGAGTTCACATACACGCTGAATGATGACAACTATGTAACTGATGTAAAGCTTTATGATACTGAAAGCGATATGGCCACGTACGCCACATTCTCTTGGGAGGACGATCCTACAAGCATCAACGGCGTCAATACCACCGAGGATGGTCAGCCTTCAGCCATCTATAACATCAATGGTCAGCGCACCAACAACCTCACCCATGGCATGAATATCCTCCGCATGAAGGATGGTAAGACCCGTAAGGTGATGGTAAAATAATCCTATCCGTAGCCTTTAGCCATCTAGCTATATCGTCAATAAGGGGCAGCACCTATCTCGGTGTTGCCCCTTATTCTATCAGATGGTTCTCCTTATTCTATTAGCAGAAAACGTCTTTTCCTATCATCTCATCACAGCTGGATGGTGCTAGCCTTGAGATCAGTGGCTTGTGCCTTGAGCGTGACGGGCTTCGTAGCATCTTTCACACGGAGCACCACCATACACTTACCAAAGAAAGCCTTACGGTTGTCAGCCTTGAAACGCTCTGTGGAGAACTGGCTACCATTATCCACACCGATGATCTCGGCATTGTCAGCTGAGAAGAAAATCTGATTCTCAGCATTGGGGCAGAGGTTGCCATCCTTATCCATCACCTCGGCATTGACAAAGAGGGTATTCTTGCCACGATAGTCGCAGCTCAAGCGGATGTTCTCTGCGGCTCCAGCGGTGTGGATCTCTTGCGAGCGCACTTCCTTGCCGCCCTTGCGTGCCACCACTTTCACCGTACCGGGTTCAAACTGTACACGCCACATCACGTGATACTGGTGGTCATCTTTCTTGCTGCGCACGCCTTGGCTCTTACCATTGATGTAGAGTTCCACCTCGTCAGCATCGTTATAGTAGCACCACATATCGATGGTTTGACCTTCCAACCAGTTCCAGTGAGGGAACAGGTGCAGCACTGACTTATCCGTCCACTCGCTCTGATACATATAGTAGATATCCTTCGGGAAGCCTGCAAGGTCAATGATACCGAAGTAACTGCTACGTGCGGGGAATCCGTAGGGCGTCGGCTCGCCGAGATAGTCCCACCCAGTCCAGATAAACTGACCTGAGCAGTAAGGCGTATGCTTCACCACCTCCCATGTTTCTTCGTGCGTTGAGCTCCAAGGTGCATGACTATTGTCATACGCTGAGCACATCATCGTAGGGTCAGTGTAAGGGATATCCCATCTCTCAGGCATCACATAGATGCTATCTGAAGGCATACGATAGTAGCCACGGGTCTGCAATGCCGATACGCTCTCGGTCATGATGAATGGCTTTCCTGGGAAGTTGGTAGGCACATCCTTAATCCACTGGTGGTGATAGTTGAACCCAATCAGGTCGATAGCACCCGACTTGAACAGGTGACTATCCGGTGAGGGTTCGTTACAACCTGCCGTGATAGGGCGAGAGTTGTCCAGTTGTTTCACCACATCAGCAAGATGGATGGTCAAGAGCGAGTTGGGCGAGAGGTCTTTGCCGTGAGCCAAGGTTGACGCATCGTGTCCCGCGTTCAAGATTAGGTTAGCTTGCTCTAGCGACAGCTCATCTGCGCTAGCGCTAGACCACTGCTCCAGCACCTCGTTACCGATACTCCAGATAAAGATACATGGGTGATTGCGATCGCGCACCACGAGGTCAGTCAGGTCACGCACGTGCCATTCGTCAAAGAAACGTGCATAGTCGTTCTGTGTCTTCTTACGACGCCACATATCAAACGATTCGTCCATCACGATAAAGCCCATCGTGTCACACATATTGAGCAGTTCGGGTGCAGGAGGGTTATGACTGCAACGCACTGCATTGACACCCATATCCTTCAGTTTTACCAACTGGCGATGAAGGGCATCCTCGTTCAGAGCGGCGCCAAGACTACCTAGATCGTGGTGATCGCACACGCCGTTGATCTTAAAGTTCTTGCCATTCAGCCAGAAGCCCGTATTTGCATCGAAGCGGAAATAGCGGAAAGCAGTGGTGGTCTTCACCTCATCCACCACCTTGTTGCCCACCAACACTTGGGTCAGAAGGGTGTAAACGGCAGGGCGTTCCACGCTCCAGAGCGTTGGGTTCTTCACCTTCAGCGTCTGCTGCACGTTGGCGCTCTCCGTCTTTGTCACCACGTTGCCAGCCTCATCGAGCAATGTGTTGCGCACAACAGCCTTTTGCGTCAGTGCGCCATCGTTCTTCAGCGTCACCTTCACAGGCACGGTCCATTGCTTACCGTTCTTGGTTTGTGGCATCACCTGCACACCCCAGTTGTCTACTCTGAGGTCATTGGTGGTGGTGAGCCACACATGACGATAGATACCGCAACCCGAATACCAACGTGAGTTGGGCTGATCAGAGTTGTCCACCTTTACCGCAATCACGTTCTCACCGCCACGATTGAGGTATGGTGTGAGGTCATACTGGAACGAGATGTAACCGAAGGGCCGTGTACCCAAGGCGTGACCATTGATATAGACGGTAGAGTTCATGTACACACCATCAAAGGTGATGAGCATGCGCTCGCCATCCTTGAACGTAGCGGGTACGCGGAAGTGCTTGCGATACCATCCTATTCCGCCTGGTAGCGCACCACCGCCAGCACCACTAGGGTTGCCAGCAGAGAAGTCGCCCTCCACTGCCCAGTCATGGGGAAGGTTGAGCTGACGCCACTTACTGTCGTCAAACGCCACTTGTGACATCTGCGCATCGTCACCAAGGACAAAGCGCCAGCCCGCATCAAAGTTCTCGTGCGTTCTCGCTTCTGCGTTCCATGCGCAGAGAAAAGAGAACAATAGCAGCAAAATCTTCTTCATCTTAAAATCTATTCAGTTGTTGTTTTAGGTTTTTAAGGCGTGTTCTATAAATTCCACGCACTATTATTTTCGTCTTTATAGACGGATAGCTCTTTGTGTCTTTTTGTTTTTATCCGGCATCTTATCCCTTCTTTCTCAGTCGCATAGCCCGCTATGCTCCTTCAGAAAGAATGAAAAATCTACTCGGCTAAAATTCAAAAATCCATCAAAGATAATTTTTAGAACCCGCCTAAAGATTGTTTTGTACCATTAGGCATCTTCTTTTACGATGCCTAATGATACCTTTATCAATACCAAACGATACCTTTCGGAAACAAAAATAATTTGATTTTCGTGGAAAATTAATTTATTTTTGTCATAAAAACAATTTATCCTTTAGTTTCATACACATCCTAACGCAAGGAGACGAAGGCTTGGTTTAATAACAACGTCTATGCTTTCGCATTATATTAATTAATAAGGTGTAAGGTCGCAAGTCTGCAAATAATTGTTAATTAGATACATTTTACAAGCGAAAAGATTTCCGTGTTTGGAAGTTTTTCTATACTTTTGCACTCGCTTTTACAACGAAGGGCGTTTAGCTCAGCTGGTTTAGAGCATCTGCCTTACAAGCAGAGGGTCGGCGGTTCGAATCCGTCAACGCCCACCTTTCATTTGTGATTGATTCAATAAGGGCGTTTAGCTCAGCTGGTTCAGAGCATCTGCCTTACAAGCAGAGGGTCGGCGGTTCGAATCCGTCAACGCCCACTTTCCTTTCGTTTGGGTAGTTTCCAGAGTGGCCAAATGGGGCAGACTGTAAATCTGCTGCTTCTAGCTTCGGTGGTTCGAATCCATCACTACCCACATTAAGACGTCTCAATGTTAACCTAACGGTTAGCATTTTTTTTGTTTTTAGGCCATAGGGAAGCCTCTTCAGTTAAAGCTTTGTTACAAGATTGGAACGAATTAAAAAACAAGATAACAAAACAAAGGTAATTGAAAAAAAAATTGTACTTTTGCTCTCAGTAAGAAAATTAATAATTCATAAACGCATATGCTTACATTAAAACTCATCAGTGAGGAAACTGAACGCGTGATTAAAGGTCTTGAGAAGAAGCATTTTGATGGTGCTCGCGAGGCTGTAGAGAAGGTTTTGGAATATGACAAGCTACGCCGTGAAGCGCAACAAAAGCTTGATGCTAACAAGCAGCAACAGAACCAGTTGTCCCGTCAGATTGGTGGATTAATGAAGGAGGGCAAAAAAGATGAAGCCAACGATATCAAGGAAAAAGTAGCCGAGCTCAAATCGGCTGATAAGGCAATACAGGAAATCATGGAAAAAGCACAAGCTGACATGAATGCCGTGTTGCTTACTATCCCTAATATTCCTAACGAGCAAGTACCTGAAGGTAAAGATGCGAGCGACAACGTGGTGGTAAAAGAAGGTGGTGTGAAACCCGAGCTACCCGCTGACGCCCTTTGTCACTGGGATCTGTTGAAGAAATATAACCTTGTAGACTTTGACCTGGGTGTTAAGATTACAGGTGCAGGATTCCCAATATACATTGGCAAGATGGCACGTCTACAGCGTGCGCTAGAAGCTTTCTTCTTGGAAGAAGCTCGCAAGGCTGGTTACCTAGAGGTACAACCTCCTTTCGTAGTCAACCAAGCTAGCGGTTTGGGTACTGGTCAGCTTCCTGACAAGGAAGGTCAGATGTACCACGCCAACCTAGATGACCTGTATCTCATCCCAACAGCTGAGGTTCCTGTGACCAACATCTTCCGTGACGAGATTCTTGACGAGAAGGATCTGCCTATCAAGCGTTGTGCTTACTCAGCATGTTTCCGTCGCGAGGCTGGTTCATACGGCAAGGATGTGCGCGGTCTGAACCGCTTGCATCAGTTTGACAAGGTTGAGATTGTACGCATCGATACACCTCAGCACTCATACGAATCATTGAAGGAGATGCTCGACCACGTTGAAGGCTTGCTGCAGAAGCTTGAGTTGCCTTACCACATCTTGCGTCTTTGCGGTGGCGATATGAGTTTCACCTCTTCCATCTGCTACGACTTTGAGACATGGAGCGCAGCACAACAGCGTTGGCTTGAGGTTTCTTCTGTATCCAACTTTGAGAGCTATCAGGCTAATCGTCTGCACTGCCGCTATCGTCATAGCGAGGACAAGAAGATTGAGCTTTGCCACACCCTCAACGGCTCTGCATTGGCTTTGCCTCGTATCGTGGCAACCATCATCGAAAACAATCAAACTCCCGAAGGCATCAAAGTACCTAAAGTGCTTGTACCTTACTGCGGATTTGAGATACTCGACGACAAGAACTTCTAATCAGACTCTTCCAAACTAAAAATCCCAGCCTCCCCAAGAAGGAACTTGGGGAGGCTTCTTTTCTTTAAGGCATTACCAAATCTATTTCTACTCTATGAACAAAATAATCAGCAAAATCCAGTACAGCGAGAAGGTGTTCAGATTCTGTGTGGAGGCACCTCTTATCGCACGTAGTTGTCGGCCAGGCAATTTCATCATCGTTCGCGTTGATGCTAACAGCGAACGCATCCCCTATACCATTGCTAAGAGTGACGCAAAGAAAGGCACGCTAGACCTCGTCATCCAAGCCGTAGGTCTCTCATCTACCAAGTTTTGCAACCTAAATCCAGGCGATACGGTGCACGACATCGTTGGTCCGCTAGGCACACCATCTGAGATAAAGCATTATGGCACCGTGGTATGTGCCGGTGGCGGTATCGGTATAGCAGCCATTCTGCCTATCCTCACCGCCTTACACAACGCTGGCAACAGAGTTATCTCCGTACTAGCGGGCAAGACCAAGGAGCTAGTAATCATGCAAGACGAAGTGGAAGCCAACTCTGACGAGGTGGTGATCACCACGGATGATGGCTCACTGGGCATAAAAGGTGTGGTAACCGTAGGAGTGGAAGAGGTTATCAAGCGTGAGCATGTGGACAAGGTCATCGCTATCGGACCACCAATGATGATGAAGTTTACCTCACTTCTTGCTCAGAAATACAACATTCCCAACACGGTTTCGCTCAACACGATTATGGTTGACGGAACGGGCATGTGTGGTGCGTGCCGCCTAACCATTAATGGCGAGACCAAATTTGTATGTATAGATGGCCCCGAATTTGATGGTGACAAGGTGGATTGGAACGAGATGCTCAAAAGGATGCGAACCTTTAGCGCAGCTGAACGTGAAGAGATGGAACACTATGAGGATCATGTCTTGCCTCAGAACACATCGTCAGACACACAAGCCTCAACGCTAACAGACACTGCTAACCAAGGAACGACCAATAGCGAAGGCGACAATACCGATGCTGACCTCCTTACTGACCGCAACGCAGAATGGCGTGCAGAGCTCAGAAAGGCAATGAAACCCAAGGAGCGTCGCAGCATCCCGCGCGTAAAGATGCCCGAGTTAGATGCAGCATATCGTGCTACCACTAGAACCGAGGAAGTCAATAAGGGATTGACCAAAGAGATGGCGGTGCAGGAAGCACACCGATGCTTGGACTGCGCCAACCCCACTTGCGTAGAAGGATGTCCTGTCAACATTCAGATTCCCTCCTTTATCAAGAACATTGAACGCGAGAACTTCCTCGGTGCAGCACAGGTTCTCAAACAGACATCAGCTCTTCCGGCTGTATGCGGACGCGTTTGTCCACAGGAAAAGCAATGCGAAAGCAAGTGTATCCATCTCAAGATGGGTGAGCCTGCAGTGGCTATCGGCTATCTAGAGCGCTTCGCTGCCGACTATGAACGTGAAAGCGGTGAGCACCTCCCCACCCCACAGATCCAATCAAATGGTATCAAGGTGGCTGTTGTGGGTTCAGGACCTTCGGGTCTGAGCTTCGCTGGGGATATGGTGAAGCAAGGATTTGATGTCTATGTATTCGAGGCTCTGCACGAGATTGGTGGTGTACTGAAATATGGTATACCCGAATTCAGATTGCCCAACCGCATCGTGGATGTCGAGATAGAGAATCTGCGCAAGCAAGGTGTGCACTTCCAGACCGACGTGATCATAGGAAAGACGTTGACTATTGAGGATCTAGAGAAAGAGAACTTTAAGGGAATCTTTGTCGGAACAGGCGCCGGACTGCCCAACTTCATGCACATTCCTGGCGAGAACGCTATCAACATTCTCTCTTCTAATGAGTATCTCACCCGTGTAAACCTCATGGATGCAGCCAACCCATTGACCGATACGCCTATCAATATAGGACGGAAGGTGCTCGTTGTGGGTGGTGGCAACACGGCTATGGACTCATGCCGCACTGCCAAGCGACTAGGTGCTGACGTCACCTTGGTGTATAGAAGATCGGAAGCGGAGATGCCCGCCCGTCTAGAAGAGGTGAAACATGCCAAGGAAGAAGGCATTCACTTCTTGACCTTACACAACCCCAAGGAGTATCTCGCAGACGAGAACGGAGCTGTGAAAGCCGCCGTGCTTGATGTCATGCAGCTGGGTGAGCCCGATGCTAGCGGCAGACGCCGTCCCGAAGCCACTGGTGAAACGACCACCATCGAATGTGATCAGGTGATTGTGGCAGTGGGAGTATCCCCCAACCCACTTGTTCCCAATTCAATTAAGGGATTGGAACTTGGCAGGAAAAACACCATTGTGGTCAATGAGCAAATGCAATCGAGCATGGAAAATATCTACGCTGGAGGTGATATCGTACGTGGCGGAGCTACCGTTATTCTGGCTATGGGCGATGGCAGAAAGGCTGCAAAGAATATGGCTGAAGCCTTGAAAGATACCAAGCAGTAAACGGCATAGGCATCGCAATTGCTTAATAAGCTAGAAACTAACAAATCCACGATGTAGACACAAAGCGGTCTATATCGTGGATTTATCATTGTTGGAGTTTGAGCCAGCTCTTTATATCAGCGTAGCATATTCGGTACTATAACGCAACATCTGCTCTACATATCCTTCTGTGTAATCGATTAGCACATCTGTAGGCTTGCCTTCTGCATCACGCTGTACCTTCATCACAGGGTTAAGGAATCCTTTATAAGGGGCAATGTGTAGTTGCTCATATCTTGAAAGCAACTCTTCATGAAGTGTCGGGTCCACTTTAACGGCATACTGTTCTACCAACTGTCGTGCTGAATCATAATCGCCTTCGCTCTTAATACGCTGAATCTCTGCCAGTTCATAGGCAAAAATCTCACGCAAAGCTTCATAGTCATTGATACGAACCGAAGTGCAACCCTCCTCTGTGCGTAATTCTACGGCTTGCGTTCCGTCAGTCTGGCGTTGACTAGCAATGTCTAATGCCCAACGAGCGATCAATGCCCTATTACGCATATGGGCTTCTTCTATCTGATGGTGAGGTTTGATGCGCACCAGTTGAGTCAATAAGCCATTAAGCATATATTCATAATACTGAGCCTTATATGCTTCTTGGTTGGGAAGCAAACCTAGTTCGACTAGCTTCTTGTCTGCGATATAATAGAGACCGAAGAGGTCTGCGCGTGCCTCTTCTATCGTATTGCCATAGTTTTTCAGTGCATCTGAGCTCACGCCAGGCAACAGCTGACCACTGCCATGGCCTAAGCACTCGTGCAAGTCGGTATGGAGATCATCACATTGATCGCCATAGGTCTCTATCATCTTGCGGATTTCGGCATCGGGAACAAACTCTTCTAGGAATCCATTACCCTTGGCAGCCTGTGAATAAGCATGGGTGAGATTGGTTATCGTGACACTCTTGCTGCCATATTGAGCACGAATCCAATCAGCATTAGGAAGATTGATGCCTATAGCGGTAGATGGATACTCGTCTCCACCAAGCATCGCTGCACACACGGCATTGGCTGTTACGCCCTTAACTACGGGCTTACGGAAGCGTGGATCCACAGGTGAGTGGTCCTCAAACCATTGTGCGTTGGCAGAGATCTTCCTTGTTCGCTTGGTAGCTTCTTCGTCTTTATACTCCACAATACCTTCCCAAGAGCCTTTAAATCCTAGCGGATCACCATACACCTCTATAAATCCGTTGATGAAGTCGACGGTGATATCTTGATCATTAACCCATGCGATGGAATACTGATCAAAGGTCTTCAGATCGCCCGTGGTGTAATAATCCACCAAGAGAGAGATGATCTGCTTTTGCTGTTCGGTATCAGCATATTCCTTAGCCTTATTGAGCCAAGTGACAATACGTTCTATCGCCTTGCCGTATTTGCCCCCAAGATGCCAAACATCCTCGTTGAGCTGGCCGTCTTTCTTAACCAAAGTGGAGTTGAGTCCATAGCTAGGTGGTTCGGGGTTGTCCCCTTTCATTTGGGCATAATATTGTTCCACTTCTGCCTGTGTCACTCCTTCATAGAAGTTGCAAGCTGAGGTCTTGATGAGATCCACGCCATCGGCTTTGTTAACACGTTTGGCTAGGAGGTCTGCTTGGAAGATGACTGGAACCAAAACATCAAGCAACTGTTGTTTATCGCCACCGGCCTCAGCTAAAGGCAACACGTCTTCGGGTGTCTGTTCTACCGCCTTTCTAAAGAATGTTTCAGAGAATTCGGGGACAAATTTCTCACATCCATAATGATGATAGATACCATTAGAGAACCACACACGTTTGAGATAGACCTCAAGCGCCTTAAAGTCGGCTGCCTCTCGATCGCCCTTATACTCGTTATAGATGCCTTCTAAGGTCTTTCGTATCACGAGATTGTATCGTCCAAACTGATCAAAGATGATATCACGACCATAGAGCGTGGCTTGTGATAAACAATAAATATAGAGTTTGGTACGAAGAGGGAACGACTCAAAATGGGGCAGCTGATAACGCAACAATTGGATATCTGCAAAGCGATCGTCGGTATATGAAAATGTATTCATTGACATATGAAAGATGATTTTTATATTTCGTCAATATCTATTTGCCATCCAAGAAGAATGGTCCAATAGGATGGATGCACACTGTTGGGGTAAATATAGAAGAAGCTTTCGCCCTTGGTAAAATGCTGTTCACCTAGATTGGTGGGCTCTTGACGGTATCCTTCGTTGACAATTTGCGTTGCCAAATCCTTCATAAGAGATTCGCTATACACTATCAACGAAACAAAATAATGGCTCTTCTCCATCACTTCCACTACTGAAGCGGTCGATTCGGGTTTGGATATGGGAAAGAAATGGGCATCAAGCTCGCAGCCTTGAGCATACCAATGATTTCGGCTTGCCAATGAATCCGCTACTACCCCTGTGGCATCGAACCGCTGATATCCTTTCTTCTCAACGAGCTCATTGGCGAAATGCATATTACTAGATTGCTGAATCTGGATCATGTCAGCAATACTCAGCATTTGTTGAGCCAAAATCGGGTCACTAATGCATAAAAGGAGCAAGAGGAATAGGTATTTTTTCATATGCGGAAGGCTTAACGATTCTTGTGGTTCATATACCAACCATGCAAGAAATAATTATAAAACAAGAAGACTATAGCTATGATTGCCATTGCCGTATATTCGGCATAGCTGAACGATTCGTGGAAGACTGAATAGCCAAGAAACAGTCCAAACCATATTCCGAGCTCCCAAGATAGGAAGAAGCTACTCTGTGAACTGCCTCGCTGACAATGGCTGGACAACTTAATAAAGAACAATAGGTATCTACTACCCATCAGTCCCATGCCTAGTCCCATTAGCAGAGGAACGGCACGCGACACCAAATGAATATCACAAGCGGCTAAAAGCAGAAATGACACAAAGGAAAGCAGCATTCCTGTCAAGGCTTCGCTCTTGAGATTGGCATCAGCAAAGACGTATTTCTCTGCCAACACAGCCAATGCAAAACCTAGTAATAGCCAAGCATAGCTTGCCATCGGAAAAGGAAAGGATAGCCATAAGCCAAAAGTGGTGGTCACAAAGAGTACATTCGCAAAGAGTAATCGTCCCTTGGGCAAGAGAAAACGATCGAGACTGAAACGATGGGACACTTCGTTGGGAGCACGGAAAGGAAACTTCACCAAACTGATAAGAACGATTGCAACCAACGCAAGTGCTGGCGACAGAAACGAAGCCGCATTATCGCCCCAAATATTGCTTACCGCCAATATGGTCAAAGGTCCTAAAGCATAACCGAATCTGCTGAAATAAGATAAGGTGTGACATGCTTCTGTACGCCATAACGACTCACATGTGTCAAGCACCAACGTGCTATGAATCACCATTCCCGCCAGGCCATAAACCATTCCTTGCAACAATCGTAGGCCGAGAATAGACATAAAGTCGACTCCGCTATCATGAAGCACGTCCATTTGGCGTAGCCCCAAAGAGGCAACAAAGAACAGAAACATGGCAAAGGTACAAACTCTGTTGCGCCGATATCTCTCTACCCAATATCCTACAAATGGTCCCAACACAAACATACCCAATCCAAAACTTCCCATGATGATAGCTATGTCTGACCAACTGTAACCATCGTTGTGCATCTGCATTGGTATAAAGGGTACCAAAGAATAAGCTGCCATGGTCACAAAAAGGTTGGCTAGCGTTAGGAACCAAAAGTTATGATTCCACATTCGGAAATGAATCGGTGTGTTTTGTGTATCCATAAAGTGGTTTTAAGATTAATAACTCTCCTCTGAAGAAGGGAACGTCTGCTCCTTAACGGCCTTGCAATAGTCTGCAACGCCTTTCGTTAGCGCCTCGCCTACTTCGGCAAATCGACGCAGAAACTTAGGTTTGAAACCTTGCGTCATCCCCATTGCATCTGCATAAACCAAGATTTGGCCATCCGTATGCACGCCTGCGCCAATACCAATCGTAGGGATTGACAACATTTGGGTTACTTGTTCGGCAAGCGTAGACGGAATCTTTTCAAGGGTTACGCCAAAGCAACCAGCTTCCTCAAGGGCCTTTGCATCAGTCAATAGTTTCTGTGCTTCAGCCTCTTCCTTTGCTCGCAAGCCGTAGCCACCAAACTGATGAATGCTCTGCGGAGTCAGACCAAGGTGTCCCATCACTGGTATACCTATGGTGGTAAGGTGCTTTATGAGCGGTGCGATCTCTGCTCCGCCTTCTATTTTCAAAGCATCAACCCCAGTTTCCTTCATGATACGCACTGCATTACGTACGCCCTCTTCCTCTGACACTTGGTAAGAGCCAAACGGCATGTCACATATCACCAAACAATGGTGGCAACCGCGAACCACAGAACGAGCATAGATAATCATTTCATCCACCGTAATAGGAAGGGTGTCGTCATTACCCGC
The DNA here is from genome assembly GCA_963639545.1 of Bacteroidaceae bacterium. Lineage (GTDB taxonomy): Bacteria > Bacteroidota > Bacteroidia > Bacteroidales > Bacteroidaceae > Prevotella. The sequence continues at coordinate 17,241 of CAVHUZ010000024.1, forward strand.
CATCACATTGGAAGCCGAATCACCCACCAACAGTCCATCAATTCCTGCAGCATCTAGCAATGAAGCGGTGGTATAATCGTAAGCTGTGAGCATTGTTATTTTCTCTCCAGCTTGCTTTAACTGAATAAAGGTTTTGGATGTAATCTTCTTTTTATCTGTTGTTAAGTATCCCATCTTAAGTTATCTGTTACGATAGTGCAAAGTTACACGTTTTTGACCATTTGACAAAATGTTTAATACGCAATAAACCCAGCAGCGCATTGCCACTGGGTTTATGATTCATGTTCTTTATTTATAATACGAAACGATTGGCGTATTAGAGGTCAAACTTGTAACCTAAGGTAATCTGGAACACTGAGTTCTTGCAGTCTGAGTTTTCTGCAACCTTAGTCAAGCCCCAGTTGTAACGAGCGTCAAGCACTACGTTGCTGTACTCATAAGACACACCTACAGGGATAGCGAAGTCGAATGACTTAGCGTCAAACTTCACATTACCAGTATGTCCGAGAACAGTACCTTCTGCTTCGCTGTTCACATTGAAACCTGGCTGAACACCAACTTTCACTGCCAAGCCTTTAGCAACATAGACATTGGCCATGATAGGAATGTTAACATAGTCTAGTTTGGTTGTTGCAGTAGCACTTTTGTACTCTTGTTTAGCTCCTTGCATAGAATAGAGAACACCTGCGCTCAAGCTAAAGAGATCTGTTGCTTGGTATTCGAGCTCGGCACCAGCTGCCAATCCAACACGCACCTTGCTATCACCAAAGTCGGTGAGGTCTGCGATGTTAACGCCTACACGTGGTTGCAAGGTTACAGAACCTACTGAATGCTGTGCGAAAGCACCAACTGAAGACAGCACCATAGCTGCCATGAGGAATAATTTTTTCATAATAAGTCTCCTTAAATAGTTTATGTTTTTGTTCGTTTTCGATGGTGCAAAAGTATAGTCTTTATCCGATTTCGCCAAAAGAATTATCCCATAAATACGTTAACTTAGGTTAAATCGCGTTTGTTACAGGCTATTTTGTTC